>NZ_JBQEQC010000016.1:0-163051 GCF_052044195.1 Variovorax sp. 22077
CCCCCCCCCCCCCCCCCCCCCCCCCCCCCCCCCCCCCCCCCCCCCCCCCCCCCCCACGCCGGCATAGAGCATGCCGCGTCGGGTGGGCGAAGAAGTCATTCACTTGTCCTTTTCTCGTTCAATCAGTCGACGCAATGCAGGCAGATCGCCGCGCGGCACACGCCCCTGGGCATCGGGCTTGAGGGCGCCGCGCAGGTCGTCGAGGTCATACACCAGCAGGTGCACGCCGATCTCCTCTCCGAGCAGGCGGCTGGGTGCATGCACGCTCAGGGCCTCGACCTGCTCGCCGTGGAAGCCGGTCACCATGCGCGGCTCGTAGTCCACGTGATGATCGATCAGCGCTATCTCCGCCGATTTGGAATCATCGCAGAACAACTGGATGTAAATATCCGACAGCCGCGTCGCCGTTCCGTGCCACACCGCACCGCCCACATGGGGCCGGAAGACGGCCATCCGCTCCATCCATTCGAGCGCGAGCATGCGCAATGCATGCAATTCCTGCGGCTGGGTGTCGGCGCAGAAGAGTTCGATGTACTCGCGGACCTCGGCCTCGACCTCGTCGTTGTTCGGCAGCGCAGTGCGCGTCGAGAGGCCCAGGTCGCGCAATGCCCGGCGCTTGGCCGGGCCGTACTCGAGCCCCTCCTCCACGACGAGGCGGGCTGCTGCGGCGGCGATTTCGCGCTTGGACGTGTCCATCGGGGCATTTTGCCCGCAGTGGGCGCCCCTCACATGAACATCAGTACGGCGTGCGGGACAAACGCGCAGCCCGGCCGGGGGCCGCCTGCACCGCTTACCTAGAATCGACCGATGCACATTCATATCCTGGGTATCTGCGGCACTTTCATGGGCGGAGTGGCCGCCCTCGCGCGCGAAGCCGGCCATCGGGTTACGGGCTGCGACGCCGGCGTGTATCCCCCGATGAGCGACCAGTTGCGCGCCCTCGGCATCGACCTGATCGAAGGCTTCGGCGCCGACCAGCTCTCTCTCGCCCCCGACATGTTCGTGGTCGGCAACGTGGTGTCCCGCGCGCGGCTGGCTGACGGGAGCCCCAAGTTTCCGCTGATGGAGGCCATCCTCGACGCCGGCAAGCCCTACACCAGCGGCCCGCAGTGGCTGGCCGAGCATGTTCTGCTGGGCCGCCATGTGCTGGCGGTGGCCGGCACCCATGGCAAGACGACGACCACCTCGATGCTCGCCTGGATCCTTGAAAAAGGCGGCAAGGCCCCCGGCTTCCTGGTCGGCGGTGTGCCGCTGGACTTCGGCGTCTCGGCCCGGCTGGGCGACGGCCCCGCCTTCGTGATCGAGGCCGACGAGTACGACACGGCCTTCTTCGACAAGCGCAGCAAGTTCGTGCACTACCGGCCGCGCACCGCTGTGCTGAACAACCTGGAGTTCGATCACGCGGACATCTTCGACGACCTCGCCGCCATCGAACGCCAGTTTCACCACCTCGTGCGCACAGTGCCCGGCACGGGCCGGCTGGTGGTGAACGCCACCGAGGAAAGCCTGCAGCGCGTGCTGGCCCGGGGCTGCTGGAGCGAACTTGCGCGCTTCGGCTCCGGCGGCAAATGGCAGGCCCGCGGCACGCACGACGCCTTCGACGTGCTGCTGCGCGGCGAGACGGTCGGCCGAGTCGAATGGGAACTCTCCGGCCTGCACAACCAGATGAATGCGCTGGCAGCCATCGCCGCGGCCGAACATGTGGGCGTGGCGCCGGCCGATGCGGCGCGGGCGCTCGGCAGTTTCCGCAATGTGCGCCGGCGCATGGAACTGCGCGGCACGGTCGAACGCGACGGCGGCGCGATCACGGTCTACGACGACTTCGCCCACCACCCCACCGCGATCCGCACCACGCTCGACGGCCTGCGCAAGAAGCTGGACGACGCTGGCCGGCAAAGTGAGCGCATCCTCGCCGCCTTCGAGCCGCGCAGCAACACGATGAAGCTGGGCGTCATGGCGGCGCAGCTGCCGTGGAGCCTGGAATCGGCCGACCTGTCGTTCTGCCACACGGCCGGACTCGACTGGGACGTGGCCGCCGCGCTCGCGCCGATGGGTGAGCGCGCGCAGGTCGCCGGGGCCATCGAGCCGCTGGTGAAGCAGGTCGTCGCCGCGGTCCGGCCGGGCGATCACATCGTCTGCATGAGCAACGGCGGCTTCGGCGGCGTGCACGACAAACTGCTTGCCGCCCTGCGCGCGACGGCGGCATCATGACCGCCATGTCCGCCGCCCGTGCCCGCGAACTGATCGAGACGCTGAAGCTGCAGCCGCACCCCGAAGGCGGCTGGTACGGCGAGGTGTTCCGCTCCGCGTCGAGCGTCACCCCGGCCGACGGGCGTCCGCCGCGCAGCGCGCTGACCAGCATCTACTACCTGCTCGAGGCGGGCCAGCATTCGCGCTGGCACCGGGTGCTGTCCGACGAAGTCTGGGTGCACCTTGAAGGTGTGCCGCTCGCGCTGTGGACCTGCGACGCCGCGATGCGGACCGCGCCGGCCCACACGCGACTGGGCCCGGTCGACATCCACGGCACTCGCCCGCAGCACGTGGTGCCCGCCGGCCAGTGGCAGGCGGCGCAGCCGATCCAGAGCCACAGTTCGGGCGACTACACGCTGGTCGCCTGCATGGTCGGTCCGGGCTTCGATTTCGCCGATTTTTCCCTGGTGCCGCCCGACAGCGACGAGGCTGCGTCGATGCGGCACCACTGGCCCGACCTGGCCGGATTGCTCTAGCGCCTGCTCAGCCCCGGCGGCGCTTGACCGCTTGCGAGAGCGTGTCCAGCACCTGCACCGAGTCTTCCCAGCCCAGGCAGGCGTCGGTGATGCTCTTGCCGTATTCGAGGCCCGCGAGCTGGTCCTTGCCGGGCGTGAACTTCTGGGCGCCCGACTGCAGGTGGCTCTCGACCATCACGCCGAAGACGCGCTTGGAGCCGTCCGCGATCTGCGCGGCGATGTCCTTCGCCACGTCGATCTGCTTCTGGTGCTGCTTGGAGCTGTTGGCGTGGCTGCAGTCGACCATCAGCGTAGGCGGCAGCTTGGCGGCCTCCAGGTCCTTGCAGGCGGCCTCGACGCTGGCTGCGTCGTAGTTGGGCGCCTTGCCGCCGCGCAGGATCACGTGGCAGTCGCGGTTGCCGTTGGTCTGCACGATCGCGACCTGGCCGTTCTTGTGCACCGAGAGGAAGTGATGGCCGCGCGCAGCCGCCTGGATGGCGTCGGTGGCGATGCGGATGTTGCCGTCCGTGCCGTTCTTGAAGCCGATGGGCGCCGACAGGCCCGAGGCCAGTTCGCGGTGCACCTGGCTTTCGGTGGTGCGCGCGCCGATGGCGCCCCAGGAGATCAGGTCGCCAATGTACTGCGGCGAGATCACGTCGAGGAACTCGCTGCCCGCCGGCAGGCCCATGCGGTTGATGTCGATCAGCAGCTGGCGCGCGATGCGAAGACCCTCGTCGATGCGGAAGCTCTCGTCCAGATACGGGTCGTTGATGAGGCCCTTCCAGCCGACCGTGGTGCGCGGCTTCTCGAAATACACGCGCATCACGATCTCCAGCGTGCCGGCGTACTTCTCGCGCTCGGCCTTGAGGCGGCGGGCGTATTCGAGCGCTGCGGCCGGGTCGTGGATCGAGCACGGGCCCATGATCACCAGCAGCCGGTCGTCCTTGCCGGCCATGATGTTGTGGATGCGCTGGCGGGTGTCCTCGATCAGCGTCTCGACCGCGGTGCCGCGGATGGGGAAGAAGCGGATGAGGTGTTCGGGAGGCGGGAGCACGTTGATGTCCTTGATGCGTTCGTCGTCGGTCTTGCTGGTTTTTTCGACGCGCGCATACCAGCTCTCGCTGGCGGTGGGGATGTTCGTGCTCATGGTGCTTCTTCCTTTTGTGCTGGAGTGGGAATCGATAGGCCAAGAAAAAACCGCCGGGGCTTGGGGCCACCGGCGGTTCTGGGAGGGTATTCGTGTGTGCTTTTTACGCGCTCGCCTCTCGTCCGCCGGAAACCGGGAACCAAAAGTAGGCAAAAAAGTAGGCGCGGACAGCGGACATGGGTTGGCAATGTAGCACGGAAAAGCAAAACCCGGTCAAGCGACCGGGCCTGCTGTTGTTTACCGGTAGCCCGATTCGTTGGGGTTGTGGATGATCCAGATCAGGTTGCCGGAAGAGAAATCTCCCATGCCGCCGCCCGCGAAGATCAGGCGTCCCTGGCCCTTGTAGGTCATCTCGAAGCGATGGCGGTCGCTGCCGAAATAGAAGGGAATGAAGGCCTTGCCGGTTACATATGCGCCCTGGTCCGTCGGCGGTCCGGCGAGGTCGGTGACCTGTTTGGCGCTCATGCCGATCTGCAGCCGCGCGAACTTGCTGTTGCGGGCCGGGTTGCCGGTGATCTCGCCTTCGTAGCCGTTCAGGCCCTTCACGGTGCGGCCGCTGCCGGCCTCGACCTTGGACGAGTCGACCACGTTGCCCTGGGCGTCCATGCCCGGCTTGGCGCCGCCGCGCGCCGCGGGTGCCGGAGCAGCTGCGGCAGGTGCGGGCGCCGCCGCGGGCTGGCTACCCGACGATCCGCCGCGGGATGCGCAACCGGCAGTGGCCAGCGCCACCACGGCGGTCACGGCCCACAGAACGGCGGGCGAGTTGATCCTGTTCCCCATCGAGATGCTCCTTGATTCGTTGTCGGCAAAAGGAGCGCAGCTTAGCAACCGGAGGAAACAGCCGACAAGTGCCGAAAGTCCTAAGCCGTTCCACCTACAGTCAGGCCGTCGATGCGCAGGGTGGGCTGGCCCACGCCCACGGGCACGCTCTGGCCTTCCTTGCCGCAGGTGCCCACGCCCGAGTCGAGCGCCATGTCGTTGCCGATCATGGTCACGCGGGTGAGTGCGTCGGGGCCGTTGCCCACGATGGTCGCGCCCTTCACCGGGTACTGGATCTTGCCGTTCTCGACCCAGTAGGCCTCGCTGGCAGAGAACACGAACTTGCCGCTGGTGATGTCGACCTGGCCGCCGCCGAAGTTGGTGGCGTACAGGCCCTTCTTGATGCTGGCGACGATCTCGTCGGGTTCCTTGTCGCCGCCGAGCATGTAGGTGTTGGTCATGCGCGGCATCGGCACGTGGGCGTAGCTCTCGCGGCGGCCGTTGCCGGTAGGCTTGACCTTCATGAGGCGCGCGTTGAGCGCGTCCTGGATGTAGCCCTTGAGGATGCCGTCCTCGATCAGCACGTTGCGCTGGCTGGCGTTGCCCTCGTCGTCGACGTTGAGCGAGCCGCGGCGGTCGGCAATGGTGCCGTCGTCGAGCACCGTCACGCCCTTGGCCGCCACGCGCTGGCCGATACGGCCTGAGAACGCGCTCGAGCCCTTGCGGTTGAAGTCGCCCTCCAGCCCGTGGCCGATGGCTTCGTGCAGCAGGATGCCGGGCCAGCCGGAGCCGAGCACCACGGTCATTTCGCCGGCCGGGGCCGGGCGCGCCTCGAGGTTGGTCAGCGCCGCCTTCACGGCATGGTCGACATACTCGGCGATCTGCTCGTCGGAGAAGTACGCCAGGCCGAAGCGCCCGCCGCCGCCGCCGGAGCCGATCTCGCGGCGGCCGTTCTGCTCGGCGATCACCGTGACCGACAGGCGCACCAGCGGCCGCACGTCGGCGGCCAGCGTGCCGTCGGCGCGGGCCACGAGCACCACGTCGTATTCGCTGGCCAGCCCCGCCATCACCTGCGCCACGCGCGGATCGCGCGAGCGCGCGAGCTTCTCGACCTTCTCGAGCAGCTTCACCTTGGCGGTGCTGTCGAGCGTGGCGATGGGGTCGATGCCCTCGTAGAGCGAGCGGCTGGAGGCGATCTTGCGGGGCGCCGTCTTCACCTTGCCGGCGCGGCCTGCGGAAGAGATGGAGCGCACGGTGCGCGCCGCGTCGAGCAGCGAGGCCTCGGAAATGTCGTCGGAATAGGCGAAGGCGGTCTTCTCGCCGCTGACCGCGCGCACGCCGACGCCCTGGTCGATGCTGAAGCTGCCGGTCTTGACGATGCCCTCCTCGAGGCTCCAGCCTTCGCTGCGGGTGTACTGGAAGTACAGGTCGGCGTCGTCCACCCGGTGCGCGGTGATCTCGGCCAGGGCCTTGCCCAGGTGCGATTCGTCGAGGCCGAACGGCGCGAGAAGGAGCTGTTGCGCCGTGGCGAGGCGCTCGATGGTGGGTTCGCGGGAGATCATTTCGGGATTCTATGGCCCGCCCCCAGGCTGCGCGCACTTCGTGTCGCTTCGCCACGCCCCTGCCGGGGCCAACGCCAGGGGCCCGGCAAGGCCGGTTCCTGGGTGTTCCCGGCCTGGCTCAGTTCTGGGCCAGCTTCCTCGCCCTGGCGATCGACATCAGGATCCCCAGACCCAGCCCCAGCGTCACCATGGCCGTGCCGCCGTAGCTGATGAAGGGCAGCGGCACGCCCACCACCGGCAGGATGCCGCTGACCATGCCCATGTTCACGAACGCGTAGGTGAAGAAGATCATCGTCATGGCGCCCGCCAGCAGGCGCGAGAACAGCGTGCCCGCGTTGGCCGCGATCACCAGCCCCCGGAAGATCAGCAGGATGAAGGCCGAGATCAGCGCCAGGTTGCCCATGAGCCCGAATTCCTCGGAATAGGCAGCGAAGATGAAGTCGGTGGTGCGCTCGGGGATGAATTCGAGGTGCGTCTGCGTGCCCTGCATGAAGCCCTTGCCGCCCACGCCGCCCGAGCCGATGGCGATCATTCCCTGGATGATGTGGAAGCCCTTGCCCAGCGGGTCCTTGGTGGGGTCGAGCAGCGTGCACACGCGCTGCTTCTGGTAGTCGTGCAGCACGCGCCAGTCGACGCCGTCGGCGCACAGCCGCGACTCGAAGCTCACGATCAGCGTGATGGCCACTGCGCCGATCACCACGGGCGGCACGATCAGCTTCCAGGGCAGCCCGGCGAAGAAGATCACCGACAGCCCCGCCGCCAGCACCAGCAGCGAAGTGCCCAGGTCGGGCTGCTTCATGATGAGCCCCACCGGCACCGCCAGCAGCACCGTCGCCACCACGAAGTCGAGCGGCCGCAGCTGGCCCTCGCGCCGCTGGAACCACCAGGCCAGCATCAGCGGCATGGCGATCTTCAGGATCTCGCTGGGCTGGATCACCACGCCCACGTTGATCCAGCGCTGGGCGCCCTTCTTTGTGATGCCGAAGAGCGCCACCGCCACCAGCAGCGCCACGCCCATGGTGTAGAGCGGCACCGCCGCCAGCATCAGCCGCTGCGGCGGCACCTGCGCCACCACGAACATGATGAAGCCGGCCAGCAGCATGTTGCGGCCGTGGTCGACGAAGCGGGTTCCGTGGTCGTAGCCCGATGAATACATCGTGAGCAGCCCGGCGAAGGCGAGCAGCAGCACGGCAAAGGCCAGGAAGCCGTCGAAGCCCTGGAAGATGGGCGCAATTCGACGCGCCAGGGAGGGCTGATTGAACACGGCGGACATGAGGGCGGATTATCCCAGCCCCGCCCGGCCCCTCAATCGAATTCGAGCTGAACGACCGTGCGCCCCGGTCGGCTTTCGACCGTCAGGCGCGCGCCGATGGCACCGGAGCGCTCCGCCAGCGAGCGCGGCATGTGCTTGGCGGCGTCGAAACCCTTGCCGTTGTCGATCACCCGCAATTGCACCGTCTTGCCCTTCATGCCGGCCTCGAAGCGCAGCACGGTGGCCTCGGCGTGCCGCAGCACGTTGGAGATCGATTCGAACAGCAGGAACTGCAGCTGCCGCATGCCGTGCGCGTCCAGCCCGGCCACCGGCTCCACCTCGTCCACCGCCCATTCGAACTCGATGCCCGAGGACGCCAGCCTGGGCTCCAGCCGGTAGCGCGCCGCCGCGAGCAGCGCGCCCACGTCGCCCGGCGGCAGGTGGATGGAATCGATCTGCAGCTTGAGCTGGTCGAGCGAATCGCGCAGGGTGCGCAGCAGGTCGCCCGAGCTGCTCTGGCCCGACTGCAGCTGGCGGATGGCCGAGCTGATGTGCGAGCCCACGCCGTCGTGCATCTCGCGCAGGATGCGCTCGCGCTCGTGGGTGCGCGCCTGGACCTGCGCCGCGGCCTCCAGCTCGGCATAGGTGGCCGCCAGTTCGCGCTCGCGCTGCGCCACCCGCTCGGCCAGGGCGGCAACCGAGCCCCGCGCCTGCAGGGCCGCCGCGCGGAAGCGCCGCAGCACGATCAGGAGCAGCACCGCGCCGAAGAACACCGACGAATAGCTCACCCAAGTGGTCTCCCCATAGGCGTCGCTCAGGCGGACCACCAGCCAGTCGCGCGCGGCGAAGGCCAGCGTGAGCAGCGCAGCGCCGGCCATCAGCAGGCGGTCGTCGTTCGGGTGGCGCAGCGTGGCCAAGGCGAAGGCGCCGACGAAAGCGGCGACGAGCACCAGCTCCACCGCGAGCCAGGCGGTCAACCACGCAGGCTCGTCCCGCTGCAGAGACAGCGTGCTGAACAGCACCGTTCCCACCACCACGCCGGCCACCGGCCAGCGCACCCAGCGGTGGCGCTGCTCGTTCGCCCAGCCGGCGAGGTGGTAGACGAACATCATGGAGGCGGCCGCCCAGCCGGCATAGGAGGCGGCCATCAGCACGCCCCACGGCCCCCAGGACAGCGGCGGCTCGGCGACCAGCCCGTCGGCCATCCGCACGGCCCAGGAGAACTCGGCCAGCGCGGCCCAGAGATAGATGCCCACGCGCCGCGGCACGCCGCCCGCGTCGACGTCGACGTCGAGCTGCGTGAGCCACAGCGCCAGCGCGATGCCGCCCACGATCAGGCTGAAGGCCATCAGCAGCACCGAGCCGATGAAGCGCCACGCGTTGGCGCCCTCGAAGAGCTCGCTGCGCACCGTCGCGGCCGGCCCGATCACCACCTGCGACAGCCCCGCGAGGCGGGCGGTGTCGGCGTGCAGGCGGATCTGCAGAAGGTTGTCGCCCTTGCGCAGTAGCTTGCCGGGCACGGGGACGTAGATCGGCGCCTTGGCATAGTCGGCGTCGTTGCTGCGCTTCATGTCGCCGTAGGTCTGCAGCAGCGTGTCGTTGAGCTGCACCTCGAAGACGTTGCCCACGCGCGGGATGAAGATGCCCCACGGCACCTCGGGCTCGGCCTCGAGCGTGAATGGCAGGTCGAAGCTGGCGGTGCCGGGGCGGCCGTTGTGCTGCCGGTCCCAGTGGTAGGACAGCTCGACGGGCTCGGTGCGCGTGACGCCATCGATCGTGGTCGTCACCGTGCCCTGGCGCAGTTCGATCGGCACCTCGGCGGCGAACGCACCGGAAACGCCGAACAGGCCACAAACGCCTGCGATGCCCATCAGGAGCATCGCCAGCCACGACATCACCAGCGACACCCGGTTCGGCCGCATCTGCGCTCAGCCCGGATGAGACAGCAGGCCGAGACGCGTTGCCTCGAAGACCGCCTCGCTCTTGGAATGCACCGCGAGCTTTCCGTAGAGATTCTTGATGTGGGTCTGGACCGTGTGAACGCTCAGGCCCTTGAGACGGGCGATCTCGGCATAGGAGAAACCGCGCGCGATCAGCGTCAGAACCTCGTGCTCGCGCACCGAGAGCAGGCCGCGGTCGGCCTCCTCGGCCGCGGCCTCGGGCGCGGCGCCCGGCGCTGCGCTGGCGGGTGCGGCCGTCTGCAGGCTGCGGTACTTGGCAAGCACGCGCCGCGCGATCATGGGCGAGATCGGCGAGGCGCCGGCCTTCATCTCGACGATGGTCTGCGCGATGTCCTCGGGCGCGGCGTCCTTGTGGATGTAGCCCACGGCGCCGGCCTCGATGCTGGCGAGAACGTTTTCCTCGTCGCCGAAGACCGACACCACCAGCGGCTCGCAGCCCGGAAAGCGCGCGACGGCCTCGCGGATCACGTCGAGGCCGGTGCCGTCGGGCATGCCGAGGTCGACCAGCAACACATCGGGAATGGTGGTCGTGCGCGAGAGCCAGCCCAGCGCTTCCTGCACGGTACCCGCGCTGCCGAGCCAGAAAAGCCGCGGGCTGCGCTGCACGCTCGCCTCGAAAAAGGCGCGCGCGCGACTGTCGTCCTCGACCACGAGCACGCCCCAGCGGCGTAGCGACGTGTCGTCCTGAGCCTCAATGTTCATTCCTCCAAGCATAAGCCTCGGCGGGCACGGGGTATCCGCGCGTACCTCCCCCGTTCATGGGATATCTGCGAGAACAGGCTTTGTTCGACACTCGGGCCGCTTTTTTCCGGGCCTGCGGCCGGTGTACCGGACGGGCAAGTAAGCGGAACGTAGGCGATTTGCAGCAAAGCGAACTCGACCTGAGTACTTTCGAATTGCAGATGCGCAGCAAGTCCCAGGCGCAGGGAATTGCGGAACGCCGGTGCGCCCCGGGGGCACGGCAGGCTGCGGCCTGCCGAAGAACCCGACCAGCCGGTTTTTGTGTGCCGGAAGCGGCCTCGCGAGAACAGACCTCATGCAGAATTACCCGTTCCCGACAAGCGAGGCTCCACCGCCGCACTGCCCTCCCTTACCTCGCATGGATCCGCAAACAACCCACCTGCTCTATCTGCACGGCTTCCGCTCTTCGCCTCGTTCGACCAAGGCCCGGATCGTTGCGGACCGCGTCGCGCGGCGACATCCGAACCTGCAATGGTGGTGTCCGCAGCTGCCGCCGTCGCCGCACGACGCCATCGACATGGTGATGAAGGGCATCGCCCACTGGCCGCGCAAGTCGATGGCGGTGATCGGCTCGTCGCTGGGCGGCTACTACGCCACCTACGTCGCTGGCATGACGCGCTGCCGTGCGGTGCTGCTCAATCCGGCCGTGCACCCCGCCCGCGACCTGATGCGCTACATCGGCGACCAGACCGCCTGGCACGATCCGGCGGAGCATTTCTACTTCCGCCCGGAGTACATCCACGAGCTGCGCGCCATGGAAGTCGGCCCGCTGACGCGGCCCGAGCGCGTGTTCGCCATCATCGCCAAGGGCGACGAGGCGCTCGACTGGCACGAGATGTCCGCGCGCTACCCCGACAGCAACATCAAGCTGCTCGAGGGCGGCGACCACGCCCTGTCGGACTTCGAGAAGGCCCACCTCGACGACGTGATGGCCTTCATCAACCCGGTCTGAGCATTCCCCCAGGCTTCGCGCACTTCGTGTCGCTGCGCCAGCCCCCCTCTCCGGGGGGCGATGCCTGCGGCCCGGCAAAGCCGGTTCCGCGAGGCCTTGGTCTCCCCCCAGGCTCCGCGCACTTCGTGTCGCTACGCCAGCCCCCCCTCTCGGGGGGCGATGCCTGCGGCCCGGCAAGGCCGGTTCCGCGGCATCCCCGGAATGGGGGCGCCGGGTTCAGCGTGGGACAATCGAGGGATGTTTGTATTGTTTGAAGAAGCCGGCAAGTACCTCGGCGGCCGCGTGCTGTCGGAGGCCGAAGCATCGGCGCAGGTCGAGCTCGACACCGGCAAGCGCGTCAAGGTCAAGGGCGCCAACATCGTCCTGCGTTTCGAGAAGCCCTCGCCCGCCGACCTGATCGCCGAGGCTCGCGACCTCGCCGCCGGCATGGATCTCGACCTCGCCTGGGAATTCGCGCCCGAGGGCGAATTCGGCTTCGCCGAGCTGGCCGCCGAGTATTTCAGCGAGAAGCCCTCGCTGGCCCAGCAGGCGGCCGCCCTGTTCGCCCTCTTCGAGGCGCCGCACTACTTCCGCCGCGCCGGCAAGGGTCGCTTCAAGAAGGCGCCGGCCGAGATCGTCCAGCAGGCGCTGGCCGCCATCGAGAAGAAGAAGGCCATCCAGGCGCAGATCGCCGAGTGGGCGGCGCAGCTGGCCGAGGGCGTGTGCCCGGCCCCCGTGCGCGAGCAGCTCTACAAGATTCTTTTCCGTCCCGACAAGAACGCCCCCGAATACAAGGCCGTGGTCGAGGCCGCGCGCGCCACGCAGCGCCCGCCGCTCGACCTGCTGGAGCGTGCCGGCGCCATCGATTCGCCCTACCAGTTCCACTGGCGGCGCTTCCTGTTCGAGAACTTCCCCAAGGGCACCGGCTTCCCGGCCCTCGCGGCGCCGGCCATCGCCGACGACCTGCCGCGGGCCGAGGGCGTGCAGGCCTTCTCCATCGACGATTCGCAGACCACCGAGATCGACGACGCGCTCTCGGTGCAGGGCCTGGGCACCGGCGCCGTGACGGTCGGCATCCACATCGCCGCGCCGGCGCTGGCGCTGACGCCGGGCAGCCCGATCGACAACGTGGCGCGTGCGCGCATGTCCACGGTCTACATGCCGGGCTACAAGATCACGATGCTGCCCGACGAGGTGGTCGACACCTACACGCTGCTCGAAGGCGGCGACCGCCCGGCCGTGTCGCTCTATGCGCGCTTCGACGAGGCCACGCTGGAGCTGCAGGGGACCGAGACGAAGCTGGAGCGGGTGCCCATCGTGGCGAACCTGCGCCACGACCAGCTCGACACCGTCGTGACGCAGCAGTGGCTCGAAGACGCCACCTTCGACGCCGACGGCACGCCCGAGGCCGCGGCCCGCATGCGCGCGCCCCTGTCGTTCCTGTTCCGCCTCGCGAAGCAGCTGAAGGCGCAGCGCGAGGTGGTGCGCGGCAAGCCCGAGAGCTTCAACCGGCCCGACTACAACTTCCGCCTCGTCGGCAACGACGGCGCCGAGCCCACCGGCAGCGAGCAGGTTCAGATCAGCACCCGCCAGCGCGGCGCGCCGCTCGACCTGATCGTGTCCGAGGCGATGATCCTGGCCAACAGCAGCTGGGGCGGCTGGCTCGGCGAGCTCGGCGTGCCCGCGCTCTACCGCAGCCAGGCCAGCCTCGCGCCCGGCATCAAGGTGCGCATGGGCACGCGCGCGCTGCCGCACGCGGGCCTGGGTGTGAAGAGCTACGCCTGGAGCACCTCGCCGCTGCGCCGCTACACCGACCTGGTGAACCAGTGGCAGATCATCGCGGCCGCGCGCCACGGCAAGACGGCTGCGCTGGCCGCGCCGTTCAAGCCGAAGGACGCCGACCTGTTCTCCATCCTCTCGGGCTTCGACGCGGCCTACACCGCCTACAACGCCTACCAGGGCGGCATGGAGCGTTTCTGGACGCTGAAGTACCTGCAGCAGCAGGGCATCACCGAGTTGGAGGCCACCGTGATCAAGGACATGCCCAACGGCGCGCTGGTGCGTGCCGACACGCTGCCGCTGGTGTTCCCCGTGGCCGGGCAGCAGGAGCGCGGCGCGCGCCTGCGCGTGAAGCTCGGCGAGATCGACGAGATCGCCCTCGACGTGAGCGGTACCGTGCTGGAACGCCTCGACGCACCGAAGTCCGGCGAGGCTGCCGCCGAGGAGGAAGGCGACGACGGGGAAGAAGAAGTGGTTGCGGGCCCGATCGCCATCGCCGTCGACCTGAACGACAGCGAGGCCGCCCCCGAAGAAAAAACGCCAGCATGAACCCCGGCGGATCGTCCGGAGAAGTGCGGCCCCTGGAGGAGTCTAGAGAATGAACTTCAAGGACCTCAGCACGCTGCAGATCGCACTGGGCGTGTCGGTCGTTGTGCACGCCGCGCTGCTCACGGTGCGTTTCGTCGATCCCGAATCCTTCAACAAGGTCTTCAGCGACACGCCGCTGGAGGTCATCCTGGTCAACACCAAGACCAACGACAGGCCTGACCCCGCCGCCCGGCTGCGCGCGCAGACCTCGCTCGCGGGCGGCGGCGACCTCGACAAGGGCCGCGCCACCAGCCCGCTTCCGCCGTCGAGCTTCACCACCGTGGGCGACTCGTTCGAGGACGCGCAGCGCAAGGTCGACGCGATGCAGGCCGAGCAGATGCAGATGCTCACCCAGCTCAAGCGCGACCTGGCCGCGATGCCCGCGCCCGATCCGCGCAACGCCGGCGATCCGGCAGAGGCCAAGGCGCAGGAGGAAAAGCGCCGCCAGATGATCAACCTGCTGGCCGAGATCGAGCGCCGCGTGAACGAAGAGAACGCGCGCCCCAAGAAGCGCTACCTCAGCCCCTTCACGCGCGAGGCCGCCTTCGCCACCTACGTCGACTCGCTGCGCCGCCGCGTGGAGGCGCAGGGCACGGCCAACTTCCCGACGCTCGCCGGCAAGAAGCTCTACGGCGAACTCACGATGACCATCACCGTCAACTTCGACGGCCGCCTGCTCTCGACGGTGATCGACGAGAGCTCCGGCCAGCCCGTGCTGGACAAGCGCGCGCAAGCGATCGTCGCGAGCGTGGGCAGTTTCGGCAGCTTCACCGATGCGATGCGCAAGGAGCACGCGGACCAGATCGTGATCCGCCCGCACTTCCGCTTCGCGCACGACGGGTCGGTCGAACTCTCCTCGCAGCAGTAAGAACGGCGCAGCGACAGAACACCGGAACAGCCGCGCAAGACAGCAGGCGCAATCAAGGAAGACAGACACCATGGACCTGTACTGCGTCATGGGCAACCCCGTCGAGCACAGCCGCTCGCCTCGCATCCACGCGCGCTTCGCGCAGCTGTGCGGCCAGCAGATGGAATACGGCCGGCGGCTCGTTCCGCTCGGCGCATTCGCCGAAGGCATCGCGGCCTTCCGCAGCGAGGCCGCCGAGCGCGGCGACATCGCGCGCGGCTGCAACATCACCGTGCCGTTCAAGCTCGAGGCCGCGGCGCTCGCGCAGCACGCCAGCGAGCGCGCCCTGCTCGCGCAGGCGGTGAACACGCTGCGCTTCGAGGCCGACGGCAGCGTCCATGCGGACAACACCGACGGCATCGGCCTGGTCAACGACATCGTGCGCAATGCGGGCGTGCCGCTTCAGGGCAAGGCGCTGCTGCTGATCGGCGCGGGCGGGGCCGCGGCCGGCGTGCTGGGGCCGCTGCTCGATGCGGGCGCCACGCGCGTCGTGGTGGCGAACCGCACCGTCGAGAAGGCCGCGGAGCTGGTGCGCCGCCATGCGGCCATCGCGCTGCGGCACGGCGCCTCGCTGGAGGCCTGGGCGCTCGACGAGATACCGGGGGCCTTCGACGTGGTGGTCAACGCCACCGCTTCAAGCCTCGCGGGCGACGCGGTGCCGGTGAAGGCCAGCGTGCTGCGCGAAGGCGGGCTCGCGGTCGACATGATGTACGGCCCCGCCGCCGCCGGCTTCATGGCCTGGGCCGAGGCGCACGGCGCGGTGGCGCGCGACGGGCTCGGCATGCTGGTCGAGCAGGCGGCGGAGTCCTTCGAGATCTGGCGCGGCGTGCGGCCGCCGTCGGCGCAGGTGCTGGACGAGATCCGGGCCGAGCTGATCAGCAAATGAAGGCCGTACTGCGCCTCATCGCCTGCCTCGCGGTGGCCGGCGTTGCACTGCAGTTGTTCTTCCTGGTGCGCATCGCGGCGATGGCGGTGATCGATCCGCAGAGCACCGCCTTCCAGCGTTCCGAGGCTTTCCAGATCGCCGTTCATCAAGGCCGCGGCGGGGGCTGGCGCCAGGAGTGGGTGCCCTACGCGCAGATCAACGACACGCTCAAGCGCGCGGTGATCGCGAGCGAGGACTCGGGCTTCGTCGACCATAACGGCGTGGAATGGGAGGCCATCGAGCGGGCCCGCCAGCGCAACGCCAAGGCCGAGGAACTCGCCGCCAGGCGTGCCGCGCGTGCCGCCGCACGCGGCAAGCCGGTGCGGCCCGTGCAGCTGCGCGGCGGCTCCACCATCACGCAGCAGCTCGCGAAGAACCTGCTGCTGTCGGGCGAGCGCACCATGCTGCGCAAGGGGCAGGAGCTGGTGCTCGCCACGCTGCTCGAAGTGCTGCTCGACAAGCGGCGCATCCTCGAGATCTACCTCAACAGCGTGGAGTGGGGCGAAGGCGTGTTCGGCGCCGAGGCGGCATCGCAGTACTACTTCCGCAAGCCGGCCTCGCGCCTGAGCGCCAACGAGGCCGCACGGCTCGCGGTGATGCTGCCCAGCCCCAAGTTCTTCGAGCGGCGCCCCGGCTCACCCTACCTGAGCGGGCGCGCCGCCACCGTCATGGCGCGGATGCCCGCGGCCGAGCTGCCCTGACGGCTCCGCTGCGCAGGCCCTCGATGGCCAGCACGGCGGCGAAGCCGATGGCGTAGGCCAGCACGTCCCACCAGTCGGCCGTGCTGCCGAGCACGATGCGCAGTGCGCGGTTCGGAATGTGCAGGTGCCACGCCGCAGCGAGGTACTGCCCGAGCTCGACCGCGAGGCCCACGCCCAGCGCGGCCAGCGCCAGCGGCAGCACGCGCGCGCCGATCGCGGTCTTGAACACGAAGTACACCCACACCACTGCCAGCACGTCGCCGAAGAAGCTGCGCAGCCAGCCCCAGCGCGCGCCGACGGTGGCCAGCAGCAGCAGGACGAGAAACAGGGCCACCGCCCACGCCAGTGAAAGAGGATCGAAACGCCATCGCATGACCCGTATCATCGCGCCCATATGCTGGCAAAGCTCACGGGTTGGCTGCTGTTGGGAATCGTCCGACTGCTCACGGGCGCACAGGCGCGCTGGTACGGCTGTCCGCCCAAGGCCGAGCAGCGCATCTACTTCGCGAACCACCAGAGCCACGCCGACCTGGTGATGATCTGGGCGGCGCTGCCGGAGGAACTGCGCAGCATCACGCGGCCCATCGCGGCACGCGACTACTGGGCCAACACGCCGGTCAAGCGCTGGATCACCACCGAGGTGTTCAATGCGGTGTACGTGGAGCGGCAGGCCGCGACGGCACCCGCCGCGGCGCCCGCCGTGCCTCCGGCAGCGACAGCATCCGTCGTTGCCGAGCCCCCGCAACCGGCGCCTGCCACGCCATCCGTCGCACAACCGCCAGCCGAGCGCATCGAGCCCTCGATGGAGCCGCTGCTGCCCCTCGAGCCGCCAGCCGCTCCCGCCGAAACGGCACCCGGTGCGCAGGGCCAGCTCGACCTGCCCGAGCCCCCCGCACCGCCGCCGCCTCCGCCGCCGCCTCCGCCGCTGCCTCCCCCAACACCCGAACCCGCACCTGCTCCTGCAACGGCAGCAACCGCCTCCGATCCACTCGCTCCGCTGGTCGAAGCCCTGCGCAGCGGCGACTCGATCATCATCTTTCCCGAAGGCACGCGCGGCCACACCGGCGAGCCGCAGAAGTTCAAGTCGGGCCTCTACACGCTGGCCAGCATGTTCCCCGAGGTGGTGCTGGTGCCCGCATGGATCGACAACGTGCAGCGCGTCATGCCCAAGGGCGAGATCGTGCCGGTACCCATTCTTTGCTCCGTCACCTTCGGCGCGCCGATCCGCGTGGAGCCGGGCGAGGAGCGTCGCCCTTTTCTCGACCGGGCGCGCGCCGCCGTGATCGCCCTGCGCGACGTCTGACGACGACATGAACCAGTTCCTGCGCAGCCTCAGCCCGACCCAGCAGGTCGCGGCGCTCTTTCTCATCGTCTTCGGCGTGCTCGCGATCGTGAGCGCCACCGCGTTCTTCCTGAGCTTCAGGGAGAAGCGCAACCCCGTGCACGACGCGGCCTGGCAGGCCGAGCTGGCGCACTTCCGCAAGCTGCTCGGCACGAGCTGGTTCATGGCGCTGGTCTTCTGGATCGGCTGGGCGCTCGGCGAGACGGTGGCCACGGTGCTTTTCGCGCTCATCTCCTTCTTCGCGCTGCGCGAGTTCATCACGCTCTCGCCCACGCGGCGCGGCGACCACCGCAGCCTGATCCTGGCCTTCTTCGTGGTGCTGCCGATCCAGTTCTGGCTGGTGGCCACCGCGCGCTTCGACCTCTTCACCGTGTTCATCCCGGTGTACGTGTTCCTTGCGATCCCGGTGGCCAGCGCGCTGGCCAACGACCCGAGCCAGTTCCTGGAGCGCAACGCCAAGCTGCAGTGGGGCATCATGGTCTGCGTCTACGGCATGAGCCACGTGCCGGCGCTGCTGCTGCTGAGCTTTCCGGGCTACGAGGGCAAGAGCGCGTTCCTCGTGTTCTTCCTGGTGTTCGTGGTGCAGACCTCGGTGCTGGTGCAGCACCTGATCTCGCGGCGCATGCAGCGCGAACCCTTCGCGCCCAACGTGAGCCGCAGCTTCAACTGGACCAGCTGGGCCATCGGCATCGCGGTGGCGAGCCTGGTGGGCGCGCTGTTCTCGTTCATCACCCCTTTCAGGTTCGGCCAGGCGCTGGCGGTGTCGGTCATCGCATGCATCTCGGGCTCGATGGGGCACCTGGTGATGAAGGCGCTCAAGCGCGACCGGGGGATTCCGAACTGGGGCCGCAAGGATGCCGGCGTGACAGGGGCGAACGGGCTGCTGGATCGGGTCGATGCGCTGTGCTTCGCGGCGCCGATCTTCTTTCATTCCATCCGCTGGTACTTCAACGCATGAACTGGGCAAACCCCCAGGCTGCGCGCACTTCGTGTCGCTTCGCCAACCCCCTCGCAGGGGGCAATACCGGTGGCCCGGCAAAGCCGGCTCCACGGGGGACTGGCAAACCCCCAGGCTGCGCGCACTTCGTGTCGCTTCGCCAACCCCCTTGCAGGGGGCAATACCGGTGGCCCGGCAAAGCCGGCTCCACGGTATTCCTGGAAGACCCCCTGAGGCTGGTCGGGTCGGGGGAGGTTCAGGCCCTGCGCCGCACCACGCGGTCGAAGGCTTCCTTGGCCTTGCGGCCGAGGGCCCTGGCCTTCAGGGCCTGCAGTTCGCGCGCGAGGCGGGTGCGCTGATCGGTTGAGAGCGCGGTGCCGAAGCGGCCCAGTGCGGCTTCGAGGGCGGCGCGCTGCGCTTCAACGCGCCCCTGGCGGCCTTCGGCTTCCGCGAGCCACTCGCAGGCGTTGACGACGCGCTCGCGCAGCGCTGCATCGCCCGAATCGCCGAAGCGGGCGATGAGGGTGCGATAGGCCTTGATCTGCCCCGCCGCATCGCCGAGCTTGTCGAGCGCCCTGGCCTTGTTGATCATCGACTTGGCGGCCCAGAGCTGCAGCGTGCCTTCCCTTGCGCCGCTGGTGCGCGCGATGGCCTCGTCGTAGCAGGCCACGGCGGCTTCGAGCCGGCGCGCCTGGCGCAGCGTGGCGCCCTTGCGGAACAGCGCGCCCACCACGCGGCCACGCAGGTCGGGCAGTTCGGAGTTGCCCCAGCGAGCGACGATCTCGTCGTGCACGCGCATCTCTTCGTCGTGCCGGCCGAGGCGGTCGAGCGCGGTGCTCTTGTATTGCAGGCACAGCGCGACGGTCTCCTGCATCTCGGTGGACGGGTCGGCACCGTAGCGCGCGTCCATGGCGTCGGCGGCGGCGATCACCTCCTCGAAGCGCTCCAGAGCAACCAGGCAGAAGGCCTTGTGGACGAGCGCCCGCGCGCACTGGCGGCGCAGCTCCGGATGCGGCGAGGCCGCGTGCGCGGCCAGCACCTCGTCGAACAGCGCGATGGCCTCGTGCGACTCGCCGGCATCGCCATGCCTGCGGCCCTGCCTGACCTTGTCGCGCACCTCGTCGCGCACCTCTGTCGGAAGCTCCGGCAGGTTGCCTTCGGCATCGGCCTTGCGCAGCCGCTTCAGGCAGGCCTGGCGGCCGGCGGTGGCCTTGGCGAGCGTGTCCTGCAGCTCGGGCTCGGAGGCGCCCTGCAGCTGCCTCGCGAGCTGCTGGTAGACCTGCAGCGCCTCCTCCGCGCGGCCGAGCCGCTCGAGCAGCACGAAGCCCTTGTTGAGCAGCGCGCTCGCCACGGTGCGATGCACCACTGCGTCGGTGTCCGCGCCGAAGGTGGCGAGCAGCCGATCGCACGCGGCCAGCGCGGCCTCGCCGTCCTCTGATTCGCGCAGGCCCACCGACCAGTCGTAGGCGCGCCGCACAGCCATGCGCCGCACCTGCGGCGAGGCGTCGTGGCCATAGCGGTCGAGCAGCCAGCCGACCAGCTCGGCGCGGTTCGCATGCTCGTCGATGCCGAAGCCGTCGAAGAACAGCGTCAGCGCGCGCACGCCCTCGATGCGCAGCTCGGGCGCCGCGTGCGCCAGGCCGGCCTCGATCTGGTCGGCCACCGCCAGGCACATGACCTGTGCCTGCGCATGCTGCGCCAGCTCGCGCAGGTTGAGCACCGAAGCCAGGCGCGCACGCGCGACGCGCAGCACCACGCCAGGATCGGTGCTGCCGTCGAAGCGCTCGATGACGGCCTCCAGCGTGGCCAGCGCGTCCTGCGGCAGGCCGCGGTGATGCTCGATCTCGGCCTTGAGCAGCCGGGCTTCCACGCGCCAGGTGTCCAGCGCCGCATCGGGCTGGCTGTCGAGCAGCTCGCTCATGGCGTCGCAAGCCTCGCAGCGCGCGGCGGGATCGTCGATCCACCATGTGCGCTGGTAGAGCGCGTGGGCGATGTGCTCGCGGATCTCGGGCTCGGGGCGCTGGCCGTGCGCCGCGATCAGCCGCTCGAGCGTGGCGAGCGCATCGGCGGGGCGGTGCAGCTGCCGCAGCATGTGGGCCAGCAGGCGCAAGGTCTGGCAGCAGGGCACGACCACGCCGGCCTCGGGCTTCGCGGCGAACTCGTCGAGCAGCCTCACGCTCGCGGCCACCGCTTCCTTGCGGCGGCCCAGCTCGTCCAGCAGCTCGATGCGGCGGAAGCTGGCGGTCGCGCGTTCGGCAGGATGCATCTGCAGGCGTGCGATCAAGGCTTGCACCTCGTCCAGTTGCTGCTGCGCGGAGGACTCGACTACATTCACATTCGCTTCCTTGAATGGCGCGCCCCGCGCGGGGCGGGGCGGACGGTACGGACCGGGGCGCATTCTGCCCACGATCAGCCGGCTTTCAGCCCCCTCCTCGCAACTCTTTTGACAATCTTTTCCCAGGCTTAGGCCTTTACGTTTCCTTTCATGCGCATTCTCGGCATCGACCCCGGCTTGCAGACCACCGGCTTTGGCGTGGTCGATGCGGACGGCCATGCGCTGCGCTATGTGGCCAGCGGCACCATCAGCACCCGGCACCTCGGCACCGGCAACAACCTGCCGGCCCGGCTGAAGGTGCTGTTCGACGGCATCGCGGAGATCACCTCGCGCTACCAGCCCGATGCGTCGGCGGTGGAAATCATCTTCGTCAACGTGAACCCGCAGTCCACGCTGCTGCTCGGACAGGCGCGCGGCGCGTGCGTCACGGCGCTGGTCAGCAACAACCTCTCGGTGGCCGAGTACACGGCACTGCAGATGAAGAAGGCAGTGGCCGGCCACGGCCAGGCGGCCAAGGCGCAGGTGCAGGAGATGGTGCGGCGCCTGCTGGACCTGCCGGGCCTGCCCGGCGCCGACGCGGCGGACGCGCTGGGCATCGCCATCACTCACGCGCAGGTGGGACGCTCGATGGCGCGTCTGGCCGAAGCGGCCGAGGCGTCGAAGAGTTCTGCAGCGCTGCCCGCCGGCACCTACCGGCAGGGGCGCTCGCGCTGAGCCGAAGCGGCTGCCTGCGTCAGCGCACGATGTAGCGCAGTTCGCCGAGGTGCCTGCGGCGCTCCCGCACTTCAGCGGCCACCGAAGCCGTGTCGCCGTCGAGGGCGCGTGCGATCCAAGCCGCGAGCTGCGGCATGTCACCGGGCGTGAAACCCAGCCGCACGATCTCCGGAACGCCCAGGCGCAGGCCGTTGATGTCGCCTTCCACGGGCGCTATCGGCAGGCCGATGCCGCAGGCCAGCAGGCCGCCCTGCGCGAGCTTCTTCGCTGCGTGCTGGCCGCCGCCCCATCGCGCGGCCTCGAGCGCGAACTGGTGCGACTGAGTGAAGCCGCGCGCCTTCGCGAACACGGGCAGCCCGCGCGCATCGAGTTCGCTCGCCAGCGCCTGAGCGGTCTCGCGCATCGCAGCCGCGTAGGCGATGCCGTGCACCTTCCAGTCGAGCAGCCCGCGGGCCAGTGCGGCCGTGCGGCCCGCGTCGGAGTTGGCAGTGAGGCCGGGGTAGGCGATGGCGTCGATGCGCTCCATCAGCGCCGCGTCGTTCGACACGATCAGCCCGCCCGCCGGCCCGCCCAGGCTTTTGTAGGTGCTCATGGTGATCGCATGCGCGCCCTGCTCGAGCGGCTGCGGCCACGCCTTGCCGGCCACCATGCCCGAGAGATGCGCCGCGTCGAACAGCAGCTTCGCACCCACGCCGTCGGCGATCTCGCGGATCTCGGGCACCGGATGCGGGAACAGGTTCAGGCTGCCGCCGATGGTGATGAGCTTCGGCTTCGCCTCGCGCACCAGCTTCGCGAGCGCGTTCACGTCGACCGTGTAGCCGTCGGCATCCACCGGCGCGGAGACCGGCTTCAGGCCATAGAGGCCCGCGGCGCCGGCCGCATGGTGCGTGACGTGGCCGCCGATGCTGGGCGGCGGCACGACGATGGTGTCGCCGGGCTGGCAGGTCGCCATGAACACGTAGAGATTCGACAGCGCGCCCGAGCTCACGCGCACCTCGGCGAACTTCGAACCGAACACCTCGGCCGCCAGCTCGGCCGCGACCACCTCGATGCGCTCGATGGCCTCCAGCCCCATCTCGTACTTGTCGCCTGGATAGCCCAGCGAAGGACGCGAGCCCAGTCCGCGAGACAGCAGCGCCTCGGCCGCCGGGTTCATCACGTTGGTGGCGGGGTTGAGGTTCAGGCCGTCGACGTCGTGGATGCGATGGCTGTCGGCCACCAGCCTTTCGATCTCGGCGGCGACGCCTGCGGCATCGCGCGCGGCGGCATCGGAGGCGATGGAGAGCACGTGGTCCTCGCTGGCGGCGGGAACCCAGGGGCGGCGTTGCAGGGCGGCGGCAGGCATGCGTCGGATCTCGCTGTAAGTGGTGGATGGCCTCATCGTCGCCTGCCCCCGCCGATGGGGCAAACCGGATAATCTGGCCCCGAGCCATAGAAAAACTTGGCCTGAAGGACCTGTCCCATGCCGCTCGCACCGCCGCGTCCCCGCCTGCCGCCGCACACCGCCGTGCGCGCCTTCGAGGCGGCCGCGCGCCATGGCAGCTTCGCGCGCGCGGCCGAGGAGCTGTTCGTCACGCCGGCCGCCATCGCGCAGCAGATCAAGGCTCTGGAGACGTGGGCCGGCGGCGCGCTCTTCGAGCGCCACAGCCAGGGCATCCGCCTCAGCGCGCACGGGCGTCGCGCCTTGCCCGCCCTCAGCGCGGCCGTCGACCAGCTCGGCCTCGCTGTGCAGGCACTGCGGCACGAGACCCAGACCGCCGCGCGCCGCAGCACGCTCCAGGTGGCCGCGCTGCCGGCCGTGGCACAGCTGTGGCTGTCACCCCGCCTCTCGCGGCTGAAGGCCGAACTGCCGGGCGTGCAGGTGTCGGTGACCGCGCTGGAGCAGCCGCCGAACTTCCGCCGCGAGCCCTTCGACCTGGGCCTGTTCTATGCGCGCGCGGGCGAACACATCGAAAGCGCGGCGGGCGCACAGGCGATACCGCTGGTGCGCGACCGGCTGCTGCCGGTCTGCAGCCCGCGCCTTCGAGAGCCATTGCCCAGCGGCCGCCCACGCACGCTCGAAGACCTGGCCGACCTGCTGCAGCGCAGCGGCGGACTGCACGACACCGTCTGGCTCGACGACTGGCAGCGCTGGCTGCAGGCCGTGCGGCCCGCCACCACGGCGGCCGAGGCCGAGGCGCTCGCCGCAGGGCCCGACTTCTCGCTCTACAGCCTGGCACTCCAGGCCGCAGTGGATGGCGAAGGCGTGCTGATGGGCCGCGAGCATCTCGTCGCGCCGCTGCTGGCGCAAGGCAAGCTGCACGCGCCGTGGGGAAGGCCCAAAGCGCTGGGAGACACAGTTGTGCTGCTGGTGCCCGCGCACCGCAAGGGACCGCTGCTCACGCGCCAGGTGCAGGCCCTGCAAACCCTGTCGGTCTGAAAGCAAATTCGCGGAATACCGCGGAACTGGCTTCGCCGGGCCGCTGGTGTTGCCCCCGGAAGGGGGTTGGCGAAGCGACACGAAGTGCGCGCAGCCTGGGGGCGAACTTGGTCAGGCCACCCGCTCGGCGATCAGCACCGCGAAGAAGCCGAAGGCCGCCAGCAGCGTCCACTTCAGCACGATCCAGCCGATGCGGCGGTACTTGGCCTGTCCCGTGCCCGCATAGAACGCGAAGCACACGCCGGCCACCAGCAGGAGCAGCAGGATGGCCCAGCGGAACAGGAGCATGTGAGGAAGTGCGGAAGGCCTACCAGGCGCGCGCAACTTCGCCGAAGCCGCGCGGGGCGCGCTTCTCGTCCTCGAAGGTCACGACCTCGTAGGCGTCGCTGTGCGAGAGCAGTTCGCGCAGCAGCTTGTTGTTGAGCGCGTGGCCCGAGCGGAACGCCTTGTACGCGGCCAGCAATGGCTTGCCGATGATGTAGAGGTCGCCCATCGCGTCGAGGATCTTGTGCTTGACGAACTCGTCGTCGTAGCGAAGGCCGCCTTCGTTCAGCACCTTGGTGTCGTCCATCACGATGGCGTTGTCGAGGCCGCCGCCGAGCGCGAGGCCCTTGCTGCGCATGTACTCGACCTCCTTCGTGAAGCCGAAGGTGCGCGCGCGCGCGATGTCGCGGCTGTAGGAGCCAGTGCCGAGGTCGAACTCCACGCGCTGTCCGGTGGAGTTGACGACGCGGTGGTCGAAGTCGATCTCGAAGCTCAGCTTGTAGCCGTGGTAGGGCTCCAGGCTCGCCCACTTCTCATTGGCGCCCTCGCCTTCGCGCACCTCGACCTTGCGGGTCACGCGGATGAAGCGGCGCGGCGCCTTCTGCAGCGCGATGCCCGCACTTTGCAGCAGGAACACGAACGAGGAAGCCGATCCGTCGAGGATCGGCACTTCGTCGGCCGTGATGTCGATGTAGAGGTTGTCGATGCCCAGGCCCGCGCAGGCGGACATGATGTGCTCGACGGTCTGAACCTTGGCGCCGCCGGTGGAGACCGTGGAGGCCAGGCGCGTGTCCGTGACCGACTCGGCCGTCATGCGGATCTCGGCCGGCTCGGGCAGGTCGACGCGGCGGAACACGATCCCTGTGTCGGCCGGTGCCGGCCGCAGCGTCAGCTCCACGCGCTGGCCGCTGTGGAGCCCCACGCCCACGGCGCGGCTGATGGACTTGAGGGTTCGTTGTTGCAGCACGGCCGGGATTTTAGGCGCGCGGCGGGCATGGCGGCCTATGCCCCTCGCTATGGCACCGATAGACATGGGTTCTATGCAATTCCTGGGAATCGGCCCGAAATGGACGCAAAGGGCACGAGGCGAGCGCCGCGCGTAGAGCCAGCGGACGTCCCTTTCGGGTCGCCCCTGTGCCCCTTGCGCCCCCTCGTGCCCTCTGCGTCTCGTTGGGTCGTTTCGCGAAACACCGAGGAACCGGCTTTGCCGGGCCTCAGGTGTTGCCCCCCGGCAGGGGGTTGGCGAAGCGACACGAAGTGCGCGCAGCCTGGGGGGCGAGCGAGGTTCAATCAGCTTGACGGCGCAGGAACGCGGGGATCTCGAAGTCGTCCATGCCGCCCGAGGACAGCGCGTCGACCTTCGCGGCGGCCATCGTGCGGTTGGTGCGCCACACGCTGGGAACCGCCATGCCGTCGTAGTTGGGCTGGCTGCCGCCCGCACCCACGCCGCCGGCATGACCCACGCCACCGAGCGTCGGCACGGTGAACGGGATGTTGTCGGTGCCGGTGCGGATGACTTCCAGCGTCGGCTGCTGGCGGCGAGCGTCGGGACGCGAGAGGCCGGTGGCCACCACGGTCACGCGCATCTCGTCGCCCAGGCTGTCGTCGTAGGCGGCGCCGTAGATCACGTGCGCGTCCGGCGATGCGTAGGCGCGGATGGTGTTCATCGCGAGCTTCGACTCATTCAGCTTCAGCGAACCCTTCGAAGCCGTCACCAGCACCAGCACGCCCTTGGCGCCGGAGAGGTCGATGCCTTCGAGCAGCGGGCAGGCAACGGCCTGTTCGGCGGCGATGCGCGCGCGGTCGGGGCCCGCGGCCGCGGCCGTGCCCATCATGGCCTTGCCGGGCTCGCCCATCACGGTGCGCACGTCCTCGAAGTCGACGTTCACGCCGCCGTACTCGTTGATGATTTCCGAGATGCCGCCCACGGCGTTCTTGAGCACGTCGTTGGCCTGTGCGAAGGCTTCGTCCTGCGTGACGTCCTCGCCCAGCACGTCGAGCAGCTTCTCGTTGAGCACGACGATCAGCGAGTCGACGTTGGCTTCGAGCTCGGCCAGGCCGGAGTCGGCGTTGGTCATGCGGCGGCCGCCTTCCCAGTCGAAGGGCTTGGTCACCACGCCCACGGTGAGGATGCCCATCTCCTTCGCCACGCGCGCGATCACGGGAGCGGCGCCGGTGCCGGTGCCGCCGCCCATGCCGGCGGTGATGAACAGCATGTGCGCGCCGTCGATGGCCGCGCGGATGTCGTCCACCGCAGCCTCGGCCGCGTCACGGCCCTTCTCGGGCTTGCTGCCGGCGCCCAGGCCGCTGGTGCCCAGCTGGATGATCTTGTGTGCGTTGCTGCGCTGCAGGGCCTGCGCGTCGGTGTTCGCGCAGACGAACTGGACGCCCTGCACGCCGCGCTCGATCATGTGGGCGACCGCATTGCCGCCGCCACCGCCGACACCGATCACCTTGATCTGGGTGCCCTGGTTGAACTCTTCGACTTCGATCATTTCGATGGTCATTTTCTAGCTCCTTGAATCTTGCAGTTGCCGTTATGTGTCTGTGAATATTTCTTGTGTGTTGAGAGGCTCAACGATGAGCGCGCCGCGATGGTGGACCTGTGCGTCGCCATCGCTCGCTGAAATGCATCGGAGGGCTGCCGCGCGCGAGCCAGAGTGGGGACTTGATCATGGCTAGAAATTCCCCACGATGAAGTCCTTGAAACGTCCGAATGCAGTCTTTACCGACCCATTCTTCTGTGCGACCTTGAAGCCGCGCATGCGCGCGAAACGTGCTTCCTCGAGAAGGCCCATGACTGTAGCGGCGCGAGGCTGCGCAACCATGTCGGACAACGCGCTGGAGTACTTCGGAATGCCGCGTCGCACCGGCTTGAGGAAGATGTCCTCGCCGAGCTCGACCATGCCGGGCATCACGGCGCTGCCGCCCGTGAGCACCACGCCAGACGACAGCACTTCTTCATAGCCCGACTCGCGCACCACCTGCTGCACCAGCGAGAAGATCTCCTCGATGCGCGGCTCGATCACGCCGGCCAGCGCCTGCTTGCTCAGCATGCGCGGGCCGCGGTCCCCGAGGCCCGGCACTTCGACCTGCGTCTCGGGGTCGGCCAGCAATTGCTTGGCGAAGCCGTTCTCGACCTTGATGTCTTCCGCGTCCTTCGTGGGCGTGCGCAGCGCCATCGCGATGTCGCTGGTGATGAGGTCGCCCGCGATCGGGATCACCGCGGTGTGGCGGATCGCGCCGTTGGTGAAGATCGCCACGTCGGTCGTGCCCGCACCGATGTCCACCAGCACCACGCCCAGCTCGCGCTCGTCCTCGGTCAGCACCGCCTGGCTGGAGGCCAGCGGGTTCAGCATCAGCTGGTCGACCTCCAGGCCACAGCGGCGCACGCACTTGATGATGTTCTCGGCCGCGCTCTGCGCGCCGGTCACGATGTGCACCTTGGCCTCCAGCCGCATGCCGCTCATGCCGATCGGCTCCTTCACGTCCTGGCCGTCGATCACGAACTCCTGCGGCTCCACCAGCAAGAGGCGCTGGTCGCTGGAGATGTTGATGGCGCGCGCCGTCTCCACCACGCGGGCCACGTCGGCGGGCGTCACTTCCTTGTCCTTCACCGCCACCATGCCGCTCGAATTGATGCCGCGGATGTGGCTGCCGGTGATGCCGGTGTAGACGCGGCTGATCTTGCAGTCGGCCATCAGCTCGGCCTCCTTGAGCGCCTGCTGGATGCTCTGCACGGTGGCGTCGATGTTCACCACCACGCCGCGCTTGAGGCCATTGCTCGGCGCGATGCCCAGGCCGGCCAGCTTGAGCTCGCCGCCAGGCAGCACCTCGGCCACGACCACCATCACCTTGGAGGTGCCGATGTCGAGTCCTACGACCAGGTCTTTGTATTCTTTGGGCATTGGGATATGTCCTCGATTCCTCGGTATTCGCTACTTGATTTTTCTTGGGGCCTCGGGCGAGACCGTGGTGACGCCGCGCAGGCGCAGGGCATACGCGTCGTTGTGGCGCAGGTCCGCGCCTTCGACGTCGGCCATGCTGCGGCGGTACTGGCCCGCGACCTGGGTCACGGTCTTCAGGAAGCGCTGCAGGCGGGCCGTCACCTCTTCGCTCTGGCCGCGGCCGAGCTCGATCTCGGCGCCGCTGTCGAGCACCACCTTCCAGCTGCCGCGGCTCGACAGCGTGAGCTCGTCGATGCTCAGGTCGTAGGGCTGGAACTGCGGCTGCAGCACGCGGTACATGCCCAGCACCTGGCCGGCCTGCTCGATCGGGCCATCCAGGCGCGGCAGGCTGTCGTCCACCTCGGCCACGTTGGCCTCGAACACGTCGCCGAAGCCGTTGATCAGCTTCGAGCCGGCCTCGTCGCCCCAGGTGGCCACGGGAACCTGCTCGGTCAGCGTCACGCGCAGCTTGTTCGGGAACTCGCGGCGCACCACCGCGCTGCGCACCCACGGCACCGACTCGAAGGCCGCGCGTGCGCGCGCCAGGTCGATGGTGAAGAAGTTGCCCGACAGCTGCGGCGCCACGTTGGCGCGCAGCGTGACCGCGTTGTTGTGCGTGACCTCGCCGTCCACCTTGATGCCGGCGATCGGGAAGAAAGGCTGGCGCAGCACCCACCACGCGCCCGCGGCAAGCAGCATGAGCGCCACCGCCGCGAACGCAAGGTTGGCGACGATGTTCATGAGCTTGACGTCGAAAGGCGCTGGGATGCTGTCGGCCATGGCTATAGCGAGCCTCCCGTTGCGTCCAGGGTGGCGGAAGCCAGCACGCGCACGCACAGTTCCTCGTACGGAATGCCCGCGGCGCGCGCGGACATCGGCACCAGCGAGTGGCTGGTCATGCCGGGCGAGGTGTTCATCTCCAGCAGGAAGGGCTTGCGGTCGCTGGCGCGGATCATCACGTCGGCGCGGCCCCAGCCGCGGCAGCCGAGCGTGCGGTAGGCGGCCAGCGTGATGCGCTGGATCTCGTGCTCCTCGGCTTGCGGCAGGCCGCTCGGGCACTGGTACTTCACGTCGTCGGTGAAGTACTTGTTCTGATAGTCGTAGGCGCCCTCGGGCGCGGCGATGCGCACCACCGGAAGCGCGCGCGCATCGAGCCCGTGGCCGAGCACGGCGCAGGTCACTTCCTCGCCCTCGATGAATTCCTCGCACAGCACGTCGGCGTCGTACTTGGCCGACAGCGCCACCGCGTCCTGCATCTGCGAATAGCCCTGCACCTTGGTCACGCCGATCGACGAGCCTTCGCGCGGCGGCTTCACGATCAGCGGCAGGCCCAGCACGTCGGGCACCGCCATGACCTGCTCGCGGCTCTGCTGGTCGAAGGCCAGGCGCACGTACTTGGGCGTGGGCAGGCCGTCGGCCTGCCAGATGCGCTTGGTCATGACCTTGTCCATCGCCACGCTGGAGGCCATCACGCCCGAGCCGGTGTAGGGAATGCCGAGCAGCTCCAGCGCGCCCTGCACGGTGCCGTCCTCGCCGTGGCGGCCGTGCAGCGCGACGAAGCAGCGCGCGAAGCCGTCGCGCTTGAGTTCGGACAGGTCGCGCTGCGACGGGTCGAAGGCATGCGCATCCACGCCGCGCGAGCGCAGCGCCTCGAGCACGCCGGTGCCCGACATCAGCGAGATTTCGCGTTCGGCCGAACTGCCGCCGAACAGCACGGCGACCTTGCCGAAGAGCTTGGGGTCCTGGAGGCTCATGAGGCCCTCCCTTTGCGCGAGGCGCGCTCCGATGTTGAAGGGGCGGTGGCCGCACCGGCCGCCGCGCCGAGCTCGACCACCTTGGCCGGCACCGCGCCGATGGAGCCCGCGCCCATCGAGAGCACCACGTCGCCCGGACGGGCGTTGTCGAGGATGGCGCGCGGCATCGCGGCGATGTCGTCGACGAAGACCGGCTCGACCTTGCCCGCCACGCGCAGCGCGCGCGCCAGCGTGCGGCCGTCGGCTGCGACGATGGGCGCCTCGCCGGCGGCATAGACCTCGCCGAGCAGCACCGCGTCTGCCGTGCCGATGACCTTCACGAAGTCCTCGAAGCAGTCGCGCGTGCGGGTGTAGCGGTGCGGCTGGAAGGCCAGCACCAGGCGGCGGCCCGGGAACGCGCCGCGAGCGGCGGCGATGGTGGCGGCCATCTCCACGGGGTGATGGCCGTAGTCGTCGATCACGGTGAAGGTGCCCGAAGCGCCCTCACCCTGCACCGCGACCTCGCCATAGCTCTGGAAGCGGCGGCCCACGCCCTTGAAGCCGGCCAGCCCGCGCTGCACCGCTTCGTCGGAAATGCCGAGCTCGACCGCCACCGCGATCACCGACAGCGCATTGAGCACGTTGTGCTCGCCCGGCAGGTTCAGCACGATGGGCAGGTCGGGCAGCGTCACGCCGTTGCGGCGCTGCGCGGTGAAGTGCATCTGGCCGCCGACGGCGCGTACGTCGATGGCGCGCACCTGGGCGTCCTCGCCGAAGCCGTAGCTGGTGACCGGGCAGGTCACGTCGGCCACGATCTCGCGCACCGCCGGATCGTCGGTGCAGAGAATGGCGACGCCGTAGAACGGCATGCGGTGCAGGAAGTCGACAAAAGCCTTCTTGAGCTTCGCGAAATCGTGCCCGTAGGTCTCCATGTGGTCGGCGTCGATGTTCGTGACCACCGCCATCACCGGCAGCAGGTTCAGGAACGAGGCGTCCGACTCGTCGGCTTCCACCACGATGTAGTCGCCGGAGCCGAGCTGCGCGTTGGCGCCGGCGCTGTTGAGGCGCCCGCCGATCACGAAGGTCGGATCGAGCCCGGCGGCCGCGAGCACGCTCGCCACCAGGCTGGTGGTCGTAGTCTTGCCGTGCGTGCCGGCGATGGCGATGCCCTGCTTCAGGCGCATCAGCTCGGCCAGCATGAGTGCTCGCGGCACGACCGGAATGCGCTTCTCGCGCGCGGCCAGCACCTCGGGGTTGTTGGACTGCACAGCCGTCGAAGTGACGACCGCGTCCGCACCCTCGATGTGCGCGGCGGCATGGCCCACGAAGGTGCCGATGCCCAGGCCCGCGAGCCGGCGCAGCGTCGCGCTGTCGGCCAGGTCGGAACCGGAAATCCTGTAGCCCAGGTTCAGCAGCACCTCGGCGATGCCGCTCATGCCCGAGCCGCCGATGCCCACGAAGTGGATATGACGAATCGCGTGCTTCATCTTGCAAGCTCCTCGCAGGCTCTAACGACGGCTTCCACCGCCTCGGTCTTCTGCATGGTCTTGGCCTTCGCGGCCTTCTCTATCAGCGCATCGCGCCCGGTTTTCTGTAGCAAGTCAGCCAGCAATTCAGGAGTGAGGTCGGCCTGCTGCACCAGCCAGCCGCCGCCCGCGTCCACGAGGAAGCGCGCGTTGGTGGTCTGGTGGTCGTCGACCGCCGAGGGGAAAGGCACGAACAGCGCTGCTGCGCCGACGGCCGCGATTTCTGTGACGGTGCTGGCGCCCGCGCGCGCGACGATCATGTCGGCGTCGGCGTACGCCTGCGCGGTGTCCTCGATGAAGGGCGTGAGCTCGCCTTCGACGCCAGCGGCCTCGTAGTTGGCGCGCAGTTCGTCGATCTGCTTGGCGCCGCTCTGGTGCAGCACCTGCGGGCGCGAGGCTGGCTCGATGCGGGCCAGCGCCTGCGGCACCACGGTGTTGAGGCCGCGCGCGCCGAGGCTGCCGCCCACCACCAGCAATTTCAGCGGACCGGTGCGGCCCGCAAAGCGCTCGGCCGGTCCGGGCTTGGAGGTGAAGGCCGCGCGCAGCGGGTTGCCCACCCATTGCGCCTTCTTCAGCACGTTGGGGAAGGCGGTGAACACGCGGTCGGCCACGCCCGCCAGCACCTTGTTGGCGAGGCCTGCGACCGAGTTCTGCTCATGCAGCACCAGCGGCTTGCCGACCAGCACGCCCATCATTCCGCCGGGGAAGGTGATGTAGCCGCCCAGTCCCACCAGCACGTCGGGCTTCACGCGGCGCACCACGCCCAGGCTCTGCCAGAAGGCGCGCAGCAGCTTCAGCGGCAGCAGGAACAGCGTGAGCGGACCCTTGCCGCGCACGCCACCGAACTGCACGGGCTCGAAGGCGAAGCCGCGCGGCGGCACCAGCTTTTCTTCCATGCTGCCGGGCGCGCCGAGCCAGTGCACCTTCCAGCCGCGCTCGCGCAGGGCCTCGGCCACCGCGAGTCCGGGAAAGATGTGGCCGCCGGTGCCGCCGGCCATGACGAGTGCGGTGCGGCCGGTCATACGCGGCCTCCGCGCATGAGGACACGGTTTTCGTAGTCGATGCGCAGCACGATCGCCAGCGCCACCATGTTCATCAAAATGGCCGAGCCGCCGAAGCTCATCAGCGGCAGCGTCAGGCCCTTGGTCGGCAGTGCGCCGAGGTTCACGCCCATGTTGATGAAGGTCTGGAAGCCCAGCCACACGCCCACGCCCTGGGCCACGAGGCCCGAGAACACGCGGTCGAGCGCGATGGCCTGGCGGCCGATGTGCATGATGCGGCGCGTGAGCCAGAGGAACAGGCCGATGATCAGCAGCACGCCGACGAGGCCGAATTCCTCGCCGATCACGGCCAGCAGGAAGTCGGTGTGCGCCTCGGGCAGCCAGTGCAGCTTCTCGACGCTGCCGCCCAGGCCCACGCCGAAGATCTCGCCGCGGCCGATGGCGATCAGAGAGTGCGACAGCTGGTAGCCCTTGCCCAGCGCGTGCTCCTCGCTCCACGGATCGAGGTACGCGAAGATGCGCTCGCGGCGCCACGGGCTGCTCGCGACGATGGTGCCGAAGGCCACCACCACCAGCGCGGCGATCAGGAAGAACATGCGCGCGTTCACGCCGCCCAGGAACAGGATGCCCATGGCGATCACGGCGATCACCATGAAGGCGCCCATGTCGGGCTCGGCCATCACCAGCATGCCCACCACCACCACCGCCACGCCCATCGGCAGCACCGCGCGGAAGAAGCGCTCCTTGATCTCCATCTTGCGCACCATGTAGCTGGCGGCGTAGAGCACCATCGCGAGCTTGGCCAGCTCCGAGGGCTGAAAGCGCATGAAGCCCATCGGCAGCCAGCGGCGCGCGCCGTTCACGTTGATGCCGATGTGCGGAATGAGCACCGCCACCAGCAGCAGCAGCGAGGCCACGAAGAGCCAGGGCGCGGCGCGCTCCCAGGTCTTCATGGGGATCTGGAAGGTCAGCAGCGCGGCGACGAAGGCGAACACGATCGACGCCGCATGCCGCGTGAGGAAGTAGGAGGCACTGTAGCCGGCGCGCGCGAAGCGCGGGTTGTCGGGCAGCGCGATCGAGGCCGAATACACCATGATCAGGCCCCAGGTCAGCAGCGCCACCGTGACCCAGACCAGCGCCTGGTCGAAGCCCAGCACGCGCATCGGCGTGGCCTTGGTCTGCGCGATGCCTGCGCCGCCCAGCCGCACGGGCAGGTGCACGGGCAGCGAGTCGATCCCGCTGCGCGCGCGCCTGAACCAGCCCCCGAAACGGCTGGTGCGTGCGTTGGGCGTGGCGCCCGATGCGGCAGAGTTCAAAGCTGCTCCTCCGTCGTCGAATCGCCCAGTCCGCGCGGGCTGTCGGCGTAGGCCTGCACGGCCTCGCGGAACACCTCGGCGCGGTGCGCGTAGTCCTTGAACATGTCGAAGCTCGCACAGGCCGGTGACAGCAGCACGGCATCGCCCGGGTTGGCGCGCGCGGAGGCGAGCTTCACCGCCTCGTCCATCGAGGCGGCGTGCAGCAGCGAGACGCCGGTCGATGCCAGCGCGGCCTCGATGACCGGCGCGTCGCGGCCGATGAGCACCACGGCCCGCGCGTACTGGCGCACGGGCGCGGCGAGCGGCTCGAAGTCCTGACCCTTGCCTTCGCCGCCGAGGATGACGACCACGCGGCGCTCCTCGCCCAGCCCCGTCAGGGCCGCAGCGGTGGCGCCGACGTTGGTGCCCTTGCTGTCGTCGAAGTACTCGACCTCGTCGATGATCGAAACCGGCTCCACGCGGTGCGGCTCGCCCTGGTACTCGCGCAGGCCGTAGAGCATGGCGTTAAGCGGGCAGCCGGCGGCGCTGGCCACCACCAGGGCCGCGAGCGCATTCATGGCGTTGTGGCGGCCGCGGATGCGCAGCGCGTCGGCGGGCATCAGGCGCTGCAGGAAGATCTCTTCCTCGACCACGGCGCCGCGCTTGCGCTTCTGCGTTTCGTCGGCTTCCAGCGCGCGCACCAGCCACGACATGCCGTTGACGCGCTCGATGCCGTAGTCGCCCGGGCGCTGCGGCATCGCGGAGCCGAAGGTGATGTGCGCGCGCACCTGCGGACGCTGCAGCTTGACCTTGACGGGCGCGGGCAGCATGGCCATCACGCCTGCGTCGTCGCGGTTGAGGATCATCAGCCCGCGCGCGCCGAAGATGCGCGCCTTGGCTGCACCGTACGCGGCCATGTCGCCGTGCCAGTCGAGGTGGTCCTGCGTGAGGTTGAGCACCGTGGCGGCCGTGGGCTCGAAGCCCTGCACGCCGTCGAGCTGGAAGCTGGACAGCTCCAGCACCCACACGTCGGGCAGCGTGTCGGCATCCATGTGCGCCGCGAGCGTGTCGAGCAGCGTCGGTCCGATGTTGCCGGCCACGGCCACGGTCTTGCCCGCGCGCTCGACCAGCTGGCCGGTGAGCGAGGTGACGGTCGTCTTGCCGTTGGTGCCGGTGATGGCCAGCACGGCGGGCGTGTAGCCCTTGGGCGCCTCGGGCTCGACGGGCGGGGCCAGTTCGAGCTGCGGCGAGGGTTCTTCCTCCACGGCGGCGGAGGCCGGGTTGGTGGCGGCGAGCTCTGCGAGGCGTGCGACGAACTCCGCGGCTTCCCTGGCTGCGGTCGGGACGTAGGGCTTGCCGGTGGTGGGCAGGCGCGACACGGTGGCGGGCGCGGGAGCGGGGGCAGCTGCCGGAGCTTCGGGCGCTTCGGAGGCAGCGGATTCGGGGGCCAGTGGCGCTTCGGCCGTGGCGGCTGCGTCGGCAGCTTCCGGTGCAGGTTCTGTCGCCGGCTGCGCGACAGCTTCCGTGGCTTCCGTGGCTTCGGCAGGCGCGGGCGATTCTTCGGCCTGCGGCTGCGGCACGGCGACGCTCATCGACGGATCGCGCGGCATGGCTTCGGCCTGCGCGGGCACGGTCGGCTCGGGAGCGGGTTCGGCGACTGCCTCTGCGGCAGGCGCTTCGGTTTCGGCAGGAGCGGCAGGCGGCTGCACCGGCTCGGCTTCGACGGCTGCCTGCTCGACAGCTGCAGGTTCGTCCAGCGGCAGTTGCGCCTGAGGCTCGGGTTCTGAAACTTCGACAGGGGCTTCGGCCACGGGCTCGGCCGGCGTCTGCGTCCCGGGTGCGACCTCGGGTTCCGCCTCGGCTTCCACCACCTGCACTTCGACCGTGCGCAGATCCAGCAGCGCACGCGCGAAAAGATCCAGCTCGCCGCCGACCGGCAGGCCCACGGCACGCGCGGCATCGGCCACCGGCGCGATGGTCGCGGGCGACAGGCCCGGCGAGCGATACACGGCGCGGATCGGCGTGCCTTCGACCAGCGCGGCCGAGAACGGTCCGCCGACGAAGGTCACTTCGGGCAGTTCCTCGCGCAGCGTGGCCAGCAGCGCCGGCGCCTCGCGCGTGTCCGCCACGGTCACCACCGCGCCGTGGCGCGCGCACCAGCGCGCCATCGCCAGCCCGGACGCGCCGAGGCCGAGGATGAGGACGGGGAGGTCTTTCAGGTGCCGCATGCTTTTCTTCTTCTTTTCTCTTTCACCGCAGCTTCAGCGTCGAAAGGCCCACGAGGCACAGCAGCATCGTGATGATCCAGAAGCGAACCACGACCTGCGTCTCGCGCCAGCCGCTCTTCTCGAAGTGATGGTGCAGCGGCGCCATCTTCAGCACGCGACGGCCCTCGCCGAAGCGCTTCTTCGTGTACTTGAAGTAGGTGACCTGCGCCATCACCGAGATCGCCTCGACCACGAAGATGCCGCCCATGATGAAGAACACGATCTCCTGGCGCACGATGACCGCGATGGTGCCCAGCGCGCCGCCCAGCGCCAGCGCGCCCACGTCGCCCATGAACACCTGCGCCGGATGCGTGTTGAACCACAGGAACGCCAGGCCCGCGCCGGCCATGGCCGAGCAGAACACCAGCAGCTCGCCCGAGCCGGGGATGTTGGGGAACAGCAGGTACTTGGAATACACCGCGCTGCCCGTGACGTAGGCGAACACGCCCAGCGCCGAGCCCACCATCACCACCGGCATGATCGCCAGCCCGTCCAGGCCGTCGGTCAGGTTCACGGCGTTGCTCGCACCCACGATCACCAGGTAGGTGAGGATCACGAAGCCGATGCCGCCCAGCGGATAGCTCACTTCCTTGAAGAAGGGCACCAGCAGGTTGATCTTGGGCGGGAAGTCGAGGTCGAAGCCCGACTGCACCCACGCGAAGAACAGCTGCACCACGCGCCAGTTGGAGCTCTCCGAGATGCTGAAGAGCAGGTAGAAGGCCGCGATCAGCCCCACCACCGACTGCCAGAAATACTTCTCGCGCGAGCGCATGCCCTCCGGGTCCTTGCGCACCACCTTGCGCCAGTCGTCCACCCAGCCGATGGCGCCGAAGCCCATGGTGACCCACAGCACGATCCACACGAACCTGTTGGAGATGTCGAACCACAGCAGCGTGGCGAAGGCGATCGAGAACAGCACCAGCACGCCGCCCATGGTGGGCGTGCCGCTCTTGGTGAGGTGCGTCTCCATGCCGTAGCCGCGCACCGGCTGGCCGATCTTGAGCGCGGCGAGGCGGCGGATCACGTAGGGGCCGGCCACCAGGCCGACCACGAGCGCCGTCAGCGCGGCCATCAGCGCGCGGAAGGTGAGGTACTGGAAGATGCGCAGGAACCCGAACTCGGGCGACAGCGTCTGCAGCCATTGGGCCAGTGTCAGCAGCATGTGGTTTCGCGCGGCTCATGCGTCATGGCCGCCCTCCTCTTGTTGTTGTGGTTGTTGTTGCCGTGCCTGCTCGACGACCTGCACCACGCGCTCCATCTTCATGAAGCGCGATCCCTTGACGAGCACGCTGCCGGCCTGCGGCAGGCGTGCGAGCACGGCCGCGGCGAGCGCGTCGAACTCTTCGAAATGGCGCCCGTCGGCACCGCTGAAGGCGGCGACGGTGTGCGCCGTCGCGGCGCCCAGTGTGTAGACGGACTCGATGCCGCGCAGGCGGGCGTGCTCGCCCACCTCGGCGTGGAACTCGGGCGAGCGGTCGCCCACCTCGCCCATGTCGCCCAGCACCAGCAGGCGCGGGCCCGGCAGCGCGGCGAGCACGTCGATGGCGGCGATTACGGAATCGGGGTTGGCGTTGTAGCTGTCGTCGACCAGCGTGATCGCATGGCCGCCCGGCAGCGCGAGCTCGCTGGCACGCGAGCGGCCCTTGACCGGCTCGAAGGCCGACAGCCCGGCGCCGATGGTTTCCAGCGGCACGCCCGCCGCGAGCGCGCAAGCCGTGGCGGCGAGCGCGTTGACGACGTTGTGCCGGCCCGCGATGTGCAGCCGCGCATCGAAGGTGCCCACCGGCGTGCGGATGCTCACGGCCCAGGCGCCCTGCTTCCATTCGGCGCCCAGCAGGGAGATGTCTGCATCCTCGTGCTCGCCGAAGGTCAGGCAGCGGCACGGTCCGCCGGCGTGGGCCATGTCGGTCCACAGCGGGGTGAACTCGTCGCCGTACGGGAAGACGGCCGTGCCGTCTTCCGGCAGCACCGCGAACACGGCGGCGTTCTCGATGGCCACCGCCTCGACGGTGGCCATGAATTCCTGGTGCTCGCGCTGCGCGTTGTTGACCAGCGCGATGGTCGGGCGCGAGATGGCCGCCAGCCGCGCGATCTCGCCCGGATGGTTCATGCCCAGCTCGAGCACCGCGCGCTGGTGCTGCGCGCGCAGGCGCAGCAGCGTGAGCGGCACGCCGATCTCGTTGTTGAAGTTGCCTGCGGTGGCGAGCGAGCGCTCGGCCCGGAAGGCGAACAGCACGGCCGCGATCATCTGCGTGACCGTGGTCTTGCCGTTGCTGCCGGTCACGGCGATCAGCGGCAGGTCGAACTGCGCGCGCCAGCCGGCGCCGAGGGCACCCAGCGCGGCCAGCGAATCGGGCACTTCGAGACCGGCGAGGCCCGCGGCCTCCAGGCCGTGGTGCGCGATGGCGGCCACGGCGCCCTGCCCCTTGGCTTCCAGGAGGAAATCGTTGGCGTCGAAGCGCTCGCCCTTGAGCGCGACGAACAGGTCGCCGGGTGCGAGCGTGCGCGTGTCGGTGTGCACGCGGGCGATGACGATGTCGCCGCTGCCCACCAGGCGCGAACCCGGAATCCATTGCCGGATCCGGGCCAGGGTGATGTCCAGCGGTGTCGTGATGCCGGTCATGCCGCGGCCCCCCTCTTCGCCAGCGCCTGCAGCGCATGGGCCTTGTCCGAGAACTCGATGCGCTGGCCGGCGATTTCCTGCCAGGCCTCGTGGCCCTTGCCCGCGATCAGCACCACGTCCTGCGGCGCAGCCTGAGCGATCGCGTCGGCGATGGCGGCCGCGCGGTCGGGTTGCACCCGCGCCGCGTCGGGGCGCGAGAAACCGCGCAGCACCTGGCTGATGATCGCGTCGGGCTTCTCACTGCGCGGGTTGTCGCTGGTGACGATCACGCGATCGGCCTGGCGCTCGGCGACGGCGGCCATCATCGGGCGCTTGATCGGGTCGCGGTCGCCGCCGCAGCCGAACAGGCACCACAGCGCGCCGCCGCGCTGCTTCGCCAGCGGACGCAGGCCGATCAGCGCCTTGTCGAGCGCGTCGGGCGTGTGGGCGTAGTCGACCACGGCAAGCGGAGCGCCTTCGCCGGAGCCCGCGCGGTCCATGCGGCCGGGCACGCTGGTGAGGTTGGCGCAGGCGGCCACGGCCTGGGCCAGCGTGAGGCCCAGCGCGCGCAGCGTGCCGAGCACGCCCAGCAGGTTCGAGACGTTGTACTGGCCGATGAGCCCGGTCGACAGGCGCTCCACGGCAGCCGTGCCGTGCTCGGCCACCGAGAACTGCAGGCCCTGCGCGTCGTAGCCGATGTCGCGCGCCATGAGGCGGGCCGGCTTCCCGCCGGCCGAGACGGTCCAGACGTCGAGCGCGCCGATGCCCGCATCGATCAGGTTCGCGCAGAGGCTGGCGCCGTGGGTGTCGTCGATGTTGATCACCGCGGCGCGCAGGCCGGGCCAGCGGAACAGCTCTGCCTTGGCCTGCCAGTAGGCATCCATGCTGCCGTGGTAGTCGAGGTGGTCCTGCGTGAAGTTGGTGAACACGGCCACCGCGATCTGCGCGCCGTCGAGCCGGCGCTCGGCGATGCCGATGGACGAGGCCTCGATGGCGCAGGCGCCGAAGCCGCGCGTGACGAGCGAGCGCAGCTCGCGCTGCATCATCACCGGGTCGGGCGTTGTGAGGCCGGTGTAGGTCAGCTCGGGCGGCACGCCGATGCCCAGCGTGCCCATCACCGCGCAGGGCGACGGGGCGTCGCGCTGCATGGTGCCGTCGGGCTTCATCACGCGCACGCCGCCGGCCACGCGCAGCGTGGAAAGCGATTCGGCCAGCCACCAGGCGGTGGAGGTCTTGCCGTTGGTTCCCGTCACGGCCAGCAGCTCGAGCATGGCCGAGGGGTTGTCGTAGAAGGCCGAGGCGATCGGGCCGGTGGCGGCCTTCAGGCCGGGGTAGCTCACGATGCGCTCATCGCCGTCGAAGCCGAAGGGCTCGACGCCCTCGTGCTCCACCAGGCACACGGCGGCGCCCTGCGCGAGCGCGGACGCCACATGCTTGCGCCCGTCGGTGGCGGCGCCCGGCCAGGCGATGAACACGTCGCCCGCGCGCACGGCGCGGCTGTCGGCGTGCAGGTCAGCCTGCGGCGCACGCTCCTTCAGCCAGGCGGCGGCCAGTTGGGGGGAAGTGAAGGTCAGCATGTTCAGAAGCTCTCGTCGACGCCCTGCGTCATCACAAGCGGTTTGACCGCCAGGTCGGGCGGTACGTTCATCATGCGCAGCGTCTGCTGCACGACCTCGCTGAACACGGGAGCGGCCGCCAGGCCGCCGAAATACTGGCCGTCGCTGGGCTCGTCGATCATCACTGCGACGATGATGCGCGGCTTCTCGATGGGCGCCATGCCGGTGAACCACGCGCGGTACTTGTTGCTGGCGTAGCCCTTGCCGACCTGCTTGTGGGCCGTGCCCGACTTGCCGCCGACCGAATAGCCGACCGTCTGCGCACGCGTGCCGGTGCCGCCGGGGCCGGCGGCCATCTGCAGCATCTTGCGAACCGCCAGTGCATTGGACGGCGAGAACACGCGCACGCCGTTCGGCGGTTCGGCGTTCTTCAGGATCGTCACCGGGATGAGCGAGCCGTCGTGCGCGAAGGCGGTGTACGAATGCGCCATCTGGAACAGCGAAGCCGACAGGCCGTAGCCGTAGGCCATGGTGGCCTGCTCGACCGGCTTCCAGGTCTTCCAGGGACGCAGGCGGCCGGTGACGGCGCCGGGGAACTGGATCTGCGGCTTCTGGCCGTAGCCCAGCGCCGTGTAGGTGTCCCACATCTCGTGCGGGCTCATCTTCTGGGCGATCTTGAGCGCGCCGACGTTGCTCGACTTCTGGATGACGCCCTCGACCGTGAGCGTGCCGTAGTTGTGGGTGTCGCTGATGGTGAAGCCGCCGATCTGGTAGCGGCCGGGGCCGGTCTCGATCAGGGTCGAGGGCTTCACGCGGCCGGCTTCCAGCGCCATGGCCACCGTGATCGGCTTCATGGTCGAGCCGGGCTCGAAGGTGTCGGTGATGGCGCGGTTGCGAAGCTGCTCGCCGGTGAGGTTCTGGCGCTTGTCGGGCACGTAGCTCGGGTAGTTGGCCAGCGCCAGCACCTCGCCGGTAACCGAATCGAGCACCACCACGCTGCCGGCCTTGGCCTTGCGCGCGGTCACGGCGTCGCGCAGCTTCTGGTAGGCGAAGAACTGCACCTTGCTGTCGACGCTGAGCTGGATGTCCTTGCCGTCGACCGGGGGCACGGTCTCGCCCACACCCTCGACCACGCGGCCGAGGCGGTCCTTGATGACGCGGCGCGAGCCGGCCTTGCCCGCCAGGTCCTTGTTGAAGGCCAGCTCGATGCCTTCCTGGCCGCTGTCCTCCACGTTGGTGAAGCCCACCACGTGCGCGGCGGCCTCGCCCTCGGGGTACTGGCGCTTGTATTCCTTGCGCTGGTAGATGCCCTTGAGGTTCATCGCCGCGATCTGCTTGGCGATGGGCTCGTCGACCTGGCGCTTGATCCAGACGAAGGTCTTGTCCTCGTCCTCCAGCTTCTTGTCGAACTCCTTCTGCGGCATCTCCAGCAGCTTGGCCACCTGCTTGAGCTTGGCGCGCACCTCGGGGTCGTCGCGCTCGATGTCCTCCGGGATGGCCCAGATGCTGGGCGCCACCACGCTCGAGGCGAGGATGAGCCCGTTGCGGTCGAGGATGCGGCCGCGGTTGGCCGGCAGCTCCAGCGTGCGCGCGAAGCGCACCTCGCCCTGCCGCTGGAAGAAGCTGTTGCCGATCACCTGCACGTAGGCCGCACGCCCGGCCAGCACCAGGAAGCCGAAGGCGATGCCGGCGACGATGAGCTTGCTGCGCCACACCGGCGTCTTGCTTGCGAGCAGGGGGCTGGTGGTGTAGCGCACGCTGCGGTTGCCTCGGCTCATCGTGCGGCCCTCGCTGCGGCGGCCGGCTTGGCCGCCGGCCTGGTGGTGGCGGTCGCCGGTGCAGCCGGCGCCACGGGCGCGACCGCGGGAATCACCGAGCCGTCGGGGCGCACGTACTGCGTGATCGCCGGCGAGGTGGTGCGCATCTGCAGCTGCTCCTTGGCGAGCTTCTCCACGCGCAGCGGCGTGGCCTGCGCGCGCTTCTCGACCTGCAGGCGGTCGCGCTCGGTCTCGAGGCGGCGGGCGTCCTGCTGCGCGCGGTCGAGCTCGGTGTAGAGCTGGCGCGACAGGTACTGGGTGTGCACAAGGTACAAAGCCGTCGCGATGACGGCCAGCAGCAGGAGCAGGTTGATCCGGGCCATGTCAGCGTCCCTTTCTTTCAAGGGACACCGCGGAACCGGCTTTGCCGGGCCGCTGGTGCTGCCGCCGGAAGGCGGTCGACGATGCGACACGAAGCGCGCGAAGGCTGGAGACGGGCTTCATGCAGCCTCCGTGCGTTCGGCGACGCGAAGGATGGCGCTGCGCGCCCGCGGATTCCCGCTCACCTCGGCTTCGGAGGGCTTGATGCGCTCCAGCGCGCGCAGCTTCATGGCCTTGGGCGCGGCGAAAGGCGCGCGGCGGTCGTAGACCTCCTTCGAATGCTTCGCGATGAACTGCTTGACGATGCGGTCCTCCAGCGAATGGAAGCTGATGACCGCGAGCCGTCCGCCGGGCTTCAGCACCGAAAGGCTGGCTTCTAGCGCCTGTTGCAGCTCTTCAAGCTCGGCGTTGATGAAAATCCGAAAAGCCTGAAATGTGCGCGTTGCAGGGTTCTGGCCCGGCTCGCGGGTTTTGACCGTGCCAGCCACGAGCTCGGCCAGTTCGGTGGTGGTTGAAATTGGGCCCCGTTCTTGTCGGCGAGCAACAATCGCCTTTGCAATCTGAACAGCAAACCGTTCTTCGCCATAGTCACGGATCACCTCTGCAATCTGCTGTAGTTCGGCCGTCGCCAGCCACTCGGCCACGCTCTCCCCGCGCGTGGTGTCCATGCGCATGTCGAGCGGGCCATCGAAACGAAAACTGAAACCGCGCACCGGGTTGTCGATCTGCGGCGAGCTCACGCCCAGGTCCATGAGCAGGCCCGCGACGCTCGCCTCGGGCAGCTCGCCGATCGAACGGAATCCCTGGTGCCGGATGGAAAAACGCGCATCGGAGATGCGCGCTGCTTCGGCCACTGCTTCCGCATCCTTGTCGAACGCGATGAGCCTGCCTTCCGGCGCCAGCCGCGCGAGGATCGCGCGCGCGTGACCTCCTCTTCCGAAGGTGGCGTCCACGTAGGTGCCGGCAGCCGCGGAGCTGCCGGATAGAAGAGCTTCCACCGCCTCGCCGAGCAAGACGGTCGTGTGGGTCCAGGGCGTGTTCACGGTGCCCCTCAGAACGCGAAGTCCTGGAATACGTCCGGCATCTCGCCCTGGGTGGCCTCGGCCTCCTTGGCCTCGTAGGTGGCCTTGTCCCAGAGTTCGAAGTGGTTGCCCATGCCCAGCAGCAGCGTCTCGCGCGTGATGCCGGTGGCCGCGCGCAGCTCGGGGGAGACGAGGACGCGGCCGGTGCCGTCCATCTCGACGTCCATGGCATTGCCCAGGAAGACGCGCTTCCACCACTGCGCCGACATCGGCAGCGCGGCGATGCGCTCGCGGAACTTCTCCCATTCGGGACGGGGGAACACCATCAGGCATCCGTGCGGATGCTTGGTGATCGTGAGCTGGCCGCCTGCCGTCGCGCTCAGGACGTCACGATGCCGGGTCGGCACGGAGAGCCGCCCCTTGGCATCCAGACTGAGCGATGAAGCGCCTTGAAACACGACCACGAAACCCCTGTGTTGGGAGTGCTGCGGCACCCGGAAGGGGCACTAATCGCACTTTTTCCCACTTAACTGCACTTTTTTGCACTGTAGCAGGAAACACTTCGGAAGCAACTGGCCGTTTGGGCTATTTTTTGTAATGGAATCAACGACTTAGCGCCGATTCCAAATCCTTGGAACCGGCGAATTTCGTTGAAAATGAAGTACTTAGCTCACGCAATGAAAGTGATGCGTGAAGGATTCCCCCGTTACAGGGGGAAGAGAAGCGGCTTCAGAGGATGAAGCGCGAAAGGTCTTCGTCGTGACTTAGTGCCGCAAGGCGCTGGTCGACGTAGGCGGCATCGATGCGGATCGATTGCCCTTCGAGGCGGGTCGCGTCGAAGCTTACCTCATCCAGCAGGCGCTCCATCACGGTCGACAGGCGCCGTGCGCCGATGTTCTCGGTGCGCTCGTTCACCTCGAAGGCGATGGCGGCCAGCCGGTTCACGCCCTCGGGCGTGAATTCGAGCGTCACGCCCTCGGTGGCAAGCAGCGCCTGGTACTGCTTGACAAGCGATGCGCGCGTCTGCGTGAGGATGCTCTCGAAGTCCGCCACCGAGAGCGACTGCAGCTCCACGCGGATCGGAAAGCGCCCCTGCAGCTCCGGGATGAGGTCGCTGGGCTTGCTCAGGTGGAAGGCGCCGCTCGCGATGAACAGCATGTGGTCGGTGCGCACCACGCCGTACTTGGTGCTGACGGCAGTGCCCTCCACCAGCGGCAGCAGGTCGCGCTGCACGCCCTGGCGCGACACGTCGGAGCCCTGGGCTTCGCTGCGGGTGGCGACCTTGTCGATCTCGTCGATGAAGACGATGCCGTTCTGCTCGGCATTGGCGATCGCCTGCGTGCGGATCTCGTCCTCGTTGACCAGCTTGGTGGCCTCCTCGTCGGTCAGCAGGCGCATCGCCTCGGCGATCTTGAGCTTGCGCGTCTTGCGCTTGCCGCCGCCGAGCTGGCCGAACATGCCGCGCAGCTGCTCGGTCATTTCCTCCATGCCGGCCGGGCCCATGATCTCCAGCGGCGCGCGGGTCTCGGCGAGGTCGAGTTCGATCTCCTTGTCGTCGAGCTGGTGCTCGCGCAGCTTCTTGCGGAAGGCCTGGCGGGTGGCATTGCTGGTGTCGGTCGCGGTGGAGGTGCCGTCGGCGCTGCGCGCCTGGGGCAGGAGCACGTCGAGGATGCGCTCCTCGGCGGCATCCTCGGCGCGCGCGCGCACCTTGATGCTCTCGGCCTCGCGGGTCTGCTTGACGGCGATCTCGGCCAGGTCGCGGATGATCGAATCGACGTCCTTGCCCACGTAGCCCACTTCGGTGAACTTGGTGGCCTCGACCTTGATGAAGGGCGCGTCGGCCAGGCGCGCGAGGCGGCGGGCGATCTCGGTCTTGCCCACGCCCGTGGGGCCGATCATGAGGATGTTCTTCGGGGTGATCTCGTGGCGCAGCTTCTCGTCGACCTGCTGGCGGCGCCAGCGGTTGCGCAGCGCGATGGCCACCGCGCGCTTGGCGGCCGGCTGGCCGACGATGTGGTTGTCGAGCTCGGAGACGATCTCCTGGGGGGTCATGGACATGGTCAGAGCGCTTCCACCGTGTGGTTCATGTTCGTGTAAATGCAGATTTCTCCGGCGATCGCCAGCGATTTGCGCACGATCTGCTCGGCCGAAAGCTCGGTGTTCTCGATCAGCGCCTTGGCCGCCGACTGGGCATACGCGCCGCCCGAGCCGATGGCGATCACGCCGTCTTCGGGCTCCAGCACGTCGCCGTTGCCGGTGATGATGAGGGAGGTGGTGGCGTCGGCCACGGCGAGCATCGCTTCGAGCTTGCGCAGCACGCGGTCGGTGCGCCAGTCCTTGGTGAGCTCGACCGCGGCGCGGGTCAGGTGCCCCTGGTGCTTCTCGAGCTTGGCCTCGAAACGCTCGAAGAGCGTGAAGGCGTCCGCCGTGGCGCCCGCGAAGCCGGCAAGCACCTTGCCGTGATACAGGCGGCGCACCTTGCGCGCCGAGCCCTTGATGACGATGTTGCCGAGAGTGACCTGCCCGTCCCCGCCGATGGCGACCTGATCGCCCTGGGGGGTCTTGCGGCGCACGCTCACGATGGTGGTGCCGTGAAACTGTTCCATCGCAGCCATCTGGGGGTGCGCGACGGCAATGCAACCGCCGCAAGGCGGCGCGCTTTTTAGTTTTTCCTAACCGCCACGGTGGCGTGATCGGCTATGCCTACCAGGTTGAACAGCGCCGCGATGAGCCGGTGCGCATCGACGAACTGAACGCGCTCGCCGTTGGCGTCGCGCGCCCGAACCCAGCTCAGCAGCGTGCCCGCGGCGGCGAGGTCCATGCGCAGCAGCGCCGCGCACGAGATGACGGGCGCCGTGGTGTGGCGCAGGTCGTGGTCCAGCCGCTGCCAGCACGACAGCGACTCGCCGCGCAGATCGCCTGCCAGCGCGGCGAAGCCGCTGTCGGTGGAAGGAAAGCTCTCGGAATCGCCGCCGACCGACAGCAGCGACCAGACCGAGCTCGGCCGGCTCGCAGGCGGTGCAGCCGGCGTGGTGCATTCGCCCTTCGGGTCCTGCCAGGCGGGCGGCGACACCTCGTAGGTGATGCAGTAATTGAGCGCCACCAGCTCGAAGTCGTCGGGCAGGTGCATCAGGCGCAGCGCTGCCAGGTGCAGCTGCCACCAGACGTCGTCGGTGCTGCGCTCGTTGTTGGGCGCGGCTTCGGACAGCACCGCCAGCAATTGCGCCGAACCCATGAAGCGAAGCTGCACGGGCGAATCGGCCCAGTGATTGAACAGCACACGCAGCGGCGCGGCAGCCTCGGGCTCGATGGCCTGCAGGCCGCGCCAGTCGAGCGTCCACACGGGGCCCGCCTTCGACAGCGCGCGCGTCAGCTCGATGAGGCCCTCGCGCGCCAGGCGGGCCGGGCAGGTCCAGTCGGCGGAAGCGCCGCCTTCGGTGAGGCCGGCAGCCTCCTCGCTGGCGGTGACGGCCTTGACGCTGCGCGCCAGTTCCTCGAGCGAGACCCAGTCGGGCCCCATGCGGCGCATGCGCTGCGCATAGCGCATGCGCGCGGCGGCGAACTTGGCGGCATCGCCGGTGGCACGGTACAGGTCGAAGAGTGCGCGCCAGCGGTTGTCGTCGCGCTCGTTGGTTGCGTCGCTCGCGCTCTCGACGGGCGACACGCTATCGGGCGGGGAAGCCAGGGCCTGCAGCAGGATCGCCTCGGCGCCGGTGTCGTCGCCGTGGGCGAAGCGGATCACAGCCTCCTCGAGCGCGCCGTCATGGGCCAGGCGAGACGACATCAGCGGCACGCCGGGCGCCACGGCCGGCGCGGCATCGGGCTCGGCGCCACCCTGCGGCGCCTCCACCGCCAGGGATGGCGGCGCGGGCTCCGACAGCAGTTCGTCGGTGTCCACCGGCGGCAGGGTCTCGGCGCCGGCCTCGGGAGGCGGATTCACCAGCGTCTCGCCATTCGGCCCGCGCCCCTTCCACCACTGCTGCGACATCTGCTGCTCGATCTCGTCGATCTTCTTGAGCGTGAGCGCGCGGCCCTCCAGCCTCTCGGAGGAACTGTTGACGTTGAAGGAGGACGGCGTGACCGTCGCCTCGAAGGCATGCGCGGCGGCCTCGCGCTGGCGCAGCTTGCGCAGCATGTCGAACTCGCGCCGGCGCACGAAATCGTTGCGCTGGCGCCGCTCGATCATCTCCTTGAGCATCTCCCGGCTGTAGGTCTGCGCGGGCAGCGAGGAGTCCGAGGCCGCATTGGAGGAGGAAGGCGCGTCCAGCTCCGACCAATCCTTGAGGGGATTGCGGACAAACTTGGCCACCTTGGACAGAAGGCGGCCCGTATCTTCCTTTGGCATTCGGAAAAGGCTATCGAAGACGCTGGCTCTTATCTACCTTGGAGTGCTTCAGTCCCCGAACATCTTCTGCTTCAGCTCGCGGCGCTGCTGCGCCTCGAGCGACAGCGTCGCCGTCGGGCGGGCCAGCAGGCGGCCGACACCGATGGGCTCGCCGGTCTCGTCGCAGTAGCCGTAGTCGCCGGCGTCGATGCGCTGGATCGACTGCTCGATCTTCTTGAGCAGCTTGCGCTCGCGGTCGCGGGTGCGCAGTTCGAGGGCATGTTCCTCCTCGATGGTGGCGCGGTCGGCCGGATCGGGCACGACCACCGTGTCTTCACGCAGGTGCTCGGTGGTCTCGCCGGCGTTCTCGAGGATGCCGCGCTTGAGCGCTTCGAGCTTCAGGCGGAAGAACGCCATCTGCTTTTCGTTCATGTACTCGTCGTCCGGCATCGCGATGACTTCGGCATCGGTCAGTTCGGCGGGCGATTTGGTTTTCCAGTTGTTGGCCAGTTTCGGATCTTTCTTGATGGCGAGGGGCGGCGGAGGCACCAGCGCGTTGGAATGGGTCGGGGAGAAGGTGGACTTGGCGGCCGTCGACGCCACCGACTGCGGCATCGAGGGGACGGTCAGTTGCGACAGCCGGGACACGCGGCCGCCACGCGCGGCGGGAGCTGGCGTGGGGGTTTGGGCGGGCATCGAGGGTGTCGCCGGAGCGGAAGTGGAGGCGGCAGCCGTTTTTTTCATGGGGATCGGGGGAACAGAAGAAACAGCCGCAGGACGGCCGACAGGTTTGGATGACGATGCGCCCGCGTCCGCGCTCTTCGTGGCGGCAGTTGCAGGCTTGGCGGACTTCTTTGTCGCAGCGGTCGCGGCCTTGGCCGGCGGCGCTGCGGGCTTCTTGGACGGGGCGCTCTTCTCGCTCTTCTCCTTGGTCGCGGAACCGGAAGCCTTCGCGGCCGCAGGTACAGCCTGCTTCGCAGCCGGCGCCTTCTTGGCGGCGGGCTTGGTTGCTGGCGTGGCCTTGGCGGCGGGTTTCTTCACGGTGACTGGCTCCTTGGACGAACTGGAACGCGCTTTCACTGGGTGCCTCCTCCCATGGGCGCCCTTGCGGCCTCCGGCCGCACAGGCCCCCGTTGTCGGGGTGCCCGCCATGTGGCGAACCCCGGGGTTATACCCCCGAAAGCCCGCCAGAAACGTACGGCGCCCCATGCCGGAAGTCACATCTTGTCCCTGGGATCAGGACGTGGCTTGCGAAACAGGCGCGCGATTGTATAGAGAACTCGAAGGCGCGGGACATGTTCGGCGTGCCGTCCGACTCCGTTAGCATCGCGCGGCGCCGCCGGAGGGGGCGGCGCGCGGCTCCGGCGCCTTGTCCATATGGCGCCGGGGGCCTATCCGATCACTCCGATCGATCGCAAGACATACAAGAAAGCACGAGCCTTGAACAAGAAAGCAGTTTTGGGAGTCCTGGCCGCAGCCATCGCCGTCGCCTACGGCGGCAGCACCTGGTGGGCCGGTTCGCAGATCAAGTCGCGCTACGACGCCGCACTGGACGAGCTGCCGAAGCAGACCGCCCTGGTGCGCGTGACCGAGCGCAAGTACGAGCGCGGCTTCCTGGGCGCGGTCAGCACCGTCACGCTGGAGATCGGCTGCGCGGCCGATGCCGCGGCAAGCGCGCAGCAGCCCGCCGCCGACCCGGCCGAAGACGAAGAAGAGCAGGCCGAGGAAGACGGCGACTCCGCCATCAAGCCGCCGAAGCAGCTGCGCCTGACCATCCGCGACACCATCCACCACGGCCCGCTGGCCGGCGGCACGCTGGCGGCCGCCACCATCGACAGCGAACTGGTGCTCGACGACAAGGCCCGGGCCGCGGCGAAGAAGCTGTTCGGCGAGGCCAGGCCCCTGTCGGCGCGCACCAAGGTCGGCTTCGATGGCGCCTTCACCACCGACCTGACGGTCGCGCCCGCCAAGTTGGCCGAGGACGGCAAGGGCCGCCTCGACTGGCAGGGCGTGCAGGCCCGCGTGGAGGTGAACGCCGCGCGCACCCACGCCCGCTACGACCTGAGCATGCCCGGCCTCGACTTCAGCGACGCGAAGAGCGGCGTGACCATGAAGATGGGCAAGCTCGTCGCCAAGGCCGACCTGGACAGCAGCGCCGGCTGGTTCCTGGCCACCGGCAAAACCGAGGGCCGGCTCGACACCCTGGAATTCACCGTCTCGAAGAAGGCGGCCGAGGACGGCGCCGAACCGCCGAAGGCGCTGCCGCCCGTCGTTCTGCAGGGCATCGACCTGGTGGGCGACGCAAGCATCAAGGACGGCCTCTACGCCTCCACCGGCACGCTCAGGGGCACCGGCAAGATCGGCAATACGAAGATCGACAAGTTCGAACTGACCAGCGGCGCGCGCCGCATCCACGGCGCCGGCTACAGGAAGCTGGCCGACGCATGGATGCAGTCCAGCGCCGCCAACAGCTGCGGCAAGGGCGGCAGCAAGGCTTCCCAGGCGGCCATGCAGGCGCTGGTCGAGCAGCTCACGCCCGACCTCAAGGCCATGGCCAAGTACGCGCCCGAGGCCGGCATCGACAAGATGCTGGTCGAGATCGACGGCAAGCGCGCCGAGCTCGGCTACTCAGCCGGCATGGCCGGCGTGACGGACGAAGACCTGCAGCTGCCGGGCACGGCGCTGATGATGAAGCGCGGCGTGCTCAAGGCCCACGCGCGGCTGCCCATGAAGTGGCTCGAGAAGCTGGCCGAGACCGGCGCAGAGAGCGGCCAGACGCCCCCGCCCGAAATGGTGGCCGGCCTGGTCGAACAGGGCGAGCAAAGTGGCTTCGTGAAGCGCGACGGCGACGACGTCACCGCCCAGGTGGAGTTCAGCGAAGGCGCCCTGAAGGTCAACGGCAAGCCGCTGGGCGAGGCGCCCGGCATGAACGGCTCGGGCAAGTAGCCGGGTTCGTCGGGAAACACCGTGGAACCGGCTTTGCCGGGCCACCGGTGTTGCCCCCTGAAAGGGGGTTGGCGCAGCGACACGAAGTGCGCGCAGCCTGGGGGTCAGCCTAGACCAGGCACTGCTCCAGGCCCTGCTCCAGGATCTCGCGCGGCAGCTCGATGCCGATGAACACCATGCGGCTCTGGCGCGCCTCGTCCTTGCCCCATTCCGGGCCCAGGTCGCTGCCCATGAGCTGGTGCACGCCCTGGAAGATCACCTTGCGCTCGGTGCCCTTCATGTTCAGCACGCCCTTGTAGCGCAGCATGCGCGGGCCGTAGATGTTGACGATCGCGCCCAGGAAGTCTTCCAGCTTGGCAGGGTCGAAGGCGCGGTCGGCCTTGTAGACGAAGCTCTTCACGTCGTCGTCCACGTGGTGGTGGTGGCCATGGCCGTCGTGCTTGTGCGAGGGGTGGTCGCAGTGCTCGCCATGCGCGTGGTCATGGTGGTGATGGTCGTGGTCGTCTTCCTTGAGGAAGTCGGGGTCGATGTCGAGCTTGGCGTTCAGGTTGAAGCCGCGCAGGTCGAAGATGTCCTTGAGCGGCACTTCGCCGAAATGCGCCTTCTGCTGCGGCGCGCGCGGGTTCATGTGCTTCAGGCGGTGGATCAGCGCGTCGGTCTCCTCGGCCGAGACCAGGTCGCTCTTGCTGATGAAGATTTGGTCGGCGAAGCCCACCTGGCGGCGCGCTTCCTGGCGGTCGTTGAGCTGCTGCGGCGCGTGCTTGGCATCCACCAGCGTGAGGATCGAGTCGAGCAGGTAGCTCTCGGCGATCTCGTCGTCCATGAAGAAGGTCTGGGCCACGGGGCCGGGGTCGGCCAGGCCGGTGGTCTCGATCACCACGCGGTCGAAGTCGAGCAGGCCCTGGCGCTTCTTGGCGGCCAGCAGCTGCAGCGCCTCGCGCAGGTCTTCGCGGATGGTGCAGCAGACGCAGCCGTTGCTCATCTGCACGATCTGCTCCTTCGACTCGGTCACGAGGATGTCGCTGTCGATGTTCTCCTCGCCGAACTCGTTCTCGATGACCGCGATCTTCTGGCCGTGGGCCTCGGTCAGGATGCGTTTGAGCAGCGTGGTCTTGCCCGAGCCGAGAAAGCCGGTGAGGATGGTCGCGGGAATGAGGGCCATGGGGAAAGTGCTCCGGAAGCGGAAAACGGGAAATGGGGGCCGTGGAAGGCGCGGCCCGGCAGTTTAGCCAATGCCACTGAGTTGCGTTGCCGGCAGGGTCAAGCGTCGTTCAGGCAGGCTTCCTGACCACCACCAGCCCCTTCAGGTATTCGCCTTCCGGGAATTCGATGGTCATCGGATGGTCGGGCGCAGCACCCAGCCGCTCGGCGATGTAGCCGTCCACGCCCGCATCGAGCCCCGCCGAGGCCACGATCTTGTGGAACAGGTCGGCGCTGATGCCGCCCGAGCACGAGAAGGTCAGGAGCACCCCGCCCGGCTCCAGGATCTTCAGCGCCAGCCGGTTGATGTCCTTGTAGGCCCGCGAGGCCCGCTCGGCATGCGCCACGGTGGGCGCGAACTTGGGCGGATCGAGCACGATGGCGTCGAAGGTGCGGCCCTGGTCGATGAACTCGCGCAGCACCGTGTTGACGTTGGCGTCGAGGAACTCGGCCTCGATGCCCTGCCCGCCGGCGGCATCGAAGCCGTTGAGCGCCAGATGCCCCCTCGCCCGCTCCAGCGCCGGCAGCGACGAATCGACCGACACCAGCTGCGCGCCCTCGAGCGCGCCCGCGGCCTTCAGCCCCGCCAGTGCCGCCACGGTGAACCCGCCCGTGTAGCAGAAGCAGTTCAGCACGCGCCTGAAGCGCCGGTGCTGCGCCAGCTCGGCGAAGCGCTGGCGGCTGTCGCGCTGGTCGAGGTAGAAGCCGGTCTTGTGGCCGGTGGCGACGTCCAGCGACAGCTTCCAGCCGTGCTCGCGGATCACGATCTCGGTCGGCCCTTCGCCGCGCAGCCAGCCGGTGACCGGCTTCAGGCCCTCGCGCTCGCGGCCGCTCGCGTCGGAGCGCTCGTAGAGCTTCGAAAGACCCGTGGCCTTCAGCAGCGCATCGGCCAGCGCGCCCTTCCAGCGCTCCACGCCGGCCGAGAGGAACTGCGCCACCAGCGTGTCGCCGTAGCGGTCGACGATCAGCCCCGGCAGTCCGTCGGCCTCGCCGTGCACCAGCCGCACGCCGTCGCTCTGCAGGTCGAACAGGCCTCGCGCGGCCACTGCTCGGGCGCACAGCGAGGCGAGGAAGGCCGCATCGATGCGCTGCGCCTCGGTGAAGCTCCAGGCCCGCGCGCGGATCTTGGAAAGAGGGCTGAAGGCGGCCCATGCGAGAAAGGTGCCGTCGTGCGATTCGACGCGCACAGTCTCGCCGGAGTCGGCGCCGCCGCGCGCGATGGCGGATTCGAACACCCAGGGATGGCGGCGCTGCAGCGAGCGCTCCTTGCCGGGCTTGAGGCGAAGGGTTTTCATTGTTTCTTGTCGCTTACTTGTCTTTGTCTTCGCGGGCCTTGGCCCGCGGATGCGCCGCGTCGTAGACCTTGGCCAGGTGCTGGAAGTCCAGCCGCGTGTAGACCTGCGTGGTCGCGATGCTGGCGTGGCCCAGCAACTCCTGCACCGCGCGCAGGTCGCTGCTGGACTGCAGCACGTGGCTCGCGAAGGAATGGCGCAGCATGTGCGGATGCACCGGCGCCGAGAGGCCGGCCTTGAGGCTGCGCTCGCGCAGCAGCTTCCACACCGCCTGCGACGACATGCGCATGCCCTTGGCGCTGATGAAGAGCGCGGCCGCGGCCTGGGGGTCGCGCAGCCGGGCGGTGGTGAGCCCGGGGCAGTCGCCGCGCACCGCGAGCCAGTCGCGCAGCGCCTCGCCCGCCTTGCTGCCGATGGGCACGATGCGGCGCTTGCTGCCCTTGCCGAGCACGCTGGCCTCCATCGCATCGAGATCGACCCAGCCGCGCGCCGTGGCGCTGGCCTGCGCGTCGAGCCCAGTGAGCTCGCTCACGCGCAGGCCGCAGCCGTAGAGCACCTCGACGATGGCGCCGTCGCGCGTCTCGGTCCAGGGGTCGGCCTCGGGGTCGTAGAGCTCGGCGAGCCGGACCGCGTCGTCCACGCCCAGCGCCTTGGGCAGCGGCCGGCCGGCCTTGGGCGCGTGCACGTCCTGCACCGGGTTGAAGCCGACCAGCCCTTCGTGCCCCAGCCAGCGGTAGAAGCTGCGCCAGCACGACAGCACCAGCGCGATGCCGCGCGGCTCGCGCCCGGCGCTGTGCAGCTGCGCCATCCAGCGGCGGATGTGGGCCGTCTGCACGCGGTCCAGCGGCAGCTTCGCTTCGGCGGCGTGCTCGCGCAGGGACTGCAGGTGGAAGGCGTAGAGCTCGACCGTACGCGCCGCGAGCCGGCGCTCGACGCGCACGTGCTCCAGGTATTTCTCGATCCAGTCCATTTGCTCAGCGCAGGGCCAGGCTCAGGAATGCCGCGGAACCGGCTTTGCCGGGCCGCAGGTGTCGCCCCCGGCGAGGGGTTAGGCGGAGCGACACGAAGTGCGCGAAGCCTGGGGGCGCACTAGAAGAGGTAGCCATGGGCCGCATTGTTGATGATGGCCGCCGGCTCGCGCAACGCGCCCTTGGATAAGGGCCCGAGCGCCTGCCAGCAGGACGTGGGCGCTGCCGCGTACTGCACGTCGAAGCTCTTGTCGAAGCCGCTCATCTTCACGAGACGCTCGACGCGCCACAGATGGAAGGGCTCCGACACGATGACCACGCGGCGCACCCCCGCGGCCAGCAGCAGCGGGCGCGACAGCGACAGGTTCAGCCTCGTGGAGGTCGATGCGGGCTCCAGCACCATCGGCCCGGTGAAGCCCGAGGCGATGGCGTGCTCGCCCATCGTGATGGCCTCGATGCGGCTGTCCTCGGAATCCACGCCGCCCGAGAAGGCCAGCTGCCTCACGAGCCCGGCCTTCGCCAGCGCCAGGGCCGTATCGACACGACCGGTCAGGCACGGGTGCGGCTTGCCGTCGAGGTACGCGCGGCTGCCGAGCACCAGCGCCGCGTCGGCCTGGCGCCGGGGCGGATTCGCGAGCAGGTCTTCGGAATGCCGCCAGTTGAACGCCCCGATGGCCGCATACACCAGCAGCACGCCCGCCAGCCCGCAGGCCAGCACGACCTGCCAGGGCCAACGCAGCCAGCGCGGGCGTTTCAAGGACGCAGCCGCGAAAGCGCGCCCGAGGCCAGCTCGGCGATGCGCTCGAGGAAGTCGGTGCCCATCTCGGAGTTGAAGCGCTGGGCGTCGGGCGAGGCCAGCACCAGCAGCCCGAAGGCCGGCGCCTCGGGGCCGGGGCGCAGCGGAATCAGCGCGATCGACATCGCGGACTGCGGCTCCGGCAGCCAGCTGGAGGCCTCGAAGCCCGAGTTCAGCCCGCAGTACGGCGAGGTCAGCGAGGTGGCCAGCGCCTTCACGTCGTCGCTCACCCACTGGGCGTAGGCCTCGTTGAGGTACTCGCCGCTGCAGTCCCATACCTTGATGGCCGTCTGCGGCACCAGGAAGAGCGACTGCAGGTCGACCGCGATGCGGTACGGCAGGCTGCGCGGGTCGCGCGTGGTCAGCAGGCCCGTGGTCCAGCGCTGCAGGCGGTCGGCGATGACGACGTTCTCGGTGCCGTGGCGCATCATGTCCATCAGGCGATGCTCCAGCGCCTTGATCTTCTCGCGCAGCATCTCGGCCTGGCGCTCCTGCAGGCTCACGGCGCGGTTGCCGTGCGGGCTGGTGAGCTGCACCTGCGCCAGCAGCTGCGCATGGCGCTCGAAGAAGTCGGGCGTGTTCGCCAGGTAGTTGGCGATGTCGTCTTCGGTGATCGGATTCATGGCGTTGGCGTCGTTGTTGTTGCTCGTGAATTGGGTCATGGCAGCTCCGGCACCTCGATGTCTCCCTCGAAGACCGTGACGGCCGGCCCGGTCATCAGCACCGGCTGGCCCTCCCCCTGCCACTCGATCGTCAGCACGCCGCCGTGCGTCTGCACGTCCACGCGGCGCTCCAGCAGCCCCAGGCGGATGCCCGCAACCACCGCCGCGCAGGCGCCGGTGCCGCAGGCCAGCGTTTCGCCGGCGCCGCGCTCGAACACCCGCAGCCGGATGTTGGAACGATCGACCACCTGCATGAACCCGGCGTTCACCCGCTGCGGAAAGCGCGGGTGGTGCTCGATCCGCGGGCCCTGCTCGGCCACGGGCGCGGTGTCGACGTCGTCCACCACCTGCACCGCATGCGGGTTGCCCATCGAGAGCACAGCTACGGAAACGATAGCGCTGCCGGCGTGGGTGCCGAGGGCCAGGTGCCACTTGTGCCACCCGCCCTCGGGCTGGGGGTCGAGCCCGGCGGGGTCGAAGGGCACGCGGGCGGGTTCGAAGATGGGAGCGCCCATGTCGACAGTGACGCGGCCGTCGGCGCCCATGCGGGGCTCGATCACGCCGGAGAGCGTCTGCACGCGCACCTGCTTCTTCCCGGTCAGCTGGTGTTCGCTGACATAGCGCATGAAGCAGCGCGCGCCGTTGCCGCACTGCTCCACCTCGCCGCCGTCGGAGTTGTGGATCACGTACTGGAAGTCGATGCCTTCGCCCGGCGAGGGCCGCACCGTGAGGATCTGGTCGGCGCCGACGCCGAAGTGGCGGTCGGCCAGAAAGCGGTATTGCGCGGCGCTGAGGCCCAGCGTGCCGCGTGTTTCGTCCAGCACGACGAAATCGTTGCCGGCTCCCTGCATCTTGGTAAAGCGGATTCGCATCCGGGGATTATCGCCACGGGCATCGCCCCTGGCGACCGCAGGCCCAAGCCGTCCACTGCAGGGCCCGGAAGTGCCCCCGGCCTGGATGACCAGGCGCCGGCCGTCTCAGAGACCGAGCAGCGTGCGGCCCTCATCGGCCAGCAGGTCGTGGGTTTCGGGATGCGTGCGCATGTAGGCGGCGAACACGGGGCACTTCGGAACGACGCGCAGGCCGCGCTCGCGCGCGGAGGCCAGCCCCGCCAGCACCAGTTGCCTGGCAACGCCCTGGCCCTGCAGCGCCTCGGGCACCAGGGTGTGGACGAACGTGATGACGTCGCCCTCGAGGGAGTAGATCGCGACCGCGCGTTCGCCTTGCGACGCGAACTCGAAACGGTGCTTCGACGGATTGTCCTGAACGACGGGGGAAGAAGGCGTGGTCATGAAGAGAATCTCGGTTGGGAAGGGAGGCGTCCGTGGGCGCACGCGCCGCGGACGCCCCGGGTATCGGGCGAACGATCAGGCCGGGATGAACGCCGGCAGATCGGCGTTGACCTGATCGCCCGCGTCAAAGCGCCAGGAAGTGATGCACCTGCGGCTTCTCGGGCCCGATGTGGAATCGCAGCGCCTCGCTCTGCAGGTCCGCGTCGGCGTGCGACACGCGGTGGTGCTGGCGCAAATGCTCGGCCCACGATTCGACCAGGAACCACTCCATCACGCGCTCCGGGTCGGCCGTGTGCTCGTGCACGCCCCAGGCGTAGGCACCGTCGCGGCGGCGCTCCATCGACAGGCGCTTCATCGCCTGCAGGAAGGCCTCGCGGTCGTCCTTGCGGATGCGGTACTCGACCTGGATCATCACCGGCCCGCGGTCGTGCGCCACCGGCTCGGCCAGGAGCGGCTCGGGCCAGTGGTGCGAGGCCTGCAGGTCGGCCTCGCCCGCCGGCAGCCGCACGCGGTGGAAGACGAGGCCCGCCACCACCAGCCCGATGGCGCCGGCCACCAGCGTCATCGGCACGCCGATCTGCTGCGCCACCAGGCCCCAGCCCAGGCTGCCGGCGGCCATCGCGCCGTTGAACACCGTCAGGTACACCGCCAGGCCGCGACCGCGCACCCAGTTCGGCAGGATCGACTGGGCCACGCTGTTGAGCGTGGTCAGCGCCACGATCCAGCCCAGGCCCAGCACCAGCAGCAGCACGACAGCCAGCCACTTCGGCGGCGCGAAGACCAGGCTGCCCATCACGGCCGCCGTGAGCAGCGCGGCCAGCAGCAGCATGCCGTCGGCATCGAGCCGGGCACGCAGCCGCGGCATCACCAATGCACCGCCGATGGCGCCCGCACCCACCGCACCGAGCAGCACGCCGTAGAAGCCGGCCGAGCCGCCGAGCATCTGGCGCGCCACCAGCGGCAGCAGCGCCCACACCGAACTGGCGAACAGGAAGAACACCGCCGCGCGCAGCAGCACCACGTGCAGCTCCTTGCTGGCGCGGGTGTAGCGCAGGCCGGCACGGAAGGCACCCAGGAAGTTCTCCGACAGCGCGGTGTCTTCGGCGGGCGGACGCTTCCACCACAGCAGCGCCGCGATCACGAACACGTAGCTCAGCACGTCGACGCCATAGGTCGCCGCCGCGCCGAAGCTCGCGAGGATCAGCCCGCCCGCGGCCGGCCCGATGGAGCGCGCGATGTTGATGCCCAGCGAATTGAGCGCCACGGCGCCCTTCAGGTCGGACCTTGGCACCAGCTCGGGCACGATCGACTGCCAGGTCGGCCCCATCAGCGCCGCGCCGATGCCGCCCACGAAGGTCAGCGCGATCAGGTATTGCACCGTGAGCGCGCCGGTGTGCGAGAGCACCAGCAGCGTGCCGCTGACCGCCGCGAGCACAAGCTGCACGAAGATCAGGAAGCGCCTGCGGTCGAGGATGTCCGACAGCACGCCGGCCGGAATGGCCAGCAGGAAGATCGGCAGCGTGGCCGCCGTCTGGATCAGCGCCACCGCCGTCGGGCTGGCCGACAGGTCGGTCACCAGCCAGGAGCTGGCCACGTCGCGCATGAAGCTGCCGATGTTGCCCAGCACCGTGGCTGCCCAGAGCACCGCGAAGACCGGCTGGCGCAGCGGCGCGAAGGCGCCGGGCTGGTTCGGCTGAGGTGACGGATGCGGCGGCGTGGCCGCGCCGTGCGAGGTGTCAGACATGTGCACGCTCCTTCAGGTCGAGCCAGGCGACGAGCAGGAAGCCGCCGACAAGGCCCAGGTGCTCGAAGAAGGAGTTCGCCGCCATGAAGCGCTCCTGCCCCACGGGCATCTGCCAGAAGCGCAGCGCCACGAAGGTCGCCATCAGCGTGAATCCGGCCAGGGCCAGCGCACCGAGCCAGCGCAGCCGACCCGTGAGGATCATCGCGGCGGCGCCGAGCTCCAGCACGATCACGGCGATCGCCATCGGGCCGGCAGGCGACAGGCCGAAGTGGTTCATCTCGGCGACGGCCGCCGGGAAGTCGAAGGCCTTCTGCAGGCCGCCCTGCAGGTAGGCCGCGCACAGCAGCAGCAAGGCGACCCAGCGCAGCACGGTGGAAGTGGTCCAGCGCATGGTCATCCTCACACCGCCCAGCAGGCGCAGCCGAGGGCGCCCCAGAAGCTCTTCAGGTCGCCCACGGGCAGCTTGCTGCTCCAGGCCGTGGCGTGGCTGTGGCCGTGCACGTTGCAGTTGTTGGCGCAGCCGCAGGACATGGCTGCATTGCGCATGACCTTCTGCAGCGGCGCCCCCTCCTTCTTGTCGGCCCAGCCGGCATAGCCCCCGAAGGTGCGCGCGGGCGACCAGTCGGGCATGGCCGGGGGCACCGAGCCCTCGTCGTGCGAGGCGAAGGGGCCGGCGCCGTAGACCACCTTGCCGCCCACCATCGTCAGCAGCGCGGTGGTGTCGGCGATGTCCGACTCGGGGCAGGCGAAGAAGTCGCGGTCGGGCACCACGAGGTCGGCGAGCTGGCCGGCCTGGATGCGGCCCTTCTTGCCCTCCTCGTTCGAGAACCAGGTGACGTTCTCGGTCCACATGCGCAGCGCCTGTTCGCGGTCGAGCAGGTTGCGCTGCGGCGTGATCTGCAGGCCACCCACGGTCTTGCCCGTGACCAGCCACGACAGCGACACCCACGGGTTGTACGAGGCCACGCGGGTCGCGTCGGTGCCGGCCGAGACCTTCAGGCCGCGCTCCAGCATGCGCTTGACCGGCGGGGTGGCCTCTGCAGCGGCGGCGCCGTAGCGCTCCACGAAGTATTCGCCCTGGTAGGCCATGCGGTGCTGCACGGCCACGCCGCCACCGAGCGCGGCGATGCGGTCCATCGACTTCTCGGAGATGGTCTCGGCATGGTCGAAGAACCAGTTCAGGCCGGCCAGCGGCGTATCTTTGTTGACCTTCTCGAACACGTCGAGCGAACGGCTGATGGTCTCGTCGTAGGTGGCGTGCATGCGCCAGGGCCAGCGGTTCTGCGCCAGGATGCGCACCACGCCTTCGAGGTCGCCTTCCATCTCGGGCGCCATCTCGGGGCGCGGCTGGCGGAAGTCCTCGAAGTCGGCGGCGGAGAACACCAGCATCTCGCCGGCGCCGTTGTGGCGGAAGTAGTCGTCGCCCTGCTTGTACTTTGAGTTGGCGGTCCAGTTCAGGAAGTCTTCCTTCTCCTGCTTCGGCTTCTGCGTGAACAGGTTGTAGGCCAGGCGGATGGTGAGCTGGCCGTCGTCGGCAAGCTTGCGGATCACTTCGTAGTCGTCGGGATAGTTCTGGTTGCCGCCGCCCGCGTCGATGGCGCCGGTCACGCCCAGGCGGTTGAGCTCGCGCATGAAGTGGCGCGTGGAATTGAGCTGGTAGTCGAAGGGCAGCTTCGGGCCCTTGGCCAGCGTGGCGTAGAGGATGGCCGCGTTGGGCTTGGCCAGCAGCAGGCCGGTGGGGTTGCCGGCGCTGTCGCGCACGATCTCGCCACCGGGCGGCGCGGGCGTGTCCTTGGTGTAGCCCACTGCGCGCAGCGCGGCGCCGTTGAGCAGCGCGCGGTCGTACAGGTGCAGGATGAAGACCGGCGTGTCGGGCGCGACGGCGTTCAGTTCCTCGATGGTCGGCAGGCGCTTTTCCACGAACTGGTGCTCGGTGAAGCCGCCCACCACGCGCACCCACTGCGGCGCGGGTGTGATCGCCACCTGGCGCTTGAGCATGTTCATGGCGTCGGCCAGGCTCCTCACGCCGTCCCACCGCAACTCCATGTTGAAGTTCAGGCCGCCGCGGATGATGTGCAGGTGGTTGTCGATGAGCCCCGGCAGCACGCGCTTGCCCTGCAGGTCGATCACGCGGGTGGCGCCGCCGGCCAGCGGCAGCACGTCTTCGGCGCGGCCCACGCGGGTGAAGCGGCCGTCCTTGATGGCCACGGCGTCGGCCACCGGGTTGGCGCGGTCCAGGGTGGTGAAACGGCCGTTGTGCAGGATCAGGTCGGGGGTTTCGGTGTTGGTCATGTTGCTGGAAAGAGAGGCGACCGCGAGGCCGGGGGCTGCGAGGGTGGCGCCGAGCGCTCCGAGGGAGCCAAGGAGGCGGCGGCGGCTGGGGTCTGAGGACTGGTTCATGCGTCGTGCCTTTCGGAGGACGGGGCCTGTGCCTTGTTGGCCGCGGTGGATTCAGGCTGCGCGCACTGGGGCAGCTCGCCGAACACGTGCGGCTTGACCTGGTGGTGCAGCCACGAGGTGGCCACCGCTTCGGGCTTGATCACGCTCTTGATGAGCGGCGGGATCTGCTCGCCGAGCAGGATCCCCAGAAGCCCCACCAGGGCGATGACCGGCGGCGCCGGCGAGCGCACCTGGAAGAGTGCGTAGATCACGCCGACCAGGAGGCCGAGCGCGAGCGAGAGGACATAGGGCTTCATGGTCAGCTTGTCTTTGAGGAAAGTTGTCGAGAGCACGGCGCGAGGTGCGAAGAAACCGTAGCGAGCGCTCCGAGGTCGCGCCGAGGACCGCAGGTGCGAGATCGGGGCGCGCAGTAGGTTTGTTCCTGCCTCGATCAACCTTCGTGGGCGCTGAACATGGTCTTGGCGTAGGTCACGCCCAGGCCGTAGGCGCCGCCCACCTTCTTCGCGATGCCGGTGGTCAGCTCATAGGTCTCGCCGCGGGCCCAGTCGCGCTGCAGCTCGAGCAGGTATTGCAGCGAGGTCATCGGCTGCGCGCCGGCCTGCACCATGCGCTCCATCGCGCGGTTGTGCGCCTCGGTCGAGACGTCGCCGCAGGCGTCGGCGATCACGTACACCTCGAAACCCTGGTCCAGCGCCGACAGCGCCGGGCCCACGATGCAAACGCTGGTCCACAGGCCTGCCAGCACGATGCGCGGCTTGCCGATCTGGTTCACGCGCTCGATCACGGCGGCGTCTTCCCAGGTGTTCATCGAGGTGCGGTCCAGCATCTTCTCGCCCGGGAAGGCGTCGGTGATCTCGCTGAACATCGGGCCCGAGAAGCTCTTCTCGGCCACCGTCGTGAGGATGGTCGACACGCCGAAGCCGGCCGCCGCCTGCGCCACCAGCGCGGCGTTGTTGCGCAGGTTCACGGCGTCGATCGAGTGCGTGGCGAAGGCCATCTGCGACTGGAAGTCGATCATCACCAGCGTGTGATCGGTGGGCTTGAGCAGCTTGGAACCGGCGGTGGGGGTGGCTTTGAGGGACATGTGAAAAACTCCTGCGGGTTGGTTGAATGTTCGATCTGATTCACAATCGCTTCCGGAGAGGAATCTCCTTGGCATGGAACGAATCATCGGGGGCCTCGAGGCAGTCATCGACGAAACTTTTCATCCTCAATGATCGAATTTTTTGAACGTTGATTTCCAGCCCCCTTTCGGTCCACCTCCATCCCCTCCCAACCCCTCGGGCCACCGCATGCTCAAACTCAGCCTGGAAGCCATCGAGATCGTCGACGCCATCGCGCGCCATGGCTCCTTTGCCGCAGCCGCCTCGCATCTCAACAAGGTGCCCTCGACCATCTCCTATGCCGTCGGCAAGCTGGAGGAGCAGCTCGGCATGCTGCTTTTCGATCGCAACGGCCCGCGCGTGAGCCTCACCGCGGCCGGGGAAGAAATGCTCAAGGAGGGCCGCTGGCTGCTCGGCGCCGCGAGCGACCTCGAATCGCGCATGCGCCAGATCGCGACCGGCTACGAGTCGGAGATCCGGCTGGTGCACGACTCGCTCATTCCCACCCAGGCCCTCATCGGCGACATCCGCGCCTTCGAAGACCTGCGCTGCGGCACGCGGCTGCGCATCGGCTGCGAGGCGCTCACCGGCAGCTGGGAGGCGCTGCGCGAGGGCCGCGCCGACATCGTCATCGCCGCGGGCGACGGCCCCGCCGGCGGCGGCTACCAGGCCGTGACCGTGGGCAGCCTCGACTTCGCCTTCTGCGTGGCGCCCACGCACCCGCTCACGCGCCTGGGCCGCCCGCTGCAGCGCGGCGACCTGATCGAGTGCAACGCCATCGTGGTGGGCGACAGCGCCCGCACGCTCTCGGAGCGCACCGTCGGCCTGATGGCCGGCCAGCCGCGCATCACCGTGCCGTCGATGCCAGCGAAGATCGCCTGCCAGGTGGCCGGCCTGGGCCACGGCTTCCTGCCGCGCGCCTGCATCACGCAAGAGCTGAAGCGCGGCACGCTGGTCGAGCTGGCCACCGAGGAACCGCGCCCGCCCGAAGCCTTCTGGCTCGCCTGGAAGACCGGCGCGCAGGGGCAGGCGCTGCGCTGGTGGCGCGAGCGGATGAATCGAAAACTGATACCGGCGCTGCTGCCGCGGTCGAGCTGAGCCCCGACCGCCGCACAGAATCTCAAGCAGGAAAAGACACGCCCGCATGACCCACTGGAAAGCGCTGGAGCCTCTGATCGTCGAGGACGCCACCCGCGCGCTGCGCGCACTGCTCGACGAGAACCCTGGCGAGCAGTTCTACGCCGCCGCCTTCCACGGCATGTACCGCGAGCTCGACGGGCCGATCTACCTGCCCTCGCTCTGCGCGAACAGCGTGGGCGCCCGCGAAGGCGACGAGCCCTCGGGCGACTTCTGGTCAGCGGAATGGAACCCGGCCGACTGGCGTTGGGACGAGATCCAGTTCTCCAGCGCGGCCCTGGACGCGGCGGCAAACGCCGCATGCGAGATCACCCGCAACGACACCCGCGAAGGGTGGCTTCTCGCACAGCAGGAATGCATCGACATGCTCGTCTCGGCCGCACGAAAGGTCCGGGCCGCGCTGGGCGACGCGCCCCAGCTCACGCCGGACTTCGTGCTCTTCCTGCACGACGAGGAGAACAGCCTCGAACTGGCTTGCCGCTGCATCGGCGATGCCGCATTCCACTCGCTCTTTCCCAAGGAAGCGCTGGCGCAGCGGGAGCGCATGCGCGTCGCGGCCCTGCCCGCCGAAGAACGAGTGAGTTGGCTGGTCGGACGCCTCGGCCGCTTCGACGGCCAGCCGGTCGATGCCGAGGAGGCGGAGAAATGGCTCATCGACATGGGCGCACCCGCGGTGCCGGCACTGATCGAGCAGCTGGCCCGACCGCGAGGAAGGTTCGGCTGCGAAGCCGCCAGGATGCTCGGGCGCATCGGGCTTGCGACGCCCGAGGTGCTGGCCGCGCTGCGCAGCAAGCTGCTTGCGCCGGCAGACAAGCCCACGCATGCCTGGTGCGCAGCGACCCTGGCCTACCTCGACGACAGCGGATGGCTTTTCGAACGGCTCGCCGAGTGGCGCGGCGAGCCCGATCGAGCAGCGGTCGCCATCCGCGGGCTGTGCGCTCCGTACTCGTCCTTTCGCGACCCGACACCCGTGGCGCTCGACTATCGACCGCTGGAAACCCTGCTCTCGGGCCCCGCCACCGAAGTCGCCGTCGTGCATGAAAAGCTCAGGCCCGGCAGCGGCTACTGCACATTGCGCGCTGCAGAGATCGACGAGGCACTGCGCGGCCTGGCGTCGCCGCACGCCTTGGTTCGCCGGCATGCGGCCAGCCTGCTGGAGGAAAGAGGGCTCGGTGCCGAAGCCGGTGGGCGCATCCTGCCGGCGCTGGCCGATCGCCTTGCGCATGACGAGAACGCTGACGTGCGCTGGCAAGCCGTTCGCGGGCTCATGGCCTGGAAACGCGCGGCGCTGCCATGGCAGGCCGCTGTGCGGCACGCCGCACGGCACGATGCAGAAGAGCGCGTGCGTGAAGCCGCCCGCCAATGCCTCGGCGAGCAGGGCAGCGCCTGAGGGCAGGTACGCTCAGCCCGCTGCGCGCAGCTTGTCCAGCGCCCGGTCGAGGAACGCGAGCCGGTCCTGGCCCCAGAAGCGCTCGCCGTTCAGGATGAAGGTCGGCGCGCCGAACACGCCTGCTTCGACAGCCTCGGCGCTGTTGGCGCGGTACATCGCCAGCACTTCGGCCGACTGCTCCATCGCCTGCAGCGAGGCGCCGTCGTAGCCGTTCTCGTCGGCCACGGAGATGCGCACTTCGGCTTTCGACGTGTCGCGCTCCTCGGCCCACAGGGCACGCAGCAGCGCGTGCGACAGCGGCTGGGCGTCGAGGCCCTGCAGCTGCGCGGCGATCACCATCCAGCCGGGGTACTTGTTCCAGTTCGGGTCGGTGGGCGCGCCCTTGGGGTAGTGCGCAGGCTCCAGGTTGAGCGGCATGCCGAGGTAGTCGCGCCAGCGCGCAAGTTCGAGCGCGTGGTACGTGCGGCGCGGCTCGGGGCGCGTCTTCAGCGGGATGCCGCCGGTCTGCGGCACCACGGCCTGGAAGTCGTAGGGCTTGAGCGTGAGCCGCACGTGGTGGCGGCGCACGATGTCCTGGAGTTGCGGGCCGCCGAGGTAGGCCCAGGGGGAGGAGAGGCTGTAGTAGCAGTCGAGCGCGATCATGTTTCGATTATCTTCAGCGCATGCCCGCCCTCGCCGCGCCTCTCACCCTTCTCCCCTCGGGGTCAGCCGCGCGGGACACGACGGCGCGATGAAGTTCCCGGCCTTTCTTTTCTCGCTGTTCCTCTCCCGGCTCGCCGACCAGATCCTGCTGTTCCTGGTGCCGCTGGTGGTGTTCCAGGTGACGCAGGACGTGGCGTGGTCCGGCTACGCCTTCGCGGCCGAGACGCTTCCGCGCTTCCTGTCGTTTCCCGTATGCGGCGCGTTGTGCGACCGCGTGTCGCCGCTGAAGCTGTTGCGCGGCAGCCAGATTCTTCGCGCGCTGGTCTGCGTGTTCGGCGTGGCGGCCAACGAGGCGATGGGCGGCATCGGCTGGCTGGTGGGGCTGTCGGCGGTGTGCGGCGTGCTCACCACCCAGGGCGTGATGGCGCGCGAAGTGATGCTGCCGCAGATCGCCACCCACCACGGTTTCGACAAGGTGCTGGCCTATGCGCAGACCGCAGAACAGACCGGCACCGTGCTCGGCCCGCTCGTTGCCGCGGCGCTGTTCGCCTTGTGGCCGTGGCAGGCGGTGGTCGGCGCGGCTGCCGGCTTCTTCCTGCTGGCTGACGTCGCCACCTCGTACTGGCGCCGCGGCAACCCTGTGCAGCTGCACCAGCCGCAGGGCGCGCCGGGCCACTTCCTGCAGCCCATCGTGACGGCCCTCGGCCATGTGCTGCGCCTGCCGGGGCTGCTGCGCCTGACCATGCTCACCTCCGGCGTCAACCTGATGCTCGGCACCACCCTGGCATCCGCCGCCGCAATGGTCACCGGCCTGCACCAGCGCTCGGCCACCTACTACGCGGGGCTGCAGACACTCGGGGCCGTCGCCACCATCGCGATCCTGCTGGCGATCATCCGGGGGTCGATCCCGCTCAAGCGTATGGGCGTCACCGCCTACGCACTGATACTGGCCGGCGGCCTGCTCACCGCCGCGAGCACCAGCCACTGGGGTTATGCGGCCGGCTTCCTGCTGGTCATCGGCTTCGACAAGATGTTCAGCATCTACATCCGCATCCACCGCCAGCGGATCATTCCGGCGCAGGACTACGGCAAGACCACCGGCGTGATCGTGCTGCTGAACAACCTGACGCAACCGCTGGCCGGGCTGATCGTCGGCGCGTTCGCGGATGCGACGCAGACGCGCGGGGTGATCTTTGCGGTGTGCTTGCTGGTGGGGGCGATCGGTGTTGCTTCGGCTGTGGCCAGCAGAAAAGCCCCCGCTACATCACCTTGACCGCACGCCCGATGAACTGGATCGGCCCGGTCGGCCGGTCTATCGGCGAGCCGTTCTCCGGCTCCAGCGTGAGCTCGAACAGCTGGTTCGGCTCCAGCGGAGGCAGCTTGTCGATGGGAATGCGCAGCGCCTGCCCCTGCTTGACCAGGCCCAACGACACGGGCCCGCGCCACTGGTCGGCCTTGGTCCAGAACTGCAGCGTCTTCTGCGGCGGCACTTCGAAGGTGCCCAGCGGCACCAGGCTCAGCTGACGCGACGAGGAGGTCTGGATCACCCAGCCCGGCGACTTGTCCTGCGGCGCGACCAGCACCACCATGTACTGCGGCGTCGGCAGCGGACGCGTGACGAGCACGGCCACCATCAACGCGGCCGCGGCGAACCCGCCAGCAGCCAAGCCGCGCCACAACCTCAGGTCGTTCCACCAGCCCGAGAGGATCGATGGACGCGCGGGCGCGACCTTCTTCCTCTCCGGCTCCGCCGCGCTGCCAAGACTGCGTTCGATGCGCGGCCAGAGCGCCGGCGACGGCTCCTCCGGCAACGCGAGCACCGTGAGCGGCAGCAGCCGCGCTTCCCATGCCTGCACGGCATCGCGCAAGGCCGGTTCATCTTGCATGCGGGCCTCGACCGCCGCGCGCGCGCCGGCTGACAGCGTGCCGAGCACGTACTCGCCCGCCAGCGCATCGATGTCTTCGTCGCCGGCTGTTGTAGTCGTCGGGTTGCCGTTCATGCCATGCACTCCCGCAGCGCGCGCATGCCGCGCAGGATCCAGGCCTTCACCGTGCCCAGCGGCGTCTGCAGCCGCTCGGCGATCTCGCCATGCGAGCAGCCTTCGACATACGCGAAGAGGATGCAGTCGCGCCGCGCCGGCTCCAGCCCGTTCAGGCAGTTCTCGAGCCTGCCCAGGTCGGCGCGCAATTCGAACTGGTCGCCGGCCGCGGCGTATGCCGCCAGCGCGGCCTGGTCGTCGATGGCCTCTGCCGCGTCTTCGCTCACGTCCACCTGGCGTGCGCCGCTGCGCACCATGTTCAATGCGGCGTTGCGCACCACGCTGTAGATCCAGCCCCGGCCCTCGCCGCGCGCCGGGTTGAAGGTTTCCGCGCGCTGCCAGATGCTGATGAAGGCGTCGTGCAGCACGTCTTCGGCCTGCTGGCGCTGGCGCACGATGCGCAACGCCACACCCAGCAGGTACCGGCTTTCGCGCTGGTAGAGCTGCTGCAGGGCCTGACGGTCGCCGCGTGCGCAGGCCATGAGGGCGGCGTCGTAGTCGAAGGGCGGTGTGGGTGGCGGGTTCTGCACGGCCCGATGGTAGTGGAGCCCGCGGCCCCGCCGCCGAATCGCCCCCCGGTCAGGACGCCTTCCAGAAGATGTAGTCGGCCTGGTACTGCACGATCTGCTTCTGGCCCTTGTTGGCCGGCGTGCAGGCCACCGTCGTGGGTGCCACGCCGCCTTGCAGCGCCACGCGCTGGATGTAGGTGACGCCCGTCATCGCGCCGCTGCCCGTGGCCGGGTTGGCCTTCACCAGCTGGTACGGCAGGCTGGTCGGGCCCGAGGGCGCTACCGCCAGCTGCGTGGCCGTCAGCTTCGAACCGTCGTTCGATTCCCAGGTGGCCGGCGGGCCGTAGTACTTGCCGACCTGCTTGCCGCTGCGGTCCAGCAGCTTGGCGTCGGGGCCGACGAAAACCCACTCGGTCTGGCCCGGGGCGTTGGCCTTGTCGCGGCATTCATAGGTGATGTCGCCCTTGCCCACCGTTTCCATCGCAACCTTGTTGCCGGCCGGCACCTGGATGGTGGGGGGCAGGCTGGACTGGTTGAAGGCGGGAGTCATCGACATCGAGCCGCAGGCGGTGAGCACCGCAGCAGCGGCACTGACGGCGCCAAGGACGGCGAGCGAACGGGCGGGACGGGAGGTGTGCATGGAATTTCTCCTGGGTTGTAGAAGGTCAGCAGCTCCTCGCTGCTGAGGGGTCTACACGCCAGTGGCGGATTTGGATGCAGGGGGTGGAAGATTTTCTTGATGGGGGGCAGCGAGCCCGGGATCGCATGCGCTTCGCAGAAGCTGTCGGACGTCGATCCGGTGCCGACTCCCCGGGCTTCGGCAACCCGTCGCATCGCCCCCCCGCTGCGGCGCCAAGCAACCCGCTATCGCCGACCTGCCCTCACGCCCTGCGCCACCAACGTCAACACGGCAAACCCAAGAATCACCCACACTCCTGAATAGAGCATCCCCAGCTCCGTTCCGGGCGCAATCGCCGCGGTCAACACCGCCAATCCGCAAGCACCACCCACCTGCAGCGAACTGTTCAGCAACCCGGCCGCCAGCCCCTGCTCGTCGTCGGCCACGCCGTTCGTCCCCGCCACCATCAGCGCCGAGATGCTCAGCGCAAACCCGAGACCCCACAGCACCGAAGCCGGCAGCAGCACGCCCCACAGGTCGGGCTCGGGTCCGATTCGCAGCATCAGCAGGTAGCACGGCACGAAGGCCAGCAGGCCGACCATCAGCACGCGCGTCACGCCGAAGCGGCTGATGAGCGCGCCGATCTTCGGGCCGATGACCACCACCATCAGCCCCGCCGGCAGCAGCACCAGCGCCATCTGCCACGGCTTCCAGCCCTGGATGTTCTGCAGGTACAGAGCGATCAAGAATTGGAAGCCCATGGCACCGCCATACAGCAGCGCGGCGCTGATATTGGCGGCCACCAGGCCGCGATTGCGGAAGATGCCCAGCCGCACCAGCGGCTCCTTCACCGTGCGCTCGATGGCGACGAAAGCCATCAGCAGCGCCGCAGCCACCGCGAAGCCGATGACGGTTCGCGGCGAAGACCACCCCGCCTCTTCCACCGACACCACCGTGAAAACCATCAGCAGCATGCCCGCCACCAGCGTGACGGCGCCGGCGATGTCGAGCCGCTGCCGCTGCGCCCCTTTCACGCGCGGCGCATCGGGCGGCAGGTAGCGCAGCGCGGCCAGCAACAGCAGCACCGCGACCGGAATCGGCAGCACGAAGATGTAGCGCCAGTTCAGTGCCGCCAGCAGCCCGCCGATGAGCAGGCCCGACGAGTACCCCGAGGCCTCGAAGAGGTTGAAGATGCCGAAGGCCTTGTTGCGCGCCGGACCTTCGGCAAAGGTGGTGGTCAGCAGCGACATCGCAGCCGGCCCGGTGAGACCTGCCGCCATGCCCTTGACGAAGCGAGAGACGATCAGCAGCCCCGCGTCGGTGGCGAAGGCGCCGCCCACCGACACCAGCGCGAACACCGCCAGGCCCGCCACCAGCACACGCCTGCGGCCGAACAGGTCGGCACAGCGCCCGCCCAGCAGCAGGAAACCGCCGAAGGCCAGGATGTACGCGCTGACCAGCCACTGCGCCGTGGCCGCGCCGATGCCGAAGGCCTGCTGGATCTCGGGGATTGCCACCGCGATCATTGAGATGTCGAGCCCGTCGAGCAGAATCACGCCGCTGAAAATGAGCAGCGCGATCCACATGCGCGTGGGCCAATGCAGGGGATCGTGGTTGTTGCTGTTGCTGTTGCTCTCCGCGGTCACGGGGCAGGCCCCGCCCGGGTCGTTCATCTGGCTGGCAGACATCGTTGGTTCACTCGCTCGCTTGTTCTTTGGTTGATCGGCTGGTTCGGCCAATCCTCCCGCGCCGCTCGCGGCTTGGGAAACGAGTAGTTCTCAACGGAGCATCAAGCGAGACTTGAAGATCGAGTCGATCGATTGATCGTCGATCGATGGATGGATGCATCGCCAGATCGCTCGCCCATTCCCACGCACGCCAACGTCAACACCAACGCCACGACCATGACGACAAGCACCGCCCCCGCCACGAACCGTGGCATGCCCCTGCCCGGCACGCGCGCGCTGCGCACCTTCGAGGCGGCCGCGCGGCACCGCAACTTCACGCGCGCGGCCGACGAACTGGGGCTCACGCCCGCGGCCGTGAGCTACCAGATCAAGGAGATCGAAGACCAGCTCGGCCTTGCGCTCTTCACGCGCAACAGCCGCAGCATCCAGCTCACACCGGCCGGGGCCGTGCTCTTCGAGGCGACCGCCGATGCGCTCGACACCCTGCACCGCGCCACCGGCCGCGCCCGCCGACTGGCGCGCAGCGCGGCACAACTGCGCGTGTCGCTGAGCGCGCGCTTCGCCACCAACTGGCTGCTGCCAAGGCTGCCGAAGTTCAGGGCCGCCAACCCTGGGCTGGAGCTGAGCTTCGACATCACCGACGAGCTGCGCGACTTCGAAGCCGACGACATCGACATTGCCATCCGCTTCGGCACCGGCAGCTATGAAGGCGCGCACGCCGAGCGGCTCTTCGACACCCTCATCGTTCCCGTGTGCAGCCCCAGGCTCATCGAGAACGGTCCGCCGCTGAACGAGCCGCGCGACCTTCTGCGCCACAACCTCACGCTCTGCCATGTCGACTGGAAGACCGACACCATGACCTGGCCCGACTGGCGCATGTGGATGGCCGCGGCCGGCGTGGACGACGAAGACATCGACGACAGCCGTTTCGTGGGCTTTGCCGATTCGAGCTTCGTGGTGCAGGCCGTGCTCGAAAGCGGCGCCGTGGGGCTGGCCGACCTGGACCTGATCGCGGGTGACCTGGCGCAGGGGCGGCTGGTGCGGCTGTTCGACGTCGGCGTGCGCATGGCGCCGCCGTATGCGTACTACCTGGTGTATCCGCAGGAGAGCAGCGAAGACGCGCAGGTCGTGGCGTTTCGGGAGTGGATGCTGGGGGAGATGAAAGATCGGGGCGTGGGCCGGGCCGACGGATCGGCTGCCTGACAGTCCCGGCCGGCTCCAGGGCGACCTGCTCCAACGGAAGAATCGAACCGCATCAGCACGCGGCACATTCTCGAATTAGAAAACTCCAGCCAGCGTGAAAAATATGTAGCCGGTTGACGTTGGTCCACAGTGTCAACACGCACATCCTTCTACAACTCCCCGACTCAACAAGGGAGGTGTCAGGATGATGCGCAAGGTTGTCTTGGTCGGTGATCCGCCGGCCGCTGGTGGAAGGGTGCTGCCCTACGACGGACCGATGGTCGACTTCTTCGGGCATCGGCCCGCGTTGATTGGCGGCAGGGCGTACTGCGAGGGCTGCAATAGCGTCGGCATCATCGCCAAGACGGGAGGGCCGCGGCGGCCGCTGTTCATATCGGAGATTGCGCTGGAGGGGGATGTGGTGGTGTGCCACTGCCCGAGGCCGCAGCCGTTGCTGTCGGTGTTGCAGCAATCGGCGGATTGCGACGATGACGCCGCGCATTCAATTGGCGTGTTCCCGCTGACTTCGAAAACGGCCACGCTCTCGAGTCCTGAGATGGTCGCGCTCAAGAAAACGGTGGATGACAACGTCACACATCCGCCCGAGGCCGAACAAACCGAGAACATTTGCCCAAACATGACGAACAAGGAGTTCGCAGTCTTGGCAATGAGCCTGCGCGATATGGCGGTCGACTACATCACAAGGAAGCGGCTGCCCGAACTCGAGCGCTGGGACAAAAAGGCGCAAGCACGTGTGGAGGCATGGTTCGCCATAGCCGACCAAGACACGCGTGAATATCTCCAGAAGGGATTGGCTGCATGCGTTCGCGTTCTCAAAGGCCTGGAGCCAAAGAACTTTGTGCGCTTCATTGAAGGTGGAAAGCTGGCGACCTGTGTCATGGGAAGCGCACTGGGGACCGACGGTGCTGCCTGCAAGTCGGATGTCGCCACGCACACCATCGCAATTGCTCTTCCCTTTTGCGGGTACAGAGACCATGCATTCAACTTCGACACTGGCGAATCCACCAACGGCCCATCGAAGCTCATCGTTCTGATTCACGAAGTCACGCACTTCGACGACACCTTCAGCTCGAACGACACGTGGTACGGAGCAACCGAATCAAGAAAAAACGTCAGAAGCGAGAACCACGCCGCTCTGCTGGCGAACGCAGACAGTATCACCTCCTACGTCATCGGAATCGCATGAAAAGTCGCAACGCAGCCCTGTCCGTCCTGATGGCTATCCTCGCCGCGCTGGCGCCCCTGTCTTCGCATGCATGCTCACCGATCAAGGTCAGAGGGGTGTATTTCGAGCGCAATGGCTCGGATGTCTCCGCGTATCAAGTCTTGAGACTGGCGAGCTGGGTGACTGACCTTCGCCTGCGCTATCCAAACCACCAAACCTTCTACGTCACCGCATCCACTGAGCCTGGTGAGAAAGCCCCTGATCGTCTGGGAATGGACCGTGCACACAACATCGCTCGCGTTTTTCAAGAGACGCTGCAGATCGCTCCGGCGAAGATCGAGCTTCCGAAACGAAGCTATGTCGAAGCGCCTGTTTCCGCATATCTGAAGCAGCTCGAGAAAAGCGAGGGCGTCAGGGTGGATGTCAGTTTTCTACCGGCCTGCCCGCATGAGTGCCCTTGCCAATGGGGAGACCCTCTGTACAAGCCACAGGCTCCCAAGCGATGAAAGGCCGCCTCCTCGCCCTCGCCTGGGCACTTGCAGCGGGAGAAGCATCAGCATGCAGCTACATCACGCAGACCCAGCTGAGCTTCGAGGTCAACTCAGCGGCGCTGGATCGATCGCATGTCATCAAGCTTGCCAAATGGCTAGATCGCTCCTATGCAAAGTTTTCCATGTACAAGCGCGCCTCGATAGAGGTCGGGGCATCCGACGCGGTGCCCCACAAGGCAAAGGCATTGGCTGAACAGCGTGCAGCCAATGCAGCGAGAGCGCTGCGCATCTTGATGAAGACCGAGCTTCCGATTACCACCGTCGCTCGTGGGTATAGATCATCTTTGAATGGCCTGGGAGACAGCAACGATTTCGCCTCGCTCCAGCTCTATCCCGACGTCGAGGGCCTGAAACTGCCGGACTGCAATCCAGTCCCGATTCCCGGTCTCAAGCCATGCCAGCGAATCATTCAGATCACCTTGGCCTTTGCCGATGGCTCCGCCGAGCTCGACCGCGTCCAACTGAACCGGTTGGCGGAGTGGGTCGATCGTGCCGACGCGCTGTACGCAATCTACGAGAGCGCCGGCGTAGAAGCAGGTGCGACGGTCAAGGTGCCAGGCAGAACCTCGGAGGACGCAATGCGCCTCGCGAGAATGCGAGCGGACAACACGACGCACGCGTTGAAGGGCCTCTTTCCCGTGCCCATCGAAGTCGAGCAGTTTGCACATAGCTACCGAGAGAGAAAAAGTGCAGACCTTGTAGCCAACGACTTTGCGGCCATACAGCTATATCCGAACTTGAAGACCTCGAAACTACCGGGCTGCAATCCCGGCCGGCCCGATGGTTTGGAGCGTTGATGCGAGCGCAAGCCGACCTGCCGGTACATCGAGCACGGCGTCGAGCCGAGGCTTCGAAATGAAAGGCTGCTGGCAATCTTTTCCGAGATACCTTCTTGCATCTCTTGCTGTTCTGCTTGCGCCAGACGCATGGGCTTGCAGCCCGAGTAGAAGCATCGGCGTCGTGTTCGAGCGGAACTCGGCAACCGTTCCGGCCAAGGAGGTTCTCAAGCTCGCCAATTGGACGGCCATGCTCCGATTGCAGTATCCGAATCGCGAGTCGCTTTTTCTTTCGACGCAAGCGGCATTCGGCGAGCACGACGCGAGCAATCTAGGGTTGAAAAGCGCAAGGAACGTCGCAAGAGTCCCAGGGAAGACTTGCAATTCGAGGTGCGCGAAGTCGACTTGCCCACCAAAGGGTATGTCGCCGCCATCCCGGCCCCAGAGGGAAGCGACTTGGTGAAGCGCGTCGATATCGATTTCCTTCCGGCCTGCCCGCACGAATGCCCGTGTCAAAAGGGCGACCCTCTCTACCAGCCTCCGGCTCCACGATGACACGGATAAATTCGAGCACCCCTCGAATCTGGCAACGCATCGGCTATCTGGTTGCCTTTCTGCTGGGCATGTATCTGCTTGGAGCCGGCGCGCTATGGGTGACCTTCTGGTGCATGCTGATGATCCACGGCGCTTAGCGGCCGCAGATGCCAGAGCAGCACTGAGGAACGACTTCGAAGAGCCCTTGCACATCCAAGCCTCACCGCGCAGCCCGCGCGGGGACGATCAGCCGGCCAGACCGGCTGCCCGAATGAACAACGGACTCTTCGCCGCCAGCCACCTCACGCGAGGCCCGGCTTGCCCCTTTGCAGCGCTTCGCGCACCGCACCGGCCGCGAGGTTGATGGCGTCAATGCTCGCCGTCAGCGCGTCGTTGAGCACACCGAGCAAGGCGCTCAGTTCGGTGCGGCTGGGGGTGAGCTCCTCGCTGTCGTTCAGGGCGCTGGTGTCGACGAGCTTTCTGAGCGCGGCATAGGCGCGCATCACGTCGTTGAGGTTTTCGGCGTCGTCGCAGGCTTGCAGGGCGAGGTCGTCGAGGTTGGGGGGTGCGGGATCGGGGGAAGTGGATCGAGCGCTTGATCGCGCCGAGGCGGATGCAGATTCAGCCATGTGTGGCCTCCCAGAACTTCGGTTTTGCAACAACCGCCGCAACCGCTTCCAAACGATGGCGGCAGCTCGAACGGGTTGGAAGACCGGGAAGCTCTGACGAGAACCGGCAAGGCTCGCGCCTTCCCGTTCGAGCCGCCAAAACTGGAGGCGCAAACAGAAAAGCCGCAGACCAAGTGCGGTAGCTGCGGCTTTCGTCGCAGAACTTCGGCGGGCTTCCAAACCCGGTTGCACTTTTTGCGCGACAAGGCAGTATATCTGTGAGTGCAACTCGGGCCCCGCTATGCGAGAACCGCCAGCCTTGTCCAGTAGGGGCCGAATTTTTGAAGTGAGCCGCTTAGCCGTCAAAGGCTCACTTTTAGGAGGAAAACGCGAACAGCGTCCTTAGCCATACGGCACATAACAAATGCACAAGCCCAGACCCCTGAGCTACATTTGCAAAAAATACACGTTTGGAGGCGCTTCGTGATCTTCAGTTTCTCCGATCACTTCCGGATTGACCCAGAAGCGCTTGCCGCAACTGGGGCCCTGGATCCCATTTTGGGGATCGACACTCGGTTATTCATTGACCCTCGCCTTCTTCAAGAAACCTCTGCACCAGAACTATCTAGTAGTGCAGACAAAGTGCGAGTGCACTTTGAGTCGGTTCTTAAACTAGTTGCCAATATTGCTCAGCAAGACGATGTGTTTTGGCGGCAGGCGGACAAGATGCTGACCTTTCCTGAAGTTCGTGGCCTCTGCATTGGGTATTCCTCCGGAAGCACTGCGGGCCGAGGCATGGGGGTTCAGAAGCGAGCGCGACTCCTCGACACTACTATTCGGATAGTGCATGCGGGCGTGGCAGATCCCGACATATTTGAGCTTGCGGGAATCTTCGAAGAAGGCATCGACCCGGATCTGATCAGCGACATGGTCGCCAAGATCATCATGGAGGATTTGATCGCGTTCACGCAGCGTGTTTGCAGCGATCTGGGCATCCCTATGGAGCCCTTGAGCGTCTCTGCGCAGCATCCACAAGAAGACCTTCCTCGCAATCCGGTGAGTGGTCATCCCATCATCTTGGTACCCAGGGAGATACTCAGTCAGCTTCCTGTGGCGGACTCATTTCTTGATATCGGCTGGGTAGCTTCGTTCAACGAGCAGTTGCGCCAAGCCTTAAATCAAGTTCTCGGCTCAGATTGGCGAGAGCTCTCCATTCGAGACAAGAAACATGGTTTACGCGAGACATTCGTCGGAACACCAGATGGGCTGCGAGTTGTCTTGGACAAGTATCGGGAGGTACCTGCGGATCCCTACGATTTCGCTAGCGATCCTGCAGGAGAGGTTGGTTGGTATCCAGCAGCAAAGGCGGCGGTTGCTGACAACTCCCTTGCCCTGAGTCTGGGCGAGGCGGCAGGCATTGACGAAGTGTTTGAAGTGGTCAAGAAAATCTGCGAGCACTACGCCTTCCTCTTGGAAGATCGCCAGCTTTGCAAGCTGCTATACAACAAGGACCGGACACTAAAACACGAGTCAGCAGCGCAATTGCTGTTCGTAGGAATCGCATCTGCATACTGCGAAGCAAACAGCCTCGATCTTTCTCCTGAAAGTGATGCAGGACGTGGTCCTGTAGATTTCAAGATCAGCAGCGGTTTTGCAGGAAAAGTACTCGTAGAGGTTAAGCTCACCTCGAATCCACGACTTGCCCATGGATTTGAAAAGCAACTCCCGATCTATATGAATGCCGAGAAAGCATCCAAAGGCATTTATCTGGTCATCGATGTTGGAGAAATTAGCGAAGATCGTATGAATTCTTTTCGATCGATAGTGGCAAAAGCAGGCGCACAAGCACCTCAAGTCATGTATGCGAATGGAATTCCACAACCGAGTGCTTCAAAAGCAAGATAACAATGCCTTGAGGCCTCTCGATTATTGCTTCCAAAGCAACTATCTTCTGTCTCTCTACCCCTTAATCTGCAAAGGTAACCGCAAGACACTCCTCCCATCCAAGAAGGAGTGCCCTCATGCCCATCGCCCTACTGGCGCTAACCCTCAGCGCCTTCGCCATCGGAACGACAGAGTTCGTCATCGTTGGTCTCATCCCCACAGTCGCTGCCGACCTCCACATCGGCCTCCCCTCCGCCGGCCTGCTGGTCAGCCTCTATGCACTGGGCGTCGCCATCGGCGCGCCGGTGCTCACCGCGCTCACGGGCAAGCTGCCGCGCAAGGCGCTGCTGCTCGGGCTGATGGCGCTGTTCACGCTCGGCAATCTGCTGGCGTGGAAGGCGCCGAGTTATGAATCGCTGATTGCCGCCCGCGTGCTCACGGGGCTGGCGCACGGGGTGTTCTTCTCCATCGGCTCGACGATCGCCACCGGCCTGGTGCCGAAGGAAAAGGCGGCGAGTGCCATTGCGATCATGTTCACGGGCCTCACGGTGGCGCTGGTCACGGGCGTGCCACTGGGTACGTTCATCGGGCAGCACTTCGGCTGGCGTGAGACTTTCCTGGCCGTTTCTGCGCTGGGTGTGATCGCGTTCATCGGCAGCTGGGTCTTCGTGCCCGGCAACATCCGCCACACGCCGCCGGCCTCGCTGGCGCAGCAGGCCAAGGTGCTGGCCGAGCCGCGCCTGCTGCTGGTGTATGCGAAGACGGCCATCGGCTATGGCGGCTCGTTCATTCCGTTCACGTTCCTCGCGCCGATCCTCACGGAGGTGTCGGGCTTCAGCGCCGGCGCCGTGGGCTGGGTGATGCTGGTGTACGGCGTGTCGGTGGCGGTGGGCAACATCTGGGGCGGCAAGCTGGCCGACCGCAAGGGCCCGATTCCGGCGCTGAAGATCATCTTCGCGCTGCTGGCCGCGGTGCTGCTGCTGTTCAACTTCGCGGCGCCGCACAAGTGGCTGGCCCTGCTGGCGGTGCTGATGTGGGGTGCGGTGGCTTTCGGCAACGTGCCGGGGCTGCAGGTGTACGTGGTGAAGCAGGCCGAGCGCTTCACGCCGCAGGCGGTGGACGTGGCCTCGGGCCTGAACATCGCGGCGTTCAACCTGGGCATTGCCGGCGCGGCCTGGGCCGGTGGGCTGATCGTGACGCACCTGGGGCTGATGCATACGCCGTGGATCGGTGCGCTGGTGGTGCTGGTGTCGCTGGCCCTCACGCAATGGAGCGGAACGCTCGACCGCCGTGCCGGCATTCCGGTGCGAGCCTCGGGGCCGGTGCCTGCCGGCCACTGAGTTCTGCTCTTCCTCTTTCTTTCTCTTCTCATCTCTCTCTTCTTCTCTTTTCAACGCACAAGGACGACACCATGAACACGAACCCCATTCCCGCCTTCGGCCTCGGCACCTTCCGCCTGAAGGGCCAGGTGGTCATCGACTCGGTGAAGAACGGCCTCGACGTGGGCTACCGCGCCATCGACACGGCGCAGATCTATGGCAACGAAGCCGAGGTGGGCCAGGCCATCGCTGAAAGCGGCGTCGCCCGCGAAAGCCTCTTCATCACCACCAAGATCTGGACCGACAACTACGCTAAGGACAAGCTCGTGCCCAGCCTGAAGGAAAGCCTCGCGAAGCTGCGCACTGACCATGTGGACCTGACGCTGATCCACTGGCCCTCGCCCGGCAACGCGGTGCCGGTGGCCGAGTTCATGGGCGCACTGGCCGAGGCCAAGGCTCAAGGGCTCACCAGGCACATCGGCGTGTCGAACTTCAACATCGCGCTGATGAAGGAAGCCATCGCGGCCGTAGGCGCACAGAACATCGCCACCAACCAGATCGAGCTGCACCCCTACCTGCAGAACCGCAAGGTGGCCGAATTCGCCAAGAGCGCGGGCATCCACATCACGTCTTACATGACGCTGGCTTACGGCAAGGTCATCAACGATCCGGTGATCGAGGCGATTGCCAAGGCCCACGGCGCGACCACCGCGCAGGTGGTGCTGGCCTGGGCGATGCAGCTGGGCTACGCAGTGATTCCGTCGTCCACCAAGCGAGCGAACCTCGAGGGCAACCTGAAGGCGCTGCAATTGACGCTGACGGACGCCGAGATGGCGCAGATCGCGGCGCTCAACCGCAATGAGCGGCTGACGGACCCGGCCGGTCTTTCGCCGGCCTGGGACTGAGCTCCCTGAGCAATGCCCTTCAGCCCGCGTTGCCCACGGGCCTGAAGCCCCAGGCCTGCGCGCGGAACCCGCTGAAGCTGATGGGGCCGGCCACGGCGCCGGCCTCCGACTTGTTGTCCGTGAGCCCGATGACGAGCGGCGCATTCGAATTGCTCGCCCCGGACTTGCACTGGATGTACCAATAGCCGGGCTCCTCGGTGGACAGCAGGCTCCAGAGCTGCCTGTCGGCATCGGCCAGGCCGGGAGGCATCATCACGAGGGGCGTGGGCACGATCGTGGAATCGGGCTTCAGCGTGACGACGAACCCGGTGCCCATCTGCGTCTGCAGATACCACCAGCCCGGTGCATCGGGCGCGGGAATGAACAGCCATTGCTGGTTGCCGGCCTGCGGAAGCTTGAGCTTGTACCCGATGACCCCTGCACCCTTGACGGGGCTGTTGCCGTTCACGTCCAGCACGTAATGGCCGTCTGGCAGGTACTGGATGTTGTAGGGTCCGAGGTCCAGCTTCTCGATGGGAATCGCGGGTGTGGATGCGGGCGCCGGCGCTGCGGCACCTTGTGCGGTGATCGACATCGTCGTTTCTCCTTTCCTGGAATGCGTTTTCTTGCTTGCAGGTGGTTGATCGGTGCTCAGCCGAGCGCGTGTTCGACCCAGTACTGCCGCACCAGGCCCTCGGCGTACGTGGTGTCCGCGTTGGCGCCCTTGTCCTGCAGCAGCTGCAGGGCCTGCGGGTAGACCGTGTTCTCCGGCACGAAGAAGGGCAGCGTCGGGTTGAGGTTGGTATAGCGGTCGCCCAGCAGCATCTTCGCGAGCATCGGCATGAGCTCGGTCGAAGTGCCGTTCAGGCTCATGTCGAGCACCGGCGACGACTTCACCTGGTTCATGAGGAACGGCGGCGAATTGTTGAAGGGGTTCGCAACGCCGTTCATCCACTGGTCGGCGCCCCAGTCGTGGGTGTCGCTGGCGATCCAGTCGGGCATGTAGCCGGTACCGATGGTGATGGCCGCGATGTCCTCGAGCGCATGGCCCGCCTTCACCGCGAGCGCGATCGCCGCGACTGTCGGATCGTGGTTGAAGAAGCAGCCGTCGACGTTGCCGTCGAACGAGCCCAGCTGCCCCGGCATCGCGCCGCTGGACGTGGCCGCCTTGGCGATCTCCACGTCGCCATGGCCGGGGATCATGTTGGTGTACATGACCGGCTGCCACGGTATGGCCGTCTGCACCGAGTTCTTCACCTCGAGCCCGCCGACGTTGAAGGTGACGAAGAGCACCTTCCTCGTGACGATGTCCTGGACCTTGGTGTTGCCATGCAACGCGACCTGCGAGGCGTAGACCTCGTCGATGGGGTACGCGGGCCGCTTGGGGTCGGTGTTCATCTTTTCGTAGAACCCGATCTCGCCGTTCTGGCTGGTGAAGAGATCGATGAGGTCCTGCGGCGACTTGCCCGCCAACAGCTCGCTCGTGATGATCGAGCCCGTCGAGCAACCCGCGATGAGGTCGCTGTTGTCGATGATCTGGGGGTACTTCGCGTACAGCTTGTTCAGGACCGATACCGACATCAGCCCTCGTATGCCGCCACCGACGAACGAGAGGATGGTGAATTTCTGCGTTCCCGCCATAGCCAACTCCTTTCAAGAGAAATGACTTCCATGAAATGACTTCCCGGCCAGGGAAGCGGAGTCTGGGCGCCTCTGACGTTTGCCGCTACGAGTGGAATCCCGTTCAATCCAACTCTGTAATTCCGCAAGCCGCGCAAGCATTCGGAATGAAACCTGAATCGGCTGAAATTGCCGCGAAGGTTCTCTTCTTCACGCGACGCTCGCGCAAAAATCATCGAGCGCGTACCTAAGTTCGCGCTCCTCGTCCGAGCTCATCGCGAGCACAAGGTTGCGGAACTCGGCCTTGTAGCAAGGCAGCATCAATGCTGCGGTAAGTGCGTGAGTACTCTCGCGGTCGATTGCGATCTGCGCGTTGCACGCCATCACGCTGCGATGGATTTCGAGCGCACGGGCGACCTTGGCGGAAGGCCGCCTTGTCGCGCTGCCGCTGCTTCTGGTGATGAACATTGCCAACTCCTCTTGGCGCGCTTCGAATGGCGCCGTGTGGTCACTCTATTGAGCGGCTGGCAGAGTGGTGAGTAACAACATCGTCGTGAATCCGACGGCCGGTTTGGCGCCGGAGCAGATGGGTGCGATCATCGCGGCGGCCGGGTGCAATGCCCAGCTCATGGCGCGCAGGTGCCATCGCCAACAAACAGACGAGGAGATTCGCGTGGATCAAGTTCTCCGGAAGGTGTTCGTCGTATTTGCGCGTCCGTTGCGCGCCGCGTTGCCGGTCTGCCTGCTTGCGACCTCGGCGCTGCTCGCGGCTTGCGGTGGTGGGGGTGGCGGCGGAGGTGGTGGTGGAGGCGGAGCCGTCCTCCCGATCGTCGTGGCACCGCCGGCCAGCGGCGGCGGCGGCGGCAGTGGCAGCGGTGCCGGTGGCGATACAGGCACGGGCAGCGGCTATCCGCATGCGTCGGAGCCGATCGGCACGGTGCGCCAGACCTACGACGGCGCCCTGTCTCCGGAACTGGCCGTCAACACGTACCGCAACATCGACCGGCTCTTTCCCACGCGCACCATCGAGCCTGGCGGCACGCCCTATGCGCTTGCGATGGCTGCCATGCAGTTGACGCAGCTCAACTTCACTGTGGGCACTGCCACCTACAAGCTCGCGGACTTCATGTCGACCAACCGCGTCGCGGGCCTGCTGGTGCTGAAGGACGGCAAGATCGCCAACGAGACGTACCAGTACGGCAACACGCAGAAGACGCGCTGGATGTCGATGTCGGTGGCCAAGTCGATCACGTCGACGCTGATCGGCGCGGCGGTGAAGGACGGCTACATTGCCAGCATCGACGACCCGGTCGTCAAGTACGTTCCCCGGCTGGCCGGCAGCGCCTACGACGGCGCGACGGTGCGCCACGTGATGATGATGGCCTCGGGCGCCAAGTGGAACGAAACCTACACCGATCCAAACTCCGATCGCCGCCAGTTGCTTGAAGCACAGATCAGCCAGAAGCCGGGCTCGGCCATGGACCTGATGAGCAAGCTCCCCCGCGCGGCCACGCCGGGCGCCGTCTACAACTACAGCACCGGCGAAACACAGGTGGCCGGGGAGATCGTCCGCAACGCGGTGAAGAAGCCGCTGGCACAGTACCTTTCAGAAAAGATCTGGTCCAAGTTCGGCATGGAGGCACAGGCCAACTGGTGGCTCGACTCGCCCGACGGCGTGGAGATCGGCGGCAGCGGCATCAGCGCGACGCTGCGCGACTATGGCCGCTTCGGCATGTTCATCATGAACGAAGGCGTCGCGGCCGGGCAACCGGTGCTGCCCGCGGGCTGGGTGACGGAAGCGGGCACTTCCAAGGTGCTGAGCACCGGCACGAAGATCAACTATGGCTACCTCTGGTGGATACCGCCGAGCGGGCAATCAGCCACGGACGGTGCCTTCTACGCGACCGGCATCATGGGCCAGCAGATCTACATCAACCGCAAGGAAAAGGTCGTGATCGTGATCTGGGGCGCGCAGACGGACCCGATGGGCGGTGGCGTGTTTCCCGTGCTGCCATTCTTCGATGCGGTGGTGTCGGCGCTCAAGTAGCCGACGCGTGCGGGCAAGGCGCTCAGGGAGCCTTGCGCGTCGCAGCCCAGTCCGAAAGCACCTCCACCGCCTCCCGATCCATCTTCTGCTCCGCAGGCAGGCTTCGCTGCGCCAGTGTCGCCCCGGCCTCGGCCCGCAACGCCTCCACATCGATCGGATGCCGCGCCGCCACGGTCACCCCCTCGAACGCCTCGCCCGACTGCGCCAGCGAAGCCGCGTAGTAGAGCTTCGCGATGCCCGCGATGTGCATCGCCGCCACGCACATTGCGCAGGGCTCGCACGAGGTGTAGAGCTCACAGCCCTGCAGGTTGACGGTGCCCAGCTTGCGGCATGCATCGCGGATCGCCTCGACCTCACCGTGCGATGTCGGATCGTGATGCGCGACGGAGTGGTTGAAGCCTTCGCCGACGATGATTCCGTCTTTCACGACGACGGCGCCGAAGGGCTCGGTGCCGGGCTCGCCCAGCGCTTGTGCAGAGAGGGCGATCGCCCGCTGCATGAATTGTCCCTGGTACATGGTGTTCAGACCTTTCTGGTGGCCGCGCCGTCGAGCGCGGCAATGGATGGTGCACCGGCTCGGCCGCCCCGCGCATCGAAAAGACCTGCCGTGGCGTCGGCATAGCGGCGCGGATCGAATCGCAGCATGAGCGGCAGCAGCACCACGACGACCGTCGCGAGGTAGGCCCACGCGATCGTGAAGCCGCCGGTGTGTTCGCGCACCCAGCCGGTGACGAAGGGCGCGAGCGCGGCGATCATGAAGCCGACGCCCTGCATGAAGCCCGCGAGGGCTCCGGCCTGTGCGGGGTCGGGCAGGTGGTCGAGCGCAAGCACCATGCACAGCGAGAACGCGCCACCAAGGCCGAAGCCGAGCACGATGGCGATGGCGACTGCGGGAACGGGCGCGTCGAAGGTGAGCGCGCAGAAACCCGCGAGCTGGGCAGCGAGCGTGAGCAACAGCCAGGGCCGCAGGTCGCGCCCGCGGCTGCGCGCGATGGCGGGCATGGCGAGTGCGGAGACCACCTGCGCGGCGGTCATCAGCGCGAGCACCGATCCGCCCTGCTGCGCGGTCCAGCCCTGCTGCGCATAGAAGTGCGGCAGCCATGCGACGAGGCTGGTGTAGCCGCCGTTGATGAGGCCGAAGCATGCGGCCAGCAGCCATGCGCGGCGGCTCGTGAAGCAGCGCAGCCAAGAGAGGCTGCGAAGGCCCGGCCCCTCGGTGGCGGATGTGAATTCGATGCGTCGCATGTTGAGCCAGTACAGCAGCGCGAAGACGGCGAGCAGCGCCCAGATCGCGAGGCCCGCGTGCCAGTCGGGCTGCGCGCCGCCGAATGCGTGCGCCACCCACGGGCTGGCCATGGCGCCCAGGCCACCGCCGCCCATGATGGCGGCGGAGTAGAGCCCCGTCATCACACCGATGCGTGCCGGATAGGCCTGCTTCACCACGCCGGGCATCAGCGCCTGCACCAGGCCCACGCCCGCGCCGGCGAGCGCGGCGCTCCACAGCAGCGCCGCCGCGCCGCCGGCCACGTATCGACTGGCACAGGCGACGGCGATGGCCGCGAGCCCTAGCGCGACGCCGCCTCGCGGGCCGATGCGCTGGCCCACGGCCGCGCCGAAGAGCGAGGTGGCGCCCATCGCGAACATCGGCAGCACCGTCAGCAGCGCCACCGCATGGAAGCCGATGCCGGTCGCGATGCGGATGGGCTCGAGCAGCGGGCTGCTCGATGTGAGAAAGGCGCGCAGGTTCAGCGCCACCAGCACGATGACGATCGCGAAGGCGATGCCTCCGTCGCGGCCGTTCCGGCTTGCTTGCGCCGCCTTCACAGGAAGGTCAGGTCGGCTCGCAGCACGCCGTTGCGCGCCGCGACGCAGCCGCCCGCCACCACCAGCTTGCGCACGGGGCGCGAGACGACGGCGTGCGCGACGGTCTGCGCATCGACCAGCACGAGGTCGGCGCGGCAGCCCGCTTCGAGGCCATAGGCCTCGAAGCCGCAGCCGCGTGCGCCGGAGTGCGTGACGGTGTCGAGTGCCACTTCGATCTCGTCGTCGCGGCGCAGGTTGTAGCGCAGGCCGATGATCATGGCGCGCTCGAGCATGTCGGGGCTGCCGTAGGGCGACCAGGTGTCGCGGATGCCGTCGTTGCCGCCGAGCACGGTCACGCCGGCCTGCCTGCAGGCCATGAGCGGCGGCACGGTGCGCGAAGGCGGCGCGCTGGTGACGAGCACCACGCCCAGCTTCGCCATGCGTGCGAGCAGTGCCTCTCGCTCGCGTTCGGTCACGTCGCCCAGGCAGAAGCCGTGGCTGATGGCGACCTTGCCCTGCATGCCCAGCGCCTCGGTGCGCTGCAGGATCAGGTCGAGCGAGAAGGCGCCCATGGCGCCGGGCTCGTGCAGGTGGATGTCGACGGGGCGTTGGTGCTTGTGTGCGATGCCGAAGAGCACGTCGAGCGACTTCACCGGATCGCCGTCGATGGCGCAGGGGTCGAGGCCGCCGAGCACGTCGGCGCCCATCGCCAGCGACTGGTCGAGCAGCTCGGCCGTACCGGGCCGGCCCAGCAGGCCCGACTGCGGGAAGGCGACGACCTGGATCTGCTGCAGCGTGCGCAGCGCCTCGCGTGTGCGCAAGGTGCCTTCGAGATGGCGCAGGCCGGCCTGGGTGTCGACGTCGACGTGCGTGCGCAGCCGCGTGGTGCCGAGCGCGAGAAAGGCCTTGGCCAGCACCAGCGACTGGGTGGCGGCGTCATGCCCGCTGGCGTGGCGGAAGGCGCGCTCGTTCTCGATCTTGTCGATGAGGTTCACGCCGACTTCGTTGCGGTACCAGTCCATGCCCCACATGGTCTTGTCGAGGTGCGTGTGGCCTTCGACGAGGCCGGGCAGCAGCAAGGCGCCGTGGCCCTCTTCGATGGCGGCGCCAGCGGGAGCTGCGAGCTCCGGGCCGATCGCGGCGATGCGGTCGTCCTGCACCAGCACGTCGACGGGGGATGCGCCCATGGGGCGCACGTTGCGGATCAGGAGCGATGGCATGTGGGGCGTTCCGTTTCTCTGTCTTCAGGCGTCAGGCAGGCTGGGCGGCGATGGCGCGGCGGGTCGTGTTCGGGGTGAGCAGCGCCACCAGGACGAACACCAGCGCATTCGTCGCCAGCGCCACCAGGCCGGTGTTGAGCGACTTGAACATCACCGGGGCGGCCGGGAACAGCGTACCCAGGTTCGAGCCGGTGGTCATCATGAAGGCCAGCACCGCGCCGCCCGCCAGGATGCCCGCGAAGGCGGCGTGCCTGTTGCCGAAGGGCTTCTTCATGAGGCTGAAGAGCAGCGAAGGCAGCAGCTGCGTAAGCAGGCTGGAGGCGAAGATCGCCACCGACACGATGGTGGTGCCGCCGCGCAGCACGAAGTACACCGCCGTCAGCGCGAAGAGCGGGAGCACCCAGCGGGCGACGCGCGAAACCTGCCTGTCGGTGGCGTGGGGCGCGAAGCCTTCCTTGTAGACGTTCTTGCCGATCACGGTGGAGGCCGTGAGCAGGATCATCGAGCCCGGCACCAGCGCGGTGAGCACGCCCGTGCCGCCGATCACGCCGACGAACCACGGGTCGAAGGTGTGCTTCACGAGGCCGAAGAGGGCCAGGTCGACGTCGGAGCCCTTGAGCCCCGGCACCTGCAGGATGGCTGCGAAGCCGACCAGGAACAGGAAGGCGATGACCACCTGGTACAGCGGCATCAGGATGGTGTTGCGGCGCACCGCGCTCGCGCTCTTGGCCGCGTACACCGAGGTGAGGTTGAACGGGTAGAGGTAGTAGCCCAGCGCCGTCAGCAGGATGGTCGAGTTGTACCAGGTGAGGTTCAGGCCCTCCTTCGGGAACTCGAAGAAGCCGGGGTTGGCCGCGTGGATGGCGGTGAACATGGGCGCGACGCCGCCGTAGTAGTGCCACGGCAGGTAGATGCCGAGGAACACGGCGAGCGCGAGGATCAGGATGTCCTTCACGATGGCGATGCTGGCCGAGCCGTGGATGCCGGAGAACAGGATGTAGCTGACCATCACCAGCGTGCCGATCCAGATCGCCACTTGCGGTGCGATGGAACCGTACGAGGCCTCCGACACGATGATGCCGAGCCCGCGCAGCTGGATGGTGAGCAGCGCGACCATGCCCATGAGCGCCACGATGGACACCAGCACGCCCAGCGCGCGGCTGTCGTACTTGTGGGCGAAGAAGTCCGAGAACGACACCAGCTTGTTCGCCGTGGCGTAGCGCCAGATGGCCGGCAGCATCCAGAAGGCCATGAGGTAGGCGAGCCCGCCGTAGGCCAGGATGTAGAAGGCCGGCGAGCCCTTGCTGTACGACCAGCCGCTCGCGCCCAGGAAGGTGAAGGTCGAGAACGACTCGCCCGCCATCAGCAGGAACACCATGATGGTTCCCAGCCCGCGCCCGCCGAGCGCCCACTGCTCCAGGCTCATGGTGCGGCCGCGCCGTGCGAGCACGGCCAGGCCCAGCGCGCCGACGACGAACAGGGCGATGACTCCGAGCGCGGCGTTCATCGTGCGTCTCCGGTCGAGGAAGGCGCGTCGATGTCGCCCTCTGCGCGGTCGATGACCACCATGATGAGCGAGGTCAGCACCAGCCAGCTGACGTTCCACACCATCAGGAAGGGCATGCCGAGCACGAAGGTGGGCGCGACGGAGGACAGCCATCCCCCGCTGAAGAAGGCGGCGACCGGCAGTGCGGCAAGCCATTTGGCGGATTTCATCGGGGCCTCGATTCCTGTCTCTGGTTGGGATTCTCTGGTATTTTGGTTAACCATACAATTTAATTTGGTTAACCAAACGGAGGCGGATGGTACGGAGCGCCGGCGGCCGAGTCAATCCGGGGGCTTTCCCTGAGGCCGCGGTGCGCAGGCAATAATCCGCCTGCCTATGCCCTCCGCCGCCCGCAAGCCCCCAGCGACAACCCCCTCCCCCGAACCCTCGGAAGCCGACGACGCGAACGTGGACGAACGCGTCTACGCCGCCGTCTCCAAGGCCCTGCTCAGCGGCAAGCTGCGCCCCGGCACGCCGCTGCGCGAACGGGCGCTGGCCGAAGCGCTGGGCTGCACGCGCGGCGCGGTGCGCAAGGTGCTGGCGCGGCTGGGCATGGAAAAGCGGCTGGTGCTGGAGCACAACCGCGGCGCCTTCGTGCCCAACCCCTCCATCGAGGACATGCGCGGCATCTACCGCGCACGCCGCATCGTGGAGGCCGGCTTGGTGACCACGCTCTTCGGCAATCTCTCGCGCGACCAGGTGGCTGCGCTTCGCAAGCACGTGCAGGAGGAGCAGAAGGCCTTCAAGGAAGGCCGGCGCGAGGACGCGATCAAGCTGGCGGGCGACTTCCACCTGCTGCTGGCGCAGATGGCGAACAGCGAGGAACTGCTGTCGTACATCAGGCGGCTGATATCGAACACCGAGCTCTACAAGGCGCTGTACGACTCCGCCGAGGCAGCGAGCTGCGCGCCGCGCGAGCATGAGCAGATCATCGAGGCGCTGGCCACGGGCAAGTCGCTCGACAAGGCATTGGAGGTGGCGCTGGAGCACCTCGACGAACTGGAGCAGCGCGTGATCGCCGGGGCGGCCGCCGAGCAGGAGGTGGACCTGGCGACGCTGCTGAACGGCGGCAGCGGCAGCAGCGGCAAAGGCAGGCCGCACGCGCACGATCACTGAGGCATCCACGCTTCGCTCGCGGCCGAAGTGTGGCCGCGCCGGTGGGGGAATGATCGGCGCACCATGCACGCATCGACACCCTCTTCCATCGACAAGCCCCGCGCCGGCCTCGCCCTCGAATGGGCCCTGCTCGCGCTGCTCGCCACCTGCTGGGGCGCCTCGTACACCTTCATCAAGATCGGCGTCGCGACCATTCCGCCCGTCACGCTGATCGCCGCGCGCACGCTCATCGCCGGCGCGCTGCTGCTCGCGGTGCTGCGCATGCGCGGCGTGAAGCTGCCGACCGAACCCTCGATATGGCGCCGCTTCATGCTGCAGGCCTGTCTCAACAGCGTGCTGCCCTTCACGCTCATCGCATGGGCGGAGCGCAGTGTCGATGCCGGGCTCGCGACCATCCTCAACTCGACCTCGCCGATCTTCATCTTCCTGCTGGGGCTGGGCCTTGGCGGCGCGGATAAGCCGACGCTGCGCCGCCTGTTCGGCGTGGGCGCGGGCCTTGCGGGCATCTGCCTGATCGTGGGCTTCGAGGCACTGAACGGGCTCGGGCATTCGCTGATCGCGCAGCTCGCCCTGGTGGCGGCCGCCGTCTGCTACGGCTGCGCCGCGATGTTCGGCCGCGTGTTCAAGGGGCTGGACCCGATGGTGCCGGCCGCAGGTTCGCTGGTGAGCGGCACCGCGATGCTGGTGCCCGCGAGCCTGGTCGTCGACCGGCCGTGGACGCACTCGCCGTCTGCCGCGTCGATGTCGGCAGTGCTGGCGCTCGCGGTGCTGTCCACGGCGCTCGCATTCACGATCTACTTCCGCCTCATCAGGACGCTGGGGCCGATGTCCACCGCCGCCCAGGCCTACCTGCGCGTGCCCATCGGCGTGACGATCGGCATGATGTTCCTCGGCGAAGCGCTGGCACCCACGGCATGGATCGGACTGGCCTGCGTGGTGACTGGCGTGGTGGCGATGACGATGCCCGAGACGAAACTTTTGCGCCGCTGAGCGCAGTTTTTACGCGGCGTTTAGACGGGCGCCCATACGCTGCCGGCTCCTCCATTCGTCAGCGATTTCTTCGATGAAAAACCTTCTGCGCATCGCACTGCCGGTGCTCGTTCTTCCCACCCTCGGCGCGCTGCCGACGCTCGCGAGCGCACAGCTCAGCGGCAATGTGTCGCTCACCACCGACTACAAGTTCCGCGGCCAGGACCAGGACATGCTCGGCAAGAACGACTACGCCAAGACCAGCGCCTTCAAGCCGGCCATCCAGGGCGGCTTCGACTACGCCTTCGGCGACAGCGGCTTCTACCTGGGCAACTGGAATTCGAGCGTCAACTGGCTCAAGGGCAACAGCATCGAAAGCGACATCTACGGCGGCTACAGGTTCAAGGCCGGCCCCTTCGACATGGACGTGGGCGCGCTCACGTACATCTATCCGGGCAACTCCTCGGGCAACACCACGGAGCTCTACGGCAGCGCCGGCTACACCGACGAGACCATCGGCTCGTTCACGCTGAAGTACTCGCACACGGTGTCGAAGGACTACTTCGGCTACGCCGGCAACAAGGCGGGCTCGGGCCTCAAGGGCACCAACACCGGTTACCTGAATCTGGCCTACAGCAAGGAGATCCTGCCCAAGCTCACGCTGAAGGCGGCCGTGGGCTACACGAACATGTCGAGCGACATCCGCAGCCTGGGCTACAAGAGCTACGTCGACTACAACTTGGGCGCGAGCTACGACTTGGGCAACGGCCTCTCGCTGGCGGGCTCGGTGCAGGGGGCCAACAAGCAGAGCGCGTATCTGTCAGTGAGCAACCCGGGCATCGACCTGGGCTTCGGTCCGTTGGGCAGGCAGACCTACTCGCCTAACAAGGCGCGGTTCATCCTCACGCTGACGAAGACGCTGTAAGCCGCGTGGTCGCCGTGTTTCGGGGGTGCGATCACGCCGACGGGGACATTCGCGGAGGGGAGTACCCGGCGGCCTGTGCACACGCCCCGAACAAAGTTCAGTCGATGCTGATGTTCGCCGCCTTCGCGACCTCGGCCCACTTCACGCGGTTGTCGTGCACCGTCTTCTTGAACTGCGCCGGCGACTCGATGCGCACGGTGTTGCCCTGGCTCTCGAAGCGCTCGCGGATCTCGGGCGTCTCGAGCACCGCCTTGACCGCGGCGTTGAGCTTGTCGACGATCTGCGGGTCGGTGCCCTTGGGCGCGAAGATGCCGAACCAGATCGAGCTGTCGAAGCCCTTGGTGCCGGGCAGGCCGCTCGATGCGATGGTGGGCACCTCCTTCACCGCGGGCACGGCGGCCGCGGTGGTCACGCCCAGCAGGCGCACCTTGCCGGCCTTGTAGTGCGGCAGCACGGTCTGCACCTGGTTCATGATGCAGCAGGTCTCGCCGCGCACCACCGAGGTGATGGCCTCGGGGCCGCCCTTGTAGGGCACGTGCACCATGTTCAGGCCCAGGCGCGAATTGAACTCGGCAAAGGCCATGTGCGTACCGGCGCCGTTGCCTGTAGACGCATAGTTGTACTTGCCGGGGTTGGCCTTGACCAGCTCGACGAATTCCTTCAAGGTCTTGACGTTGATCACGTCGGGATTGATGGTGAGCACGTTCGACACGTCGAGCACCGGCGCCACCGGCACGAAGTCGGCCTCCACGTCGAAGGGCAGCTTCTTGTAGAGCGCCGCGTTGCTGCCGTGCGTGGCGGCTGTGCCGAACGAGAGCGTGTAGCCGTCGGGCTTGGAGTGGGCAACGTAGTCGCTGGCGATGTTGCCCGCGGCGCCCGACTTGTAGTCGATGATGACCGGCTTGCCCAGCTGCCTGGAAAGCGGCTCCTGGATGGCGCGGGCCACCACGTCCACGCCCGAGCCGGCCGGGAAGCCCATGATGAGCGTGACGGGTTGCTGCGGCCAGTCGTGCGCGGCGTGCTGGGCGAAGGCGGCGCCTGTCGCCAGCGAGGCAGCGGCCAGCAGCAAGGTGCGGCGGGCGGGGCGGGTGAATCCGGCAAGACGGGTGAATGGAGAATGAGCCATGGCAGTTTTTCGGTCGTTCAGTCTTTTGTCTTCAATGCAGACGGTGCAGCCGCGCATTGTGGCGCGCGGCTGATGCCCGATTCCATATGAGCTTATGCGCGACATGCAGGTATCGCGCCCGCTCCCGATAATCGACCCATGGTCCGTTCCACCCAACAACTACACGCCCCACGCGAGCCCGCGCCCCTGCGCCCGGCCGCCACGGTGCTGCTGCTGCGCGACAGCGCCGCCGGCATCGAAGTGCTCATGACCCGCCGCTCCGCCACCGCCAGCTTCGCGCCCGGCGCGTACGTGTTTCCCGGCGGGCACATCGACGAAGCCGACGGGGCCGCCAAGCGCATCGCCACGCGCCGCCCCACGCAGAGCCGCGTGCAGCGCACGCAGGCCATCGCGGCCATCCGCGAGGCCTTCGAGGAGCTGGGCATCCTGCTCGCGCACCGCCAGGCCGACGGCCAGCCCGTGAGCGCCAGCGAGGTCGCCTCGATGGACCGCAACGCCACAGCCGGCACCGCCTTCGCCGACCAGTGCGCCGCGCGCGGCCTGGTACTCGACACCGATCGCGTCTTCACCTTCGCGCACTGGATGACCGACCGCGACCTGCCCCGTCGCTTCGACGTGCCCTTCCTCGTCGCGCGCATGCCCGAGGGACAGGTGCCCACGGCCGACGAGAACGAGCAGTTCGAGCCCTGCTGGGTGCGCCCCGCCGACGCGCTCGCGCGCCACGAGGCCGGCAGCTTCTTCATGATCTTCCCGACCGTGCGCACGCTGCAGCGCATGGCCACCTATGCCACCGTCGACGCCCTGCTCGCGGCCTGCGCCAGCGAGGTGCCGCTGTGGACCAGCTGCCCGCGCGCCGGCCTGCTCAAGGGGGAGGACGCGCGCTACATGGAGCACGAGTCGCCCTACGGCGAACTCGCGCTGGTGTGCCCCGACGGCCAGGTGCTGCATGCGCTCGACTGGCAGAGCGAAACCCCGGTGCCGCTGCTGAGGAACGTGATGCGCCTGACCGCGCCCAACGCCAGCATCATGACCGGCCCCGGCACCAACAGCTACATCGTGGGCGACGCGGCCACCGGCTACATCGTGATCGACCCGGGCCCGAACGACTTCGACCACATCGGCCGGCTGTGGCGTGCCACGCATGGCGACATCCGCATGATCGTCTGCACCCACTCGCATGCCGACCACTCGCCGGGCGCGGCGCCGCTGCAGGCGTTGTGCACGAAGGGCGGCAAGCCGCCGATCCTCGGGCTGGCCTCGGAGCCGACGGCACGCTCCACCGCGCGCTTCACGCCGGAGTGCGAGCTGGAAGACGGCGAGCGCCTGGTGCTCTCGGGCACCACGGAAACCGGCGAGGCCGTCACGCACACGCTGCGCGTGATCCACACACCGGGTCACGCGGCCAACCACCTGTGTCTGGTGCTGGAGGAAGACGGCCTGCTCTTCTCGGGCGACCACATCCTCAACGGCAGCACCACGGTGATCGACCCGCCCGACGGCGACATGAGCGCGTACCTCGATTCGCTGGACGCGCTCGACAAGGCCTGCGAGGCCGGCGGCATCGAGTTCATCCTGCCCGCGCACGGCTACGTGATCGGCTTCGCGCGCACCGCCATCGGCATGCTGAAGGCGCACCGCCTGAAGCGCGAGGCCAAGATCGCCGCCGCGATGCAGAAGCTGCCCGAGGGCACGCCCGAGCAATGGCTGCCGCTGGCCTACGACGACGTGCCCGAGCGGATGTGGCCGGTGGCGGCGCGCTCGCTGGCCGCGCACGTGGCGCGCATCCGCCAGCTGGCCGCGCACGGATGAGCGCAATGGCCAACACGACGCCCGTCGACAGCGAAGGCATCCGCCTGGCCAAGCGCGTGGCCGCGCAGGCAGGCGTGTCGCGGCGCGATGCGGAACTGCTGATAGAGAACGGCGCGGTGCGCGTCGACGGTGTGCAGCAGACGCTGCCGCAGTCGCGCGTGCTGCCGCACCAGCGGGTGGAAATCGATGCCGGCGTGAAGCCGCAGCCGGTGGAGCCCGTCACGTTGCTGCTGTACAAGCCTGCGGGCATGCCCATCGACACCGCGCACGAACTGTTCGTTGCCGCCAACCACCACGAACCCGAGCGCGCCGGGCGGCGTTTCCTGCCGGCGCATGCGAGAGGGCAGCGCTGCATGACGCCGCTCGAAGCCGGCGCGAGCGGGCTGGTGGCGTACACGCAGGAATGGCGCGTGGAGCGCAAGCTGCACGAAGACGCCGCCTTCCTCGAGCACGAGGTGATGGTCGACGTGGCCGGCACAGTGAGCCCCGAGGCGCTCGCGCGGCTCGAACGCTCGCCCGCGCGCGTGAGCATCGGACGGCAGACCGCCGAACAGACAGGACTGCGCTTCGCGCTCAAGGGCGCGCGGCCCGGGCAGATCGCGCACATCTGCGACGGCGCGGACCTGCGGATCCTGGCGATGCGGCGCATCCGCATCGGCCGCGTGCAGCTGGCGGGGCTGCAGCCCGGGCAGTGGCGCTACCTTGCACCCCACGAACGCTTCTGACGACAACAGCAAGAACACAGAAGAGAAGACAAGAAGAGAACCGTCGAGAGAGAGAAGACAGAGGACGACAACGACGATGCACCGCATGTTCGCGGCCCGCAATTTCCAGACCGCGGCCTCCAGGGGCCGCAAGCCTCAGGGAGAGACTGAGTCATGAAGTTCGCAACACCGGGCACTGCCCTGGCCTGCACCGTGCCGCTGGCGCTGGCCACGGGCTGCTCGATCATCACGCCACCGCCGCCTCCGGCGCCGCCCGCTCCACCGCCGGCGATCGTCTCGAAGGACGGCCTCGCGCCCATCACCGACGAGCAGGTCGAGCGCATCCGCGAGGCCATTGCGAGCAAGCCGCCCAGCCCCGCGGTGGGCAAGGTGGTGCGCAGCGCCTCGCCGACCATCGAGTCTTTCGTGCGCACAGAGGGCTGCATCACCGCGCGCAATGGCGCGGTGCTCAACCCCTTCGCCGCGCCCGGGCGCCTGTTCGACGGCAGCGGCTTCCAGGGCGGGCCGATGTCGGAGATGCAGTACCACGACAAGACCGCCTGCGTGACCGTGAAGCGCATCCAGAACTGGAAGATGGTCTCGCCGAAGCTGCTGCGCTTCGAGGTGGTCTACGTGGGCGACGACGGCGAGGAGCGCGCCGTCAAGCGCCACGAGCTGATGCGCCAGCCCAAGGGCGGGTGGCTGTTCACGCGCTGAGCTTTGCTGCGGCAGCCGCCCGCTTCTGCGTGCGCAGCGCGACCGCGAACGACAGCTGCGCCACGATGCCCGCCCCCGCGAGCACGATGGCCGATGCCAGCGCCGGGTTCGCATGCCCCATGCCCGCGAGCGCGGTGCACAGCGCGCCCACCGCCATCTGCGTGAAGCCGTAGAGGCCCGAGGCCGAGCCGATGACCTGCGGGTTGACGCTGATCGCCTGCGTGAGCGCGGGCGGCGAGGCCATGCCCACGCCGACGGTGAAGAGGAACATGCACGCGACGATCAGCGGCACCGAGAGATGCTCGGTGAGCGCCGCGCCGAGCAGCACGAAGGCCGCCACCACGCTCAGCGCGTTGGAGCGGGTCATGAGGCGGTCGACGCGCACGCGCGAGATCAGGTGGCTGGTGAGGAAGCTGCCGAGCCACACGCCCGACACCAGGATCGCGAGGTAGATGCCCGCCTCGTGCGCCGGCCGATGCAGCTGGTCGACGAAGATGAAGGGCGCCGAGGCGATGAAGGCGTACATCGAGGTGGTGGCGCAGCCGCCGCCGATCGAGAAGCCCAGGAAGGCCGGCGATGCCAGCAGCTTGCGGTAGTTGCGCCCGAGCTCGCGCGCGTTCACGGCGGCGCCGGGCGCGCCGGTCTCGGGCAGCAGGCGCCAGGTGAAGAGGAAGCCGACCACGCCAAGGCCGAAGAGCGCATAGAAGATCGAGCGCCAGCCCAGCGCGGTGGCGAGCGCCCCGCCGACCAGCGGCGCAAGGCTGGGGCCGACGGTGACCATCAGGTTCATCAGCGCGAGGCGGCGCGTGGCCTCCTGCGGCTCGGCCGTGTCCCGCACGATGCTGCGCCCCAGCACGAGGCCGGCGCAGCCGCCCACCGCCTGGAACAGCCGCGCCGCGATGAGCGAATGCACCTCGGGCGCGAGCGCCGCGGCAAGGCCCGCCACGCAGTAGATGCCAAGCCCGCCAAGCAGCACCGGCCGCCGCCCGAAGCGGTCGGCCAGAGGGCCGTACACCAGCTGGCCCAGCGCGAGGCCGAGGATGTAGAGGCTCACCGTCATCTGCATCTGCCCGATGCCCGCGCCCAGGCCTTTCGCGGCGATGGGCAGCGCGGGCACGAAGATGTGCATGGCCAGCGTGCCGCTGAAGGTGACCAGCGCGAGCAGCCACAGCGGCGCGTGCGGACGACGCTGCTGCGGCTGCGCGGATGCGGCGGTCGGCGTCATTGCCCGGGGTTGGCCGGCGCAGCGCCCTGCGCGAGATGGGCGTCGTCGGGCTCCCACCCGCCGCCCAGCGCCATGAACAGCACCACCTGGTCGTCGGCCAGCTGCGCCTCGCTGGCGGCAAGCGCGGCTTCGCTGGCGGCAAGCGAGCGTTCGGCGTCGAGCGCGTCGAGGTAGCCGGTGCGGCCGTTCTGGTAGAGCTGGCGCGCCTGCGCGGCGACCTTGGCGCTCTCGTCGCGAGAGGCCTGCAGCGCGGCGCGGCGGTCGAGCTCGCGTGCGCAGGTGGCGAGCGCGGTCTCGGTCTCGCGCAGCGCGGTGAGCACGGTGCCGTCGAACTTCGCGAGTGCGGCGCGCGTGCCGGCCTCGGCCTGCGCGATGCGCGACTGCGCCACGCCGGTGTTCGGAATGGTCCAGGAGATCAGCGGACCGAGGCTCCAGGCGAAGGTGTCCTTGCGGCCGAAATCGTCGGCATGGCCTGCGGAAGAGCCCGAGAGGCCCAGCGTGACCTTCGGATAGAGCTCCGCAGTCGCCACGCCGATGCGTGCGGTCGATGCGGCCAGGCTGCGTTCGGCCTGGCGGATGTCGGGCCGGCGGCGCAGCAGCGCGGCGCCGTCGCCAACGGGCAGCACGCCGGCCACGCGCGGCGGCACGGTGCAGTCGGCCACCTCGCGCGGGAAGTCCTGCGGCAGCGCGCCGGTGAGCGTGGCGAGGCGATACAGCGCGCCCTGGCGCTCGGCCTTCAGCGGCGGCAGCGCGGCGTTGAGCTGCTGCAGCTGCGCGCGTGCGCGGTTCGCGTCGATGGCGCCGGCGCGGCCCGCGTGCTGCAGGCGGTCGGTGACGTTGACGGCGTCCTGCTGCAGCGCGACGGACTTCTGCGCGATCTGCAGCCGCAGGCCGGTGGAGCAGGCTTCGGCATACGCGCGCGCAGTGCCTGCCGCCACGTTCACGCGCACCAGGTCGAGCGCGGCTTCGGCGGCCTGCGTGCTGGCCTGCGAGGCCTCGATGGCGCGGCGGATCTGGCCGAACAGGTCGACCTGGTAGGAGAGCGACGCGCCCGCGCTGTAGTTGAAGGTGCTCGGCGGCTCGTAGCCCTTCTGCAGCAGCGACAGGCCCGAGACGTGGCCGAACGAGGGGCCGCCGCTCACGCCGATGGTGGGGTACTTGGCGCCGGCGGTCTCGTCCTCGATGGCGCGCTCGCGCTCGAGGTTCGCGACGGCCTGGCGCAGGTCGGTGTTGTGCGCGAGGGCCTGCTCGACCAGCTTGTCGAGCAGCGGGTCGTGGTACAGGCGCCACCAGTGCGCGGGCAGCGGCGCGGCATTCGCGGGCGCCTCGGCGAAGGGCTTGCCCGCGGCGGGCTGGCTGGCCAGCGCCTCGGGCGGCTGCTTGTAGTCGGGGCCGACCGCCGCGCAGGCCGCGAGCGCGGCGGCGGCGGCCAGCGATGCGATGCGGAAAGCGAAGCTGGTCATGTCGTTCATCCCTTCTGCGGCGTGGAAGCCGTTGCCGCCGTCTTCTGCACGGGCTTGTTCTCCAGCACCTGCACCGTGACCGTCTGGCCCGCGACGAGGCGCGCACCCTGCGGCAGCGGATCGAGCTTGACGCGCACCGGAATGCGCTGCGCGAGCCGCACCCAGTTGAAGGTCGGGTTCACGCTGGGCAGCAGGTTGGCGCTGGTGGAGCGGTCGTGGTCGGCGATGCCGGCAGCCACGCTCTCGACCGAGCCTTCGAGCACGGCGCCGCCGCCCATGGGCGTGACGCGCACGCGGTCGCCGAGGTGGATGCGCGGCAGCTTCGTCTCTTCGAAATAGCCTTCGACGTAGAACGACTGCGCATCGACCAGCGCGAGCACCGGCCGGCCCGCCGCGGCATAGCTGCCCTGGCGCAGGTCGAGGTTGGTGACCAGGCCGTCGGCCGGCGCGCGCACCTGGGCGCGCTGAAGGTTGAGGCGTGCCGAGTCGAGCGCCACTTCGGCCTGGGCGACCGCGGCCTGCATCTGCTCGACGCGCGAGCGGGTCTGTTCGCGCGACTCCTTCGACACCAGCTCGTCGAGGCCGGCATTGCGCGCGTTCTCGCGCTGGGCCTGCGCGCTCACGGCGCGCTGCGCGGCGAGCGCGGCCTGCGCCTGGCGCACGGCGAGGTCGTAGCGCGCACGGTCCACCTCGAAGAGCAGCGTGCCGGCGGCCACCGGCTGGTTGTCGTGGATGGGCACCGCGGTGACAAGGCCCGACACGTCGGGCGCGATCTGCACGACGTTGGCGCGCACGCGGCCGTCGCGCGTCCACGGCGCGAGTTCGTAGTGGTCCCACAGGCGCAGGCCGGCCCACACGGCGGCGGCCACCACGGCCAGGGTGATGAGGATGCGGCCCAGGCGCTGGGCCCACGGATTGCTGTCGGTTGGAGTTCGGGCGGCTTTCATTGGAATCTCGTTGTTGTCATTGAAGGTAGGCGCTGGCGCGGCTGAGCGCGTAGAGCAGCAGCAGGTAGAGCGCCATGTCGAAGAGGGCCGGATGCCACACCCAGCGATAGGCGCCGGTGGCCGCGAGCAGGCGGCGCACGCCCCACAGCACGAGCAGTGCCGCGAGCGCGAGCACCATGATCCAGGGCAGGTACAGGCCGTAGAAGCTGGCTTCGCCGATCATGCGGAAGCTCCTTGCGAAGTGAGGGACGTGCTCGCGAGCGAGGGCGGCGCGTCGGGAAAGAGATTGCGGCGCAGGCCCACCAGTGCGGTGACGGCCGAGCGCGAGGCGGAAGAAGACGCGCTGTCCGCTGCGTTCGCGGTGTCGCGCGCATCGAGCACGGCGCCGAGCGCTTCATCGATCTGCGGCAGCAGCCCTGGAGGGCGCGGATTCATGCGGCCCTCCGCACGCTGGCGGAAGAAGCCCGAGATGCCGCCCAGCAGCGCGGCCGAAGTGGCCAGCGGCAACTGGCCGCGCACGCGCTGCAGCACGGCGATGTCGGCGCCCATGCGCAGGTCGCGCAGCGCGTCGTTGGCCGCCACGCCCTCGACGGTGCCGCCGGCCTGCGCGATGCGCGGCGCGAGCAGGCCGATGCGGTCGAGCATGCGCACCGCATAGGCGTCGCTCTGCGCGTACTGCGGCTGCGAAGACGCGGCCATGTCGCCCAGCTCGCGCCAGGTGGCGCGCTGGATGCGCCGCGCGCTCCAGTCGGCGCCCACCGAGCGCACCAGACGCGTGACGCGCGCCGCGACGACCACGCCGACGATCTGGCCGATCATGCTGTTGAGAAAGCTCACCAGGTCGGAGCTGGCCGTGTCGTGCATCGCCAGCGTGCCGCACACGCCGAAGATCAGCGCCATCGCGGCCATGAAGTGCGTGGGGCGCGGCAGGTAGAAGCCCAGCAGCAGGAAGAGCGGCGCGCAGATGAGCACCAGCATGCCGAAGTCCTGCACCGTGGGCATGAGCACCAGCACGTAGACGGCCGAGATCGGGATCGACCACAGCGTCCACTTCAGGAAGCCGTGGATCGCCGGCACGGGGTCGTCCATCGTCGCGAAGAAGCAGCAGAAGACGGCGGCCATCATGGTGGCGGCCGAGCCCATGGGCCAGCCGGTGAGGATCCAGAAGGCGCCGCACAGGCAGATGGCGATGACGGCGGCCAGTGCCGACAGCAGCGCCATGCCGTAGTCGCGGTGCAGCACGCGGCTGCCGAGCGCGGCCGTGCGGCGCAGCGGCGCGGCGCCCTTCAGGCCTTCGTCGATGTCCTGGCGCAGCTGGGCGCAGGCGGTCCAGCCGTCGACGAGCTCTTCGAGGCGGCCTGCGAGGCCGATGCGAAGGGCGCGGCCCCAGCGGGTCTGCGGCCGTGCCTCGGGCGGCGTGGCGCCCAGAACCTCGATGGCACGGCGCAGCTCCTGCAGGCGCACGGCGCGGGCCGTCGCGTCGCCGGAGGCATCGGCCTCCTCGCGCAGCCACTGCGCGGCCTTGGCAAGCACGGCGGCCACGTCGGGCGCGATGACGCCTTCGGCCTGCTCCAGCGCCAGCAGGCGGTCTTCGACGGCCGAGAGCGCCGGCGTGAGCGCGGCGACGCGGTCCTGCATCGCACGGATGGCACCGGCCGTCCAGCGCAGGTGCGTGGTGTCGAAGGGAACGTGGGTGGAGAGCAGGCGCAGCTGCGTGATGTCGCCGGCAAGGCGGCGGCGGTCGTCGTCGAGGCGCCGGGGCTCGGCGCTGCCGCGGCCGGCAGGCTGGAAGAGATCGCCCAGCCACTTGCGCGCGTCCTGCAGCGTGCGGTCGAGCAGGCCCAGCACGGTCGGCGCGAGCCCTGCGGGCAGCACGAGGCTGTGGATGAGCGTGGCGCAGAAGATGCCCAGGCCGATCTCTTCGACGCGCGCCACGGCGGTGTCGAACAGCGCGAGCGGCGTCTGCACCGACGGGAAGCCGATCAGCGCCGCCGTGTAGCCCGCGAGCATGAAGACGTAGGAGCGCGGCGTGCGGTCGAAGAGCGAGATGCACAGGCACAGCCCCACCCACAGCGCGAGCACCAGCGTGAGCAGCTCCGGCGCGTTGGACAGCGCCGGCACCAGCAGCACGGTGGCGGTGCTGCCGATGAGCGTGCCGAGGAAACGGTAGACCGCCTTGGAGCGCACCGCGCCGGCCAGCGGATGGGCGACGACGTAGGTGGTCATGAGCGCCCAGAACGGGCGCGGCAGGCCGGCGCGGCTGGCGAGATACATCGCGAGCATGGCGGCGGCGAAGCTCTTGCTGGAAAAGAGGATCTCCGCGCGGCTGAAGCGCGGCAGGCTGAATGCGGCCATGGGACTACCCGCGCCCTTCCTGCGACGGCGGCGGCGGCAGGCTCTGCACGGCGCGAACGCCCATGCGCTCCTCGAGCACGGCGAACACCCGCAGGCAGGCCGCGACGTCCTCGTCGGACACGCCCTCGAACAGCGACACCCGCATCAGCGCCAGCGCCGCCTCGATGGGCTCGCAGACGGCCTTGCCGGCCTCGGTGAGGTGCAGGGTCTTGGCGCGCCGGTCGGCCGGGTCTTCGCGGCGCTCGACCAGGCCGGCTTCCACCAGCTGGTCGACCGAGCGCACCAGTGACGGCCCCTCGATGCCCAGCGCCTCGGCCAGCACGCCCTGGCGCACGTCGCCGTTCATGCGGCCGAGCATCACGATCGGATAGGCCAGCGTCTGCGACACGCCCACATGCGCCACCGCCTTGTCCGCCACGGCGCGATAGCCGCGCTGCAGCACCGCCAGCGAGGTGCCGATGCGCATCAGCGCCTGTTCGCGCGTCGGTCGGGGGGTGGATGGGGTGGTCAAGGTAGCCGCCTATTAATTAGCATGCTATCGATTATACGGGTAACTACCAATGCCTGCACGCGGCAAGGCTCGCGCCCACCTTCGGTCAGGGCCGAAGGGCGCGGAAAAACGCAAAGGGGAGAAAAGAAGAAAAGTGTGAAGCCCGCCGATAAGCCGGATTCTGTGCACCGCAGGCCCCTTGCGGAACCCGCGGCGTGACCGCCATTACTCTGGGCCGCCTGTCACCAGACGGCTCGATGCCACCTACCCGCCAGCTCAGCGGAACCACCTCGATACTGGCCTACTTGGTGTTGCTGCGCGCAGAGATTGCCCGTTTCACCCGAACTGAATCGGCTCGTCTCTGTTGCTCTGATCCTCACCTCACGGTGGAGAGTCGTTAACTCCTGCGCTGTCCTGTGCAGTCCGGACGTTCCTCCAGTGCGGCCTTTCGGCACTTGCACCAGCGGCGGTCTGGCGTGCTTCACGGGGTGGATTATCGCCCGGCCCCGGCGGCGCTACGGCGTGGCCGCCTGAAACACCTCGATCGCGATCAAGTTCGACACCGAGCGCCCCTGCTTCACCTCGCCCGGCACCACGAGGCGCGCGAAGCCGGTGGTGGTGAGGTCCGCACCATTCATCTGGTAGGCGACCATGGCCGCCTTGCCGCCGAAGTTCGGGTCGATCTCGCCCAGCGAGAGCGTGGCCCGATAGCCGTCGCTGCCGGTAACCACCGCGTACATGCCGAGCATCGCGTTCTTCGGCGTCGCGGGCAGCCCCAGCCCGTTCAGCAGCGTCCACAGGCTGACCCCGTGGTACACGTTGGCGCCGATGGTCAGGTCGGGCGCGGGCGTCAGTCCCTTGAGCGCGGCTGCGTCGAAGCTCATCGAGGTGCCGACCTTGCCCGAGACGGCGAACGTTGCCGAGGCGCCGCCGCCCACGCCGGCCGCCGTTGCCGGGGCAGCCATCACGTCGAGCCGCACGAGGTTCGACACGTAGCGCCCGCCCTTCACGTCGCCCGGCGCCGTCACACGGAAAGGGCCGTCGGCCGTGCCCAGCGGGGCCGAAGTGCCCGACGCGGTCTCGGCGTACGCGACCACGCTCGGCTTGTTGCCGAAATCGGGGCTCAGTTCGCCGAGCGCGAACACCACCTTGTAGCCGTCCGAGCCGGTGGCCAGCAGGTAACGGCTCAGCACATCGTTCTTGATCGCGCCATCGAGCTGGATGCCCGCGTCGCTCAGCAGCGGCCAGAGGCCGGCGCCCGTGTAGGTGTGCGTCTGCGGCCCGCTGCCGCTGGAGAAGCTGACGGTCTGCGTGATGGGCGTGCGCGCCGCGAGATCGGCCGCGGTGAGAGCGGCCGGGCGGTCGACGGCGCCGCCCAACCGGACCGCCGGCGCAGCAGCCGGGGCCGGCGGCGGCGCCGGCGGAGGTGGCGGTGGAGCCGGCGTCGGTGCAGGCGCGGGGGCCGGCACGATCGGAAAGAAAACACCGCCGTCATTGCCGCCCCCTCCGCCGCAACCCGCAAGCAACAGCGCGACCGCGCCCGCACCCGACACCCAGCCTCTGGACCCATCCATACCCAAGTCTCCATCCTCAATGTATTCAATCCGACATAGCGAAATGCGTTTTTCGGCTGTAACCCGGTGCCTGACCGGCCCGAACTAGAGGGAACAACGCCGCCGTCGGTCGTTCGACTGCCTCCTCGCATTCGACTGCCGAATGTACATCGTTGTATTCCGTAAAACATATCGCAAAACGATATCCCGCTCCACCAGCAGCCGAAAGCCAGACATGACGCAAGACACAGGACGCCGCTTCACCATCGCCGCCGGAACCTCCGCGCTGGGGCTGGCCATTGCCCAGTTCCTGGGCTGGGGCCCGCGCCCCGCGCAGGCGTCGGAGAACGAAAAATTCGAGGTCACGCGGACGGAGGCCGAATGGCGCAATCTGCTCACCGCCAACCAGTTCGCGGTGCTGCGCCAGGAAGGCACCGAGCGGCCTTACACCAGCCCGCTCAACGACGAGCATCGCGCCGGGCGCTTCAGCTGCGCGGGCTGCGCGCTCGACCTGTTCTCGTCGAAGACCAAGTTCGACAGCCACACCGGCTGGCCGAGCTTCTGGCAGCCGCTGGACAAGGCCGTGGGCGAAAGGCAGGACCGCTCTTTCGGCATGGCGCGCACAGAGGTGCACTGCCGCCGATGCGGCGGCCACCTGGGCCACGTGTTCGACGATGGACCCAGGCCGACCGGGCTGCGCTACTGCATGAACGGCGTGGCGATGAAGTTCACGCCCGGGCCGGCATAGGGGTGGCGGCCGAGGGGTCATGGGCAGGTCTCACAATGCGCGTTGTCCGTCCGACAAACGCATCGACCCAAGGAGATTGCATCCATGAAGGCCCAGAACATCCTCCAGACCATCGGCAACACGCCGCACATCCGCATCAACCGCCTGTTCGGCAATGCGAAGCAGCAGGTGTGGATCAAGTCCGAGCGCGCCAACCCCGGCGGCTCGATCAAGGACCGCATCGCGCTCGCGATGGTCGAAGACGCCGAGAGGAGCGGCGCGCTCAAGCCCGGCGGCACCATCGTCGAGCCCACTTCGGGCAACACCGGCATCGGCCTGGCGATGGTGGCGGCCGTCAAGGGCTACAAGCTGATCCTGGTGATGCCCGACAGCATGTCGGTGGAGCGCCGCCGCCTGATGCTGGCCTACGGCGCCACCTTCGACCTCACGCCGCGCGCCAACGGCATGAAGGGCTCCATCGCCCGCGCAGAAGAGATCGTGGCCGGCACGCCCGGCGCGTGGATGCCGCAGCAGTTCAACAACCCCGCCAACATCGACGTGCACGTGCGCACCACGGCCGAGGAGATCGCCGCCGACTTCCCCGACGGCATCGACGTGCTGATCACCGGCGTGGGCACCGGCGGCCACATCACCGGCGTGGCGAAGGTGCTGAAGAAGAAGTGGCCGAAGCTGCAGGTGTTCGCGGTGGAGCCGGTGGCCTCGCCGGTCATCTCGGGCGGCCAGCCTTCGCCGCACCCGATCCAGGGCATCGGCGCGGGCTTCATCCCGAAGAACCTCGACACCTCGCTGCTCGACGGCGTGCTGCAGGTGGACGCGGAACCCGCCCGCGAAATGGCCCGCCGCTGCGCACGCGAGGAAGGCATCCTGGTCGGCATCTCCTCGGGCGCCACGCTCGCGGCCATCGCGCAGAAGCTGCCGTCGCTGGCACCCGATGCGGTGGTGCTGGGCTTCAACTACGACACGGGCGAGCGCTATCTGTCCGTAGAAGGCTTCCTGCCGGCCTGAACTGGTTCACCCCCAGGCTGCGCGCACTTCGTGTCGCTGCGCCAACCCCCTTCCGGGGGCAACACCTGCGGCCCGGCAAAGCCGGTTCCGCGGTGTTCCACGAACAGCAAAGCTAAAATGGCCACCTGCTTGATAGTCACAAGCCCCACGCCATGCTGAGAATCTCCGAACTCAAACTCCCGCTCGACCACGCGCCAGAGGCGCTGGCCGCACTGATCGCCAGGACGCTCGGCGTCCCCGTCGAAGCGATCGTCTCCCACAACGTCTACAAGCGCAGCTTCGACGCCCGCAAGGTCGACCTGCTCACCGTCTACATCTGCGACGTGCAGCTCGCGGACGCGAAGCTCGAAGCCGCCCTGCTCGCGAAGCACGCGGGCCATCCGCACATCCAGAACGCGCCCGACATGCGCTACGTGCCGCCGGCCGGCGCGCCCGAAGGCCTGCAGACGCGGCCCGTGGTGATCGGCTTCGGCCCCTGCGGCATCTTCGCGGCGCTGATGCTCGCGAAGATGGGCTTCCGGCCCATCGTGCTCGAACGCGGCAAGACCGTGCGCCAGCGCACCCGCGACACCTGGGGCCTGTGGCGCAGGAGCGAGCTCAACCCCGAGTCGAACGTGCAGTTCGGCGAAGGCGGCGCCGGCACCTTCTCCGACGGCAAGCTCTACAGCCAGATCAAGGACCCGCGCTTCCTCGGCCGCAAGGTGATGGAAGAGTTCGTGAAGGCCGGCGCACCGCCCGAGATCCTCTACGTCGCGCATCCGCACATCGGCACCTTCAAGCTGGTGAAGGTGGTGGAGAACATCCGCGAGCAGATCGTGGCGCTGGGCGGCGAGATCCGCTTCGAGCAGCGCGTGACCGACGTGCACATCGAGGACGGCCACCTTCGAGGCCTCACCGTGCTCGACCAGTCCACCGGCCAGAGCAGCGAGCTGCGCGCCGACCACGTGGTGATGGCGCTGGGCCACAGCTCGCGCGACACCTTCGCGATGCTGCATGCGCGCGGCGTGCACATCGAGGCCAAGCCCTTTTCCATCGGCTTCCGCGTGGAGCATCCGCAGGGCCTCATCGACCGCGCACGCTGGGGCCGGCATGCGGGCCATCCGCTGCTGGGTGCGGCCGACTACAAGCTGGTGCACCACGCGAGCAACGGCCGCTCGGTCTACAGCTTCTGCATGTGCCCGGGCGGCACCGTGGTCGCGGCCACCAGCGAGCCGGGCCGCGTGGTCACCAACGGCATGAGCCAGTACTCGCGCAACGAGCGCAACGCCAATGCGGGCATCGTGGTGGGCATCGACCCGCGCGATTTCCCGGGATGGGAATCCAATTCCCCCGGCGACGCGCTCGCCGGCATCGCGCTGCAGCGCGAACTGGAAAGCAACGCCTTCGTGCTCGGCGGCGGCGACTACCGCGCGCCCGGCCAGCTGGTGGGCGACTTCATCGCGGGCAAGCCTTCCACCGCGCTCGGCAGCGTGATCCCCTCGTACAAGCCGGGCGTGACGCCCACCGACCTGCACAAGGCCCTGCCCGCCTACGCCATCGAGGCGATGCGCGAGGCGTTCCCCGCCTTCGGCCGCAAGATCAAAGGCTTCGACACCCACGACGCGGTGCTCACCGGCGTCGAGACGCGCACTTCGTCGCCCATCAAGATCACGCGCGGCGACGACTTCCAGAGCCTCAACGTGCGCGGCCTGTACCCCGCGGGCGAAGGCGCGAGCTATGCCGGCGGCATCCTGTCGGCCGGCGTGGACGGCATCAAGGTGGCCGAAGCCGTGGCACGCAGCCTGGTGACCGAGACGGAGCGCGAACGCACCGCGAGCGTCTGATGCAGCAGCCCTCCTCCGTCCGCTTCGAGCGCCCGGCCGCGGGCCACCTGGTCGTCGCCACGCTGGCGATGGCGGCCGTGGTGCTCGCCTCCAACGTCCTCGTGCAGTTCGCCATCAACGACTGGCTGACCTGGGGCGCCTTCACCTATCCGGTGGCCTACCTCGTGAGCGACCTCGTCAACCGGCGCTTCGGCCCCGGCATGGCGCGGCGCGTGGCGTGGGTGGGCTTCGCGGTGGCGGTGGGCGTGTCGCTGCTGCTGGCGCCGGTGCGCATCGCGGCGGCCTCGGGGCTGGCCTTCATCGCCTCGCAGCTGCTCGACATCGGCGTCTTCGACCGCCTGCGCCGCGGCCTCTGGTGGCGCGCGCCGCTGGTGGCCACGGTGATCGCCGCGGTGCTCGACAGCATCGTGTTCTGGGGCATCGCCTTCGCGGGCACCGAGGGCCCGTGGCTCACCTGGGCGCTCGGCGACCTCGCGGTGAAGCTGGCCGTCGGCGTGCTGATGCTGCTGCCCTTCAGGCTGCTGATCGGCCGGCAGGCCGCGTGCCTCGGCCGCCATGGGCTGACGGGACGACCGACCACGCAAACGACAATGCACCGAGCGCCCCATCCACTGCACCGCGCCGAACGCGCGAGCGCATTCCACTGAACCACTTCCTGCTTTCTTCGCGCCTTCGCGCCGGATTTCCAGAATGACCGAAGCAACCACCGCCAACCCGAACAACAAGTCGCGCCGCCCCCGTGGCGAGCGCCTGGACATGGCGCAGCAGCTGCAGGCCCTGCGGGCCGGCACGGACGGCTCGACGACGGCTTCCGAAGCCGCGGCCGGCACGCCCTCCGCTCCCGCGCAGGCGAAGCGGCCGCAGCAACAGCATCATCAGCGCAAGCCGAAGAGGCCGCAGCAGGCGCAGTCTCCGCAGCAGCAACCGCAGCAGAAACAACCCCAGCAGCCGGCGCGCCCGCAACGCAAGGTGCACCCGGCGCTCGAGCGCCTGTTCGAGCTGTACCCGAACCTGTTCGGCGCGCGCTTCCTGCCGCTGAAGCTGGGCGTGTACGAGGAACTGCTGGCCCGCCACCCCGACGACTTCAAGGCCGAAGACCTGAAGGTGGCGATGGGCCTGCACGCGCGCTCCACGCGCTACCTCGAGAGCGTGGCCGCCGGCCATCCGCGTCATGACCTCGACGGCAACGTCGCCGAGCCGGTGGCCCCCGAGCACGTGCACCACGCCATCCTCGAGCTGCACCGCCGCCGCTCGCAGCGCACCGGCGAAGACCTGCGCCCGCAACTCGTCGCACGCCTGGCCCGCGCCGTCGAAGCCTCGGGCCTCGACCGCGAGGCCTACGCCGTGCTGGTGCGCTCGCGCGACGCGAACAACAACGCCGTGCTCGACGAAGCCCTGGCCCTGCTCGCGGAACAGGCCGCCAAGCGCGAGGCCCTGCTGCGCGCCTTCGAGGCCAGCGGGCGCAGCGAGAAGGAATTTGCGGACATGTACGGCATGACGCAGGGCGAGGTCGCACGCACGCTGCAACGTGCGCGGACCGACCGGACGGCAGCTGCCGCCGCCGTGCAGGAAGCTCCGGCAACGCCCGAAGCGACGGAAACCCCGGCCGCTCCCGAAGCTCCGGCTGCCGACTGACCCGGAAAGCCCCGCGTCGCAATTACGAGCCCACGAGCCTGCGAGCCCACGAGCCTGCGAGCGCCCAAATGAAAAAGCCGCCACGGTGACGTGGCGGCTTTTTTCCTTATCGAGTCACGGGCCGGATGGCCGGCCCGTCCCGCTCAGCGCTGCGCGTTCTGCAGCGCGGCGATGCGCTCTTCGATCGGCGGGTGCGTGGCGAACAGCTTGCCGATGCTGCCGGTGATGCCCATGGCTTCCACCGCCTTCGGCAGTTCGCCGGCGGGCAGGCCGCCCAGGCGGGCCAGCGCGTTGATCATCGGCTGCTTCTGGCCCATCAGCGCGGCGGCGCCGGCGTCGGCGCGGAACTCGCGCTGGCGCGAGAACCAGGCCACCACCATCGCGGCGGCGAAGCCGAGCACGATGTCGAGCACGATGGTGCTCACGTAGTAGCCGATGCCGGGGCCCGAGCTGCGGTCGTCGCCGCGGCGCAGGAAGCTGTCGACCGCATAGCCGATCACGCGCGACAGGAACACGACGAAGGTGTTCATCACGCCCTGGATCAGCGTCATGGTGACCATGTCGCCGTTGGCGATGTGCGCCACCTCGTGGCCGATGACGGCCTCGACCTCTTCGCGCGTCATGTTCTGCAGCAGTCCGGTGGACACCGCCACCAGCGACGAGTTCTTGAACGCGCCCGTCGCGAAGGCGTTGGGCTCGCCTTCGAAGATGCCGACCTCGGGCATGCCGATGCCGGCCTTGTCGGCGAACTTGCGCACCGTGCCGACGATCCAGGCCTCGTCGGGCGTCTGGGGGTTGTCGATCATGTGCAGGCCGGTGGTCCACTTGGCCATCGGCTTGCTGATGAGCAGCGAGATGATCGCGCCGCCGAAGCCCATCACTAGGGCGAAGCCGAGCAGCGCGGTCAGGTTGAGCCCGTTGGCCGTGAGAAAGCGATTGACGCCGAGCAGGCTGGCGACCACGCCGAGCACCGCGACGACCATCACGTTGGTCAGGACAAACAGAAGGATACGTTTCAAGTTGAATTCTCCGTGGGGAAATCTGCCACCCAGATGAGGGCCCCGGGGCCCTCTTCAAGCCGTTCTCGAGCAGTTCGCGGCCTGGAAGCCCTGGATGTTCGAGGTGTTCTGGGCGCTCCGGTCGGCGGCAGCCGGTGGAGCCATGATAGGAGCAAAAGTTCTAGGCCCCCGGTATTCCCCGACCGGTCAAGGGCCTGAAGACCTGCGGATCGTCATAGAACTGTGCTGCCTCGTTGTCGCGGCACCAGCCGGGCACGCCGAGCACCGGCAGCGGCACGAAGGGCTTGCGCCCGAGCCGCAGCGGGTCGAGCGCGGCGGCCACTTGGGCGTCGTCGAGCGCCGCCGGCCCGGTTTCGCCATGCAACGGCAGCAGCACGTGCGCGGTGATGGGCTTGCGCGGCGTGACGAGCTTCTCCAGCAGCGCATGGCCGAACAGCACCAGCCTGGCCTCGCTCCACAGCCGGCGCTCGCCGACGAAGAGCGTGTGCCAGTCGCGCGCGGCCAGCGCCCGCCACAGGGCCGGCGGCGCGTCGAGCAAGGCGCCGTTCTCGTCGAACAGCGTGAGCGCGTCGCGCAGCGGCCCGCGCGTGGCGCCAACGCCGTCGCGCGCGATCTCGCCGGCCTGCAGCTCGTTGAGGCGGCGCTTCACCTGCGGAAATGCGAGCCACACCAGGCCGTTGAAGAAATCGTGCAGGTTGTCGCGTGTCGGGACCGTACGGGTGCGGAAGACGTGGGCCTCGTAGGCCTGGCCGGCGGGCAGCGCGTCCTGGCCCACGAAGTCGGGCGCCCACACCTGCCCTGATGCGTGCCTGATGTGCTGGAGCGCGGCTGCCACGCTGCCTTCGCCGTGCGCAATGGCCTGCATCGCCGCCTCGCCGCCGGCGCGATAGGGCGCGAGCCACGGCTGCGCCCAGTCGATCGCCGGCAGGGTCAAGGCGCAGGGGCGCCGGTCCAGCGGATGCGGTCCGGGTGCTGCATCAGCGCGAACTCGGCCGTGAGCTTCTCGAAGAGCTTGAGCGAGCTGCTGTTCTTGCCGAGCAGGCCCGCGGTGCGCAGGGCCTTGGCGACGTCGTTGAGCGGCACGTCCTTGCCGCTGCGCAGGGCCGGGGCGGCCTGCAGGATGAATTCGGCGGCTTCCGAAGGTTGCGGCTGCTGCTGTGCCTGCTGCTGCGGCTCGGGCTTGGGCTCGGGCCTGCTGGCGGACTTCGCCGCCGTCTTGCGCGCCGCCGTCTTCGTCGCGGTCTTCTTCGCGGCGGGCGCGGCCTTGGCGCGCGTGGTCTTTGCGGCTGCGGTCTTCTTCGCGGGTGCCGTGCGCGCGGCCGGCTTGGCGACGGCGTTGTGCGCGATGTCGGTGAAGGCGTCGTAGATGCCGACGGTTTCCTCGCCCGTCTTGCCCTGCTGGCCGATGCCGCACACGCGGCAGCCCTTCTCGCGCAGGCGGATCACCAGCGGCGCGAAGTCGGAGTCGGAGGACACCAGCACCACCACATCGGGCCGCTCGGCGATGGCGAGGTCGATGGCATCGACCGACAGCGCGATGTCGGTGCTGTTCTTGCCGGCCGACAGGTTCACCATCGGCCGCACCGAGAGGCGCTTGAAGAGCGCCTGCCGGTTCACCGCCATCTCGGCGTTGCAGTACGCGCGGCGAACGTGGATGGCGCCGTATTCGTCCATGGTGCGCTGCACGGCCTGCTCGATCACGTCCGCCGAGACGTTGTCGGCGTCGATCAGCAGCATCACGCGCAGCGATGAGACCGTCATGCCAGCTTCCAGTTGACCGTCTCGCCGCCGCGCAGCGGCTTGAGCGTGGCGTCGCCGTAGGGCACGGTCTCGGGCACTGCCCAACTCTCGCGCCTGAGCGTGATGGTGTCGGTGTGGCGCGGCAGGCCGTAGAAGTCGGGCCCGTGGAAGCTCGCGAAGCCCTCGAGCTTGTCGAGCGCGCCCGCGTTGTCGAAGGCCTCGGCGTACAGCTCGATGGCGGTGAGCGCGGTGTAGCAGCCGGCGCAGCCCAGCGCGTGCTCCTTCAGGTGTGCAGGGTGCGGCGCGCTGTCGGTGCCCAGGAAGAAGCGGTCGCTGCCGCTGGTGGCCGCCTCGACCAGCGCCACGCGGTGTGTCTCGCGCTTGAGCACGGGCAGGCAGTAGTAGTGCGGGCGGATGCCGCCGGTGAAGATGGCGTTGCGGTTGTAGAGCAGGTGGTGCGCCGTGATGGTGGCGGCCGTGAAGCGGCCGGCGTCGCGCACGTAGTGGGCGCCTTCCTTCGTGGTGAGGTGCTCGAACACCACCTTCAGTTCGGGGAAGTCGCGGCGCAGCGGGATCATCACGCGGTCGACGAAAACGGCCTCGCGGTCGAACAGGTCGATGGCCGGGTCGGTCACCTCGCCGTGCACCAGCAGCAGCAGGCCGTGCTTCTGCATGGCTTCGAGCGTCTTGTAGGTCTTGCGGATGTCGGTCACGCCGGCATCGCTGTTGGTGGTGGCGCCGGCCGGGTAGAGCTTGAGCGCGCGCACGCCTGCTTCGGCAGCCAGCGCGATTTCCTCGGGCGGCAGGTTGTCGGTGAGATAGAGCGACATCACCGGCTCGAAGCCGGTGCCTTCGGGCACGGCGGCGCGGATGCGGTCGCGATAGGCCACGGCCTGTGCGGCGGTGGTCACGGGGGGGCGGAGGTTCGGCATGATCAGCGCGCGGCCGAACTGGCGGGCGCTGTGGGGAACGACGGCTTCGAGTGCGGCGCCGTCGCGCACGTGCAGGTGCCAGTCGTCGGGGCGGATGATCGTGAGGGTGTCTGTCATGGCCGGGGGATTGTCGCACCGGCCCCTTTCGGCCACGGGCCGGCTAGGTGCTGAACACCCGGCAGGTGCGCGAGCCGGCGCCCTGCAGCCACCTGAAGAAGTTGACCGAGCTTCGCGCGCCCTTCGTGGGCGGCCACGGGTCGAGGATGCGCAGCGTGGTGCCCCGCCCGCTGGGATCGTCGTCGCCCCGGATGCCCGCGATGACGACCATGTGGCCCGGCCGGCCGGCACTGGACGTGTCGCCTTTCCTGGCGTCCCACAGCATGTCGAGCATGAGCGGGCCCTCGTGCAGCGCCGCGCGCAGCGCCTTCAGCGACCAGGGCTGCGGCGGGCGCACTTCCAGGCCATGTGCGGCGGCGAGACGACTGCCTGCGTCCGTGTGCTCGTCATGCCCGCCATGCGTGTCGGCGAAATGATGCAAGCGGCCGTCGGGCGCGATCAGTTCGGCCGGCGTGCGCGCGAGCACCGCCTGCACGTTGGAGCGCGTCATCATCGCCACGCCCGCGGCCCAGCAGAGCGCGGCGGCGGGCGCCGGGATCAGCGCGACCGGATGCAGCACGGGCTCGGCGGCTTCGCCGTCGAAGGCGACGTTCTGCGTGCACGGGCCGGCCTCGCCGTCCTCCACCAGCCAGTGCGCGGCCTGCAGGCGCAGCACGGCCGCGCGCGTGAGCGGGCCGAAGTCGCCGTCGGTGGCGAGCGCGGGGATGGGCTTGAGTTTGCGGTTCAGGGCTTCCTGCAGTCGGCGGACGTCGATGCCGCGCCAACCCTGTTTCAGCGTGTTCATCCAGATACTTTTTCTCGAACGCTCGTTCGTATCGCGGACCCGGGAATCCGAGTGCCGATGGTCGAAACCAGGCCTGCGGGCGCACGGCCGCCAGACTGGCGCGCTCGGCGGCGCCGGACCATGGCGCTTGCTTTACGGAACCAGTACGCGCGCCACGGCCGGCTGGATGCGGCCTCTGTCGCCGAGGGGACTTTCGAATGCGCCGTACAGGTCGGCCAGCCAGCGGTCGTAGGCGGCGGCGCGTTCGGCGTCGGGCAGCCGCAGCAGCGCGGACGGATGCAGCGTGACGAACACCGGCCGACCGTCGGCGCGCTCGTGCAGCCAGGCGCCCCGCTCGGCCTGCACCGCCACCGGGCGGCCGAGCAAGGCGCGCGCGGCGGTGGCGCCCAGGGCCACCAGCGCTTTGGGCTGCACGAGTGCGATCTCGCTGTCCAGCCAGTGGGCGCAAGCCTCGGCCTCGCGCTGGCCGGCGGTCTTGTGGATGCGGCGCTTGCCGCGCAGCTCGTACTTGAAATGCTTGACGGCATTGGCCAGGTACACCGTGTCGCGCGGCCGGCCGAGCTGCGCCATCGCGCGGTCGAGCAGCTGGCCGGCCGGCCCGACGAAGGGGCGGCCGGCCAGGTCCTCCTGGTCGCCGGGCTGTTCACCGACCAGCATGCGCTGCGCGCCCACGGGCCCTTCGCCGCACACGGCCTGGGTGGCGAGCGCGCCGATGGGGCAGTCGCGGCACGCATGCGTGACCGCGCGAAGTTCATCGAGGCTGGCCGGCGCCGCACGATCGGCCGGCAGCAGGTGCAGCGGCAGAGGGGCGCGGATGCGGCGCGCGGGCGTGGCCGGCGCGTCGATCATCGACTGGCTGCGCGCCTGCGCCGCCTCGGCCAGCGGCTGGATCAGCGCGGCCTCGGGCAGGTTGTGCCAGTAGCGGACCGGCATCTCGCGGCGCATCATCGCGAGCTTCAGCCGCGCGGGGTTGAAGATGTTCTCGTAATAAGTGAGCCAGAGTTGCTCGCCCGCATCCGGCGGCGGCCTCTCGCGCCGGTCGGCGCCGTCGCGGAAAGTCAGCGCCTGCCCGTCCCACGCCACGCAGCGCTCCGGCGTGAGGATGGCCCATTGCATCTGCGCGAAGCGGCGCGAGAAGAACGGCGCATTGGCCTCCACGATGCGGTGGTCGGGCTCGAACCACGCCACGTGGCGCTCGCCCTGCTCGCCTTCCACGCGGGTGAAGCGCACGAAGGCGCGCATCTTGTGGATGTCGCGGCGCACGGCCTTGGCCATCAGCCCGGCACGCAGCATGTCGGCATCGAGCGGGTCGTGCCGCAGCGAAGGTTCGTGCGCCAGCCGCCAGAGCAGCCGGTACATGAGCGCGAGGCGGCCCGGGTCGCGATGCAGGATCACGTCGGCACACAGCGCGAGGAACGACGCGGGCACCGGCTGTCGCGCGGCGCCGGCCGGTGCAGGCGGCGCGGCAGGCTCATCCGAAAACAGCCCGAGACCGCCCGCGGGGGCGTCCCCGAAAAGCTCCGCGCCGCCGCTGCCCTGCGTGCCGTCGCTCCACTCCACATGGTCGGGCGGCACGCCGTCGGCCAGCAGCTGGCGCGCCTCGCGGCGGAAGGCGTCGAGATCGACCGGGTCTTGGAGCCGCACACGCATGCCGATGCCGATCCTTCCCTCGGCCTCAGAACAGCGCCGCCTGCGCCGGGACGGGAGCGGCCGCGGCGGACGCCGACATTGCCATCGCGTTCGCCGCCGGCCGGTGCCCGTCGGCCACCACGAAGGGCAGCACCTTGCGCGCCGGCACATGCAGGCGCCGCAGGTCGTCTGCCCTTACCCTTCGCACGCGACGCGCCTGCAGCAGCCGTTCGACCGCCTTCACCCCGAGGCCGGGCACGCGCAGCAGCATCTCTCGCGGGGCGTGGTTGAGGTCGACCGGGAAGCGCTCCGCATGCGCCAGCGCCCAGGCCAGCTTGGGATCGACGTCCAGCCGCAGCAGTCCGTCGGGCGAGGTCACGATCTCCTGGTGCTCGAAGCCGTAGAAGCGCATGAGCCAGTCGGCCTGGTAGAGCCGGTGCTCGCGCATCAGCGGCGGCGCGGCCAGCGGCAGCGCGCGGGCCGCGTCGGGGATGGGACTGAAGGCCGAGTAGTACACCCGCTTGAGCTTGTAGGCGCCGTAGAGCGTGGCGCTGGAGGCCAGGATGTGGCGGTCGTCGGTGGCGTCGGCGCCCACGATCATCTGCGTGCTCTGGCCCGCGGGCGCGAAGGGCGGCGGCTTGGCGGCAGCCGGCGCGGCGCCCGGCAGCGCGCGGATCGGCACCACCCGGCGCGCCTCCTCGCGGGTGTCGTCGATGCGAAGCCGCAGCCGCGCCATCGAGCGGCGGATGGCGCTCTCGTCCTTCTCGGGCGCCAGCGCGCGCAGGCCCTCGGCGGTGGGCAGCTCGACGTTGATGCTGAGCCGGTCGGCATAGCGGCCGGCGCGCGCCAGCAGTTCGTCGCTGGCGTCGGGGATGGTCTTGAGGTGGATGTAGCCGCGGAAGTCGTGCTCCTCGCGCAGCTGGCGCGCGACCTCCACCACCTGCTCCATGGTGTGGTCGGGCGACTTGACGATGCCGCTGGACAGGAACAGGCCCTCGATGCAGTTGCGCCGGTAGAAGTCGAGCGTGAGCTGAACCACCTCCTCGACCCGGAAGCGTGCCCGCGGCACGTTGCTCGACGCGCGGTTCACGCAATAGAGGCAGTCGTACTGGCAGTGGTTGGTCAGCAGCACCTTCAGCAGCGAGATGCAGCGGCCGTCGGGCGCGTAGCTGTGGCAGATGCCTGCGCCCTCGGTGGAGCCGATGCCGCGTCCGCCCAACGAGTCGCGCGGCTGCGAACCGCTCGACGCGCAGGAAGCGTCGTACTTCGCGGCGTCGGCCAGGATGGCGAGTTTGCGCTGGATGTCCATGGGGCAGTCGATCGAATGCTGTATGAATATACAGTTTTAAGCCGATTGTGTCCTGCCCTGGCGTGCGGTTTTCCGGCCGACCCACATCTGCAGTGGCTGGTTTTTCAGCCGCCGATTTGCGGGAAAACCGCAGGTCCGCTGAAAAAACTCCAATGGAATCAGCCACTTGGGTTTGGCGGCCCGCGTGGCACATGCGTTGCTATCCAAGCGGCACACCCGAAAGAGGATGGAGACACGCCAATGACCGACATGCCCGCACCCGCCGCCGCGCCGCCACCGCCGGCCGGCCCCCGACTCACCACCCCGCACTGACGCGCCGCGCGTCGCGCTTCGATCCGGCCCGCGCCGGGTCGCGCCGCCGCATGGCCGTGCCGGCCCAGGGGGAGCCGCCCCTTCCCCCATCGCTTGTTCAACCAGAACCACAACGGAGACAGAGAAGATGACCAGAACCGAGAAGAAGAGCCCTCGCCTTCGCCCGACCCCCGTGCGCATCGGCACGCTGCTGGCCGTGCTGGCGCTCACCGCCTGCGGCGGCGGCAGCGACGGAGGTGGAGGCGGCTTCAGCTTCATTCCGCCCGCTGCAGGAGGTGGCGGCGGGGGCGGCGGGGGCGGCGGGGGCGGCACCACGCCGACCGATCCGTCCGGCCCCGGCAACCCGCCGCCGGTCGATGCCACGGTGCGCATCGGCGTGCTGTCCTCGTCGCCGCAGCTGGTGACGGGCGACGACGCACTGGTCGAGCTCGAATTGCTGCGCGAGAAAGCCGACGGCAACCTCGCGGTGTCGGTCGACGGGCGCGACGTGACGGCGGCGTTCTCGCGCGACCCCGCCAACGGCCGCCTGGTGGGCAAGGTCACGGGGCTCAAGCTGGGCTCCAACGAACTGGTCGCAAGCTATGGCGGCTACAGCGCGAAGCTGCAGCTGACGGCCTACCCGATCACCGGCCCGGTGATCTCCGGCCCGCATGAGGAGCCCTTCGTGTGCGGCTATGCCACCTTCACCCGCATGGGCGGCCAGGTGCTCAAGCCGCTGGACGACGGCAAGTGCTCGGTGGAGACGCGCGTCGACTATTACTACCGCACCACCGCCGGCAGCAACGTGCGCTTCGTGCCGGAATCGATCACCACCTACCCGGCCAACATGGCCTGGCTCACCATCAACGGCAAGCAGGTGCCCTACGTGGTGCGGCTCGAAAGCGGCACCATCAACCGCGGGCTGTACCAGTCGGCGATCCTGCACGACGTGCTCAACGAGCCCGCGCCCTCGCCCACCTCGCGCCCGGCCGGCTGGAACGGCACGCTGCTCTATCCGCTGGGCGGCGGCTGCCAGGGCGGCTGGTTCCAGCAGGGCAACGACTTCGCCACGCTCATCAACCCGACCTACCAGAGCCGCGGCTTCGCCGTGACCACCTCCACGCTCAACGTCTTCGGCACCAACTGCAACGACCAGCTTTCCTCGGAAACCATCGCGATGGTGAAGGAGCGCTTCATCGAGAACTTCGGCGTGCCGGCCCACACCATCGGCACCGGTGGCTCGGGCGGCTCCTACCAGAGCCACCAGACCAGCGACAACTACCCCGGCCTCTTCGACGGCGTGGTGGTGAGCCAGGTGTTCGCGGACGTCACCTCCTCCACCATCTTCAAGCTGCACGACTCGCGCGTGCTCAACAACTACTTCAACGACCCGGCCACCGCGGCGCTGGCCTACACCACGGCCGAGAAGCAGGCGATCTCGGGCTACCTGCAGATCGCCAACATCTCGAACATGAGCGGCCAGGCCGGCCGGCTCGACCCGACGGTGTCGTTCCCCGCGGGCGTGCCCACGGAGCAGCGCTACAACGCGCTGACCAACCCGACGGGCGCGCGCGCGACGGTGTTCGACCACACGGTGAACGTCTACGGCAAGACCGAGGCCGAGGGCTTCGCGCTGCGTCCGATCGACAACGTGGGCATCCAGTACGGCCTGAACGCGCTCAACGAGGGCAAGCTCAGCATCGAGAAATTCCTCGACCTGAACGAGCGCGTGGGCGGCGTCGACCGCGACATGAAGCGCACCGCCACGCGCACCGTGGGCGACATCGACGCGCTGCGCCGGGCCTACCAGTCGGGGCGCATCGTCAACGGCGCGGGCGGGCTGGCGTCCACCGCCATCATCGACCTGCGCGACTACAACGACGGCGCAACGGGCGGCGACATCCACACCAAGATCCATTCGTTCTCGATGCGCGAACGCCTGCGCCGCGTCAACGGCAACATCGACAACCACGTGATGTGGACCATGGGCGGCGGCAACGCGGCCGCCTTCGACGAGATGGTGAAGTGGCTCACCGCGGTGAAGGCCGACACCTCCGATCGCACCAAGGCCAGGAAGATCGCCGCCAACCGCCCGGCCGACCTGCAGGACGCCTGCTGGAACGCGGGCCTGAAGTACACCGAGGAGCAGACCGCCTTCGGCAGCGGCGCGTGCAACACCTTCTACCCGGCCGGCACCACGCCGCGCATGGCTGCGGGCGGCCCTCTTGCCGACGACATCGCCAAGTGCCAGCTGAAGCCGCTGAATCCCTCGGACTACAGCGTGAGCTTCAACCCGGCGCAATGGGCGCGCCTGAATGCCGCCTTCCCCGACGGCGTGTGCGACTGGACCAGGCCCGGCGTCGGCCAGCAGCCGCTGACCGGCACCTGGCTGTCGTTCGGCCCCTCGCCGGTGAACCTGCTGTTCGACATCACGAAGAAGCTGGTGTCGAGCTTCATGTAAGCCATGTCGCGGGCGGGCCGGCTTGCGCGGCCCTCCCGCCTTTTCCCCCGGAGTGAACCTTGAAAGCATCCATGAAGAAGACCCCTGCGTCCGCAGTCCATCTCGCCCTGACACTGGCCCTCGGCCTGGCTGCAGCCACCGGCGCGCAAGCGCAGGACTTTCCCGGCGGCAAGCCCATCACCATCGTCGTGCCCTTCGCGGCCGGCGGCCCCACCGACCGCGTGGCGCGCGACCTGGCGGAAGCCATGCGCAAGCCGCTGGACGGCACCAGCATCGTGATCGACAACGCCGCCGGCGCCGGCAGCACCATCGGCAACGCCAAGGTGGCGCGCGCCAGGCCCGACGGCTACACCCTGCTGCTCACCCACGTGGGCATGGCCACCACGCCGGTGCTCTACCGCAAACTGCCCTACAACTACGAGACCGACTTCGAGTACCTGGGCATGATCAACGACGTGCCCATGACCGTCATCGGCAAGCCCCAGCTGCAGGCCCGCAGCTTCGGCGAGCTGCGCGAGTGGATCGCGAAGAACCCGGGCAAGACCAACCTCGGCAACGCGGGCATCGGCTCGGCCTCGCACCTGTGCGGCCTGCTGCTGCAGAGCGAGCTCAAGGCCGAGATGACCACCGTGCCCTACAAGGGCACCGCCCCGGCCATCGCCGACCTGCTGGGCGGCCAGATCGACCTGCTGTGCGACCAGACCACCAACACCACCTCGCAGATCGAGGCCGGGAAGGTCAAGGCCTACGGCGTGACCACGCTCAAGCGGCTGGGCACGCCCGCGCTGAAGGACCTGCCCACGCTGGACGAGTCGGGCCTGAAGAACTTCCAGGTGACCATCTGGCACGGCCTCTACGCGCCCAAGGGCACGCCCGCGCCGGTGCTCAGGAAGCTCAACGACGCGCTCAAGGCCGCGCTGAAAGACCCGGAGTTCGTCAAGAAGGAGGAGGGCCTGGGCGCGGTGGTGGTGGCCGACCGGCGCGTGGAACCGGCCGAGCACAGGAAGTTCGTGCAGCAGGAAGTGGCGCGCTTCGGACCGGTGGTCAAGGCCGCAGGCGTGTACGCCGACTGAGGCACGGACATGGTGCGACGCATGGGCGACAGCGAGGGTAATTCCGCCTCGGCGCGGCGGGGAGTGCTGCATACCATCGGGGCCCCTTGCTGCCCGACGGCGGACTCCCGCTTCCCGCTCCCGTGTCGTCACTGCTCCTATCGGCCGGCCGCGCCGTGCTGAAGCTCTCCGCGCCTTACCGGGCCGGCTTTGCCGGATCGCCCGACGACCTGCGCGACAAGGCCGTGCTGGCGCGCTTCCATGGCGACGCCCCCGCCCTCGCGGCCGGGGCGCCGCCTCTTGCGCGCTGGCGCCTGTGGGCCGCCGTGTGCGTATGGCTGTGCCTCATCGCGGCCGGCGGCGCGCTGGCCTACCTGCTGGGCGAGCGCGCAGGCATCCGCTCGCTGCAGCAGGGCACGCTGCACCGGCTCGACATCTACGCCACCAGCCTGCGCAGCGAGCTCAGCCGCTACGAGTACCTGCCGCAGGTGGTGTCGCTGAGCCCCGACGTGCTCGACCTGCTGCGCAAGCCGCGCGACGCCGGCCAGCAGCTGGACGCCAACGTCTACCTGGAGACCGTCAACGCGCACGCGCAGGCCTCGGCCATCTACGTGATGGACGAGACCGGCCTCACGCTGGCCGCCAGCAACTGGAACCAGCCGGGCAGCTTCGTGGACATGAACTTCTCGTACCGCCCCTACTTCCAGGACGCGCTGCGCGGCGTGCCCGGGCGCTTCTACGGCATCGGCACGGTCAGCCGCGAGCCGGGCTACTACTTCTCCTTCGGCATCATCGACGGGCCGCGCCGGCTGGGCGTGGCGACGGTGAAGGTCAACCTCGACAAGCTCGACGCGGCCTGGTCGCATTCGGCCGACCGCGTGTTCGCCATCGACGGCAACGGCGTGGTGTTCCTGTCGTCCGACCCCGGCTGGAAGTTCCGCGCGCTGCGCCCGCTGTCGAGCGAGACCCTCAGGCAGCTCGCGCAGACGCGCCAGTACACCGAGGCCGGCGCGCTCACGCCCATCGACATGCGCGAGCACCGGCCGCTGTCGGGCGGCGCGGGCACGGTGGTGCAGCTGCGCGCGAGCGAGGCGCCGCAGCGCCCCGGCGCCACGCCCTTCGGCCCCGACTACCTGCTCGACAGCCGTCCGGTGGACGGCACCGACTGGAAGCTCATCATGCTGTCGGACATGAAGCCGGTGCATGCGCTCGCGCGCACCAGCGCGCTGGCGACGATGTTCGCGCTGGTGTTCCTCACGCTGCTGGTGATGTACCTGCAGCAGCGCCGCCGCATCGTGCACCAGCGGCTGGCCGCGCGCGAGGCGCTTCAGGGCGCCTACGACGAGCTGGAGCACAAGGTGCAGCTGCGCACCGAGGCGCTGAGCGAGGCCAACCAGCACCTGCAGACCGAGATCGCCGAGCGCAAGCGTGCCGAGGAGATCCTGAAGAACACGCTCGACGACCTGGTGCAGACCGGCAAGATGGCCGTGCTCGGGCAGATGTCGGCCGGCATCACGCACGAGCTCAACCAGCCGCTGGCCGCGCTGCGCACGCTGTCGGCCAACGCGGTGGTGTTCCTGGAGCGCGGGCAGTCCGAGCAGGTCGACCTGAACCTGCGCACCATCTGCGATCTGACCGACCGCATGGGGCAGATCACCGCGCAGCTGAAGAAATTCGCGCGCCGCTCGGCGGTGGAGCTGCAGTCGGTGGCGCTGGCCGACGTGATCGCCGATGCGCTCTTCCTGCTGGGCCAGCGCATCCGCCAGGAGCACATCGAACTCGAGCAGTTCGTGGAACCGGCACTCTTCGCGCGCTGCGAGGGCAACCGGCTCGAGCAGGTGCTGGTCAACCTGCTGGTCAACGCCTTCGACGCGGTCGCGGCCGCCGGCGCCAGCCCGCGCCGCGTGCGCATCGTGGCGCGCCGCAGCGCCGAGGGCGTGGCGGTGGAAGTGCACGACAACGGCACCGGCATCGCGCCGGAGGTGATGCCGCGCCTTTTCGAACCCTTCTTCACCACCAAGGAACAGGGCCTGGGCCTGGGACTGGGGCTGGCCATCTCGGCCGGCATCGTGCGCGACTTCGGCGGGCTGCTGCGCGCCGGCGAGAGCGAACTCGGCGGCGCGGCCTTCGTCGTCGCGCTTCGCGACGGGCTGCGCGATGCGCCCGCCACATTCGAAAAGCAGGGAGCCCTGCAGGGAACATTTCATGCCTGAACACGAACTCGAGGTTCTTTTCGTCGAGGACGACCCGGCCGTGCGCCTGGGCAGCACGCAGGCGCTGCAGCTGGCGGGGCTGCGCGTGACGGGCCTGGGCTCGGCCGAGCAGGTGCTGCCGCGCGTGGTGCCGGGCTTCGCGGGCGTGCTGGTCACCGACGTGAGGCTGCCCGGCATGGACGGCCTGGCGCTGCTGTCGCGCGCGCTGCAGATCGACCCGACGCTGCCGGTCATCCTGGTCACCGGCCACGGCGACATCACCATGGCGGTGCAGGCCATGCGCCTGGGCGCCTACGACTTCCTGGAAAAGCCCTTCTCGCCCGACCAGCTCACCGAGGTGGTCCAGCGCGCGCTCGAGAAGCGGGCGCTCAGCCTGGAGGTCGACCAGCTGCGCCGCAAGCTCGCGGGCTACGAGTCGATCGAGGCGCGGCTGATCGGGCGCTCCTCGGCCATGCAGCGGCTGCGCCGCCTCGTGCTGGACGTGGCCAGCTCCGACGCCGACGTGCTGATCCTCGGCGAGACCGGCACGGGCAAGGAACTGGTGGCGCGCTGCCTGCACGACTGCGGGCGACGGCGCGAAGGCAACTTCGCGGCCATCAACTGCGGCGGCATGCCCGAGGCGCTGTTCGAGAGCGAGATGTTCGGCCACGAGGCCGGCGCCTTCACCGGCGCCGCGCGCAGGCGCATCGGCAAGATCGAGCACGCGCGCGGCGGCACGCTGTTCCTCGACGAGATCGAGACCATGCCGATGAACCTGCAGGTCAAGATGCTGCGCGCCCTGCAGGAGCGCCAGTTCGAGCGGCTGGGCTCCAACGAGCTGCGCCCGATGGACAGCCGCGTGATCGCCGCCACCAAGGCCGACCTGCTGCAGGCCGCGCAGGCGCAGAAGTTCCGCGACGACCTCTACTACCGCCTGAGCGTGGTGGTGCTGCACCTGCCGCCGCTGCGCGAGCGGCGCGAGGACATCCCGCTGCTGTTCACCCACTTCGCGATGCAGGCCGCACTGCGCCACGGGCGCGAGCAGCCGGCGGTCGCGCCGCGTCACCTGCAGGCGCTGATGGCACATGCCTGGCCCGGCAACGTGCGCGAGCTGCGCAACATCGCCGACCGCTTCGTGCTCGGGCTGTGGGACGGCGAGGAGGGCTTCCGCAGCCTGGCGCAGGGCCCGCGCACGCTCGACGAGCAGATGGCGCAGTTCGAGCGCTACCTGATCCGCGAGGCGCTGGAGGCCTGCAACGGGAGCGCGGCCGCGGCAGCCGAACGCCTGGGCGTGCCGCGCAAGACCCTTTACGACAAGATGCGCCGGCTCGGCCCGCTGGACGCGGCGCCGTCCGACGACACGATGGCCTCGGCCCCGCCACGCCGCGCGTTGCGCAGCGCCTGAACCTTGGCTAGGCTCGCGGTCAGATGACCGAAGCCGCCACGACCGCCCACCAGCCCACCCCACCCGGCCCGTCCGCCACACCGGCCCTGCCGCTGGCCACCGGCCTTGCCGAAGGCGGCCTGGCCGCCAGGTTCAGCACCCCCGAGGGCGTGCCCGCCTTCGCGGTGCGCTGGCAGGGCGCGGTGCATGCCTACCTCAACCAGTGCCCGCATGCCGGCGGGCCGCTCGACTTCGAGGGCCAGGTGCTGGAGAGTTCGGGGCGCTTCCTGATGTGCGCCCGGCACGGCGCCATCTTCGAGCCCGACACCGGCAAGTGCGTCGGCGGCCCGTGCCGGGGCGCGCGGCTCACGCCATTGGCCGTCCACGAGAAGCCCGACGGCAGCGTGTGGCCCGGCGCGGCCGGCTGAAGTCGGCACAAGATCCACCATCCAGGAGCAACGACATGCGCAACTGCACCAACCGATTCCGCACTCTTCCGCATATGGCGCTGCCCGCCGCGGCCCTTGCCCTGGCCGGGCTGCTGGCAGGCTGCGCGAACATGTCCTCGCCCGTGGGCAAGGGCTCCACGGGCATGAAGGTCACTTCCAGCGCTTTCGCCGACAACGGCACCATCCCGGCCGAGCATGCGGGCGCTGGCGAATGCGGCGGCAAGAACATCTCGCCGCCCGTGGCCTGGAGCAACCTGCCGGCCAAGACCAAGTCGGTCGCGGTGCTGGTTTTCGACCCCGACGGCGCGGCCGGCCTGGGCGTATCGCACTGGGTGGCCTACAACATCGCTGCCGAGCGCGGCGAGCTCAAGGCGGGCGAAGGGGCTGCGGGCTCGAACTTCGACTTCACCATGGGCCCGAACGTGGCCGGCGCGCCCGCATACCGCGGCATGTGCCCGCCGGTGGGCGACCGGCCTCACCACTACGTCATGACGGTGATCGCCACCGAACTCGCGCCGGGCAGCCTGCCCGCCGGCCTCGGCCGCGACGCGCTGCTGGCCGCGCTGAAGGGCCGAGCGCTCGGCGGCCAGAGCGTGGTGGGCCTGTACAGCCGCTGAGTCCGGAGGCCTGCTGGCCACGGTTAATAATTAAGAACTCAGCCCGCCGGCAAATGCCCTGCCCACCCATGGCCGCGCCGCTTCCCTGAAAGCATCATCGATGGCCCTGCCCGCCACCAGCTCCGGCTCCACGCCGGCTTCACATTCCGCCGCCGGCGACCTCGACGCCATGTTCGACCTGGCGCCGGTCTCCCTCTGGATCGAGGACTACGGCGACCTCAAGCGCAAGCTCGACGGCTGGCGCGCCGAGGGCGTCACCGACCTGGTGGCGCACCTGCAGGCCGACCCGCGCCGGGTGAACGAATGCATGGCGCTGCTGAGGGTGCTGCGGGTCAACCAGCACACGCTCAAGCTCTTCGGCGCCGACAGCGAGCAGACCCTGCTGGGCGCGCTCGACCGCGTGTTCCGCGGCGACATGTCGGCCACCGTGGTGCACGAGCTCGACCAGCTCTGGCGCGGCCAGTTCAGCTTCGAGAGCGAGACCGTCAACTACGCGCTCGACGGCCGCCGGCTCGACGTGCGCGTGCGCGCCCGCGTGCTGCCGGGCTACGAGGACAGCTGGAGCCGCGTGCTGGTGGCGCTGGACGACGTCACCGAGCGCGTGGCCGCGCAGCGCCTGCGCGACGAGAGCGCCATCTACGCGCGCAGCCTGTTCGACCGCTCGCCGGTGTCGCTGTGGGTGGAAGACTTCAGCGCGGTACGCTCGCTGATGGAGACGCTGCGCGCGCGCGGCATCACCGACTTCGCCACCTTCATCAAGGTGCACCCCGACTTCGTCACGCGCTGCATGCAGGAGATCCGCGTCATCGACGTCAACCACGAGACGCTGCGCATGTTCGGCGCACCCAACCTGCAGACGCTGCTGGGCAACCTCTCGCGCATCTTCCGCGACGAGATGCGCGAGTCGTTCGCCGAACAGCTGCAGGACCTGTGGAACGGCAAGACGGTGCAGCACCGCGAGGTGCTCAACTACTCGCTGTCGGGCGAGGTGCTCAACATCCACATGCAGTTCGCGGTGCAGGATGACCGTCTCGACACCTGGGACCTGGTGCTGGTCTCGCTGGTCGACATCACCGCGCGCAAGAAGGCCGAGGCCTACCTCGAATACCTCGGCAAGCACGACGTGCTCACGCAGCTGTGCAACCGCACCTACTACACCGAGGAGCTCAACCGCCTCTCGCGCAAGGGCCCGTGGCCGGTGTCGATCGTGGCCATCGACCTCAACGGCCTGAAGCAGGTCAACGACCTCGAAGGCCACGCCGCCGGCGACACCCTGCTGCGCCGCATGGGCGAGGTGCTCGACAAGGCCGTCGACCTGCCCGCCTGGCCCGCGCGCATCGGCGGCGACGAGTTCGCGGTGCTGCTGCCCATGACCGACGAGCGCGGCGCCGAGGCGATGCGCGAGCGCATCCTCACGCTGCTGGAAATGAACAACCAGTTCCACGCCGGCCAGAGCGGCCACGCGCTGAGCCTGGCCATCGGCTTGGCCACCTGCCACGGCGACGAGCCGCTGGAGGCCGCGCTGCAGCGGGCCGACCGGGCGATGTACGAGGACAAGTCGCGGTATTACGAGAGCGTGGGAACCGACCGCAGGCAGCAGTAGCCACCGACGCTGCGCCGAGTTGATCCGTAGTTTGCGAGGTTACGTTTGCCGAAAAGAACCAATGCTTCTTGAAGGCCTTGCCGAAGCGCTGATCCAACTCGTGCTGCAGCCCATCGCAGAGGCTGCGATACACCTGATCGGCTACATCACCGGATTTGTCGCCGTTCCGGTCGCCACGCTGGGGCACGTGGTCGTCGAGCGGCACGAAGAAGGCGTCGGGGCGATGACCGAAAGGTGGGCCCGGGCGCCCAGCGGGCGCATTGTCATCAGCGCGGGCCTGGGCAGCATCGTGGGCTTTCTCACCTGGCTCCTGATCGGCGGAGCAGCCCTCTTGATCTATTTCACGTCGGGGCCTTCGTAGCCCGGCCCCCTCACCCGCTCCAGCACGAAATCGATGAACGTCCGGATCGCCCGCGTGTGCTGGCGGTTCGGCATGTAGAGCATGAACATCTGGGTGCCGAAGATCGAGAGGCGCCAGTCGTCGAGCGTGGTCACCACGTCGCCGCGGCGCACGTCTTCCTGCACCACGTAGTCGGGCACGAGGCCGATGCCCAGGCCGGCGAGGATGGCCTGGCGCAGGAACAGGAAGTTCTCGGAGATCAGCGTCGGCTCCAGGATCACCTCCCGGCGTGTCTCTCCCTGGTAGGCCGACACGCGCAGCTGCCGCCCGATGACGGCGGCGGTGACCACCGGCGCGCCCTGCAGCGCGTCGAGCTGCACCGGCAGCGGGTTCTTCGCGGCGTATTCGCTCGAGGCGCAGGCCACGTAGCGCACCGGCCCCATCGCGCGCGCCACCAGGTTCTGTGGCGGCTCGGGAATCACGCGGATGGCGATGTCGACTTCGTCGCGCAGCAGGTCCTCGATGCGGTTCTCGAACACCACGTCGAGCACGATGCCGGGGTACTGGCGCTTGAAGTCGATCAGCCAGTCGGCCATCACCAGCTGCCCGTAGCCGCTGGGCACGCTCAGGCGCACGCGGCCCTGCAGGCCCTGGCCCAGCGTGGTGACCGATTCGCGCGCCGCCAGCAGCTCGGCCTGGATGGCGATGCCGTGCTGGTACAGGCGCAGGCCGATCTCGGTCGGCTCGGCGCGCCGGGTGGTGCGGCGCACGAGCTGCGCGCCCACCGAGCGCTCGAGCTGGTTCAGGTGGTAGCTGACGTTGGCGCGGGTCATCTTGAGACGCCGCGCGGCCGCGCTCAGGTTGCCGGCGTCGAGGATTTCCACCAACAGGGTGAGCGACTGGAGGTCCATGGGCCGATTGTGTCAAAAATCCTTTGACAGTCTGTCAACCGCCTATGCAATTGTCAAAGCGCGGACACCGGCCAAGAATGCTTGGTTCATCCCAGAGCCTCGGACCCGCACGGTCCGCAACGCGAGAGACAAGCAGCACATGGCCACCAACGACACCTCCAGCCCCTCCACGTCCACCGGTCCCGTCACCTTCGAACGTCTAGGCGACGTGTTCGTGGTGACCATCGACAACCCGCCAGTCAACGCCCTGGGCGTGGACGTGCGCCGCGGCCTCGTGGCCGCCATCGACGCGGCCGAGGCCGACAGCGCGGCCAAGGCGGTGCTGATCGTCGGCGCGGGCCGCAACTTCATCGCGGGTGCCGACATCCGCGAGTTCGGCAAGACGCCGCAACCGCCCTCGCTGCCCGAGGCCTGCCTGAAGATCGAGAACTGCACCAAGCCGGTGGTCGCGGCCATCCACGGCGCCGCGCTCGGCGGCGGGCTGGAAGTGGCCCTGTCGGCGCACTACCGCATCGCCTCGCCGACCGCCAGGCTGGGCCTGCCCGAAGTGGCGCTGGGCCTGCTGCCCGGCTCGGGCGGCACGCAGCGCGCGCCGCGCCTGATCGGCGTGAAGCCCGCCATCGAACTCATGCTCAGCGGCCGCCATGCGGGCGCGAAGGAAGCGCTGTCGCTCGGCCTCGTCGACCGCCTCGCCACCGAAGCCGACGCCCGCGCCGAAGGCCTCGCCTACGCGAATGAACTGGTCGCAGCCAAGGCCCCGGTGCGCCGCACCCGCGACGCCGGCGCGCTGGCCGACAAGGAAGCCGCCCGCGCCGCGCTCGAAGCCGCCCGCGCCGACACCGCCAAGAAGAGCCGCGGCCTGTTCTCGCCGATGAAGATCGTCGAGGCCGTCGAAGCCGCGCTCACGCTGCCCTTCGACGAAGGCATGGCGCTGGAGCGCAAGCTGTTCCTGCAGTGCATCGACAGCCCGCAGCGCGCCGGCCTGATCCACGCCTTCTTCGCCGAGCGCGAAGTGCTCAAGGCCCCCGAGACCAAGTCGGCCAGCCCCCGCGCGCTGGAGGCGGCCGGCATCGTCGGCGGCGGCACCATGGGCGCGGGCATCGCGGTGGCGATGCTCGACGCCGGCATGCCCGTGACCATGATCGAGCGCGACGACACGCAGCTCGCGCGCGGCCGCGCCAACGTCGAGAAGGTGTACGACGGCCTCATCGCCAAGGGCCGCATGACGCCCGAGGGCAAGGCGGCCGTCATGGCGCGCTTCTCGGGCTCCACCAGCTACGACGCGCTCGCCAATGTCGACATCGTGGTGGAAGCCGTGTTCGAGGACATGGCCGTGAAGAAGGCGGTGTTCGCCGAGCTCGACCGCGTGTGCAAGCGCGGCGCGGTGCTGGCCACCAACACCTCGTACCTCGACATCGACGAGATCGCCGCCAGCATCTCGCGTCCGCAGGACGTGGTGGGCCTGCACTTCTTCTCGCCCGCCAACATCATGAAGCTGCTGGAGATCGTGGTGCCCGCTAAGGTGAGCGCCGACGTGGTCGCCACCGGCTTCGAGCTCGCGAAGAAGCTCAAGAAGGTGCCGGTGCGCGCCGGCGTGTGCGACGGCTTCATCGGCAACCGCATCCTGGCCGTGTACCGCCAGGCCGCCGACCACATGATGGAAGACGGCGCATCGCCCTACGACATCGACGCCGCCGTGCGCAACTTCGGCTACCCGATGGGCCCCTTCCAGGTGTCCGACCTCGCGGGCGGCGACATCGGCTGGGCCACGCGCAAGCGCAAGGCCGCCACGCGCGACCCGAAGGCTCGCTACGTGCAGATCGCCGACCGGATCTGCGAGCGCGGCTGGTTCGGCCAGAAGACGCAGCGCGGCTACTACCTCTACCCCGAGGGCGCCCGCACCGGCCAGCCCGACCCCGAGGTGCTGGCCATCATCGACGCCGAGCGCGAGCGCGCCGGCATCAAGCCGCGCGCCTTCACCGAGGAAGAAATCATGCGCCGCTACATGGCCGCGATGATCAACGAGGGCGCCAACGTCGTGCTGCAGCGCATCGCGCTGCGCCCGCTCGACGTGGACGTGACCTTCCTCTACGGCTACGGCTTCCCGCGCCACCGCGGCGGCCCGATGAAGTACGCCGACACCGTGGGCCTGCCCAAGGTGCTGGCCGACATCCAGGAGTTCGCGAAGGAAGACCCGGTCTTCTGGAAGCCCTCGCCGCTGCTGGTGCAGCTGGTCGAGCGCGGCGCCGACTTCGCGAGCCTCAACCAATCCGAGTAATCACAGACAGAGCCAGCCGTCCAGGAGACACCCCCATGCGTGAAGCCGTCATCGTTTCCACCGCCCGCACCCCGCTTACCAAGGCGCACCGCGGCGAATTCAACATCACCCCCGGCCCCACGCTGGCCGCATTCGCCGTGAAGGCGGCGGTGGAGCGCTCGGGCCTCGACCCCGCGCTGATCGAGGACGCCATCCTCGGCTGCGGCTACCCCGAAGGCACCACCGGCCGCAACATCGCGCGCCAGGCCATCATCCGCGCGGGCCTGCCGATCTCCATCGCCGGCACCACGGTCAACCGCTTCTGCGCCTCGGGCCTGCAGGCCATCGCCATGGCCGCGGGCCGCATCGTGGTGGACGGCGCGCCGGCCATGATCGCGGGCGGCGTCGAAAGCATCTCGCAGATCCGCACCCGCAGCGCCACCGACAGCGGCGACAGCGGCATGGACCCGTGGATCGTCGAGCACAAGCCCGAGCTGTACATGGCGATGATCGAGACCGCCGACATCGTCGCCAAGCGCTACAACATCAGCCGCGAGGCGCAGGACCGCTTCTCGGCCGAGAGCCAGCGCCGCACCGAAGAGGCTCAGATCGCCGGCCGCTACAAGGACGAGATCATTGCCTGCACCACCACGATGGCCGTCACCGACAAGGAGACGAAGGAAGTCACCTACCGCGAAGTGACCGCCACCGAAGACAACTGCAACCGCCGCGGCACCACCTACGAGGCGCTCGCCAAGCTCAAGCCCGTGATGGGCGAGGACAAGTTCATCACCGCCGGCAACGCCTCGCAGCTGTCGGACGGCGCATCGGCCTGCGTGCTGATGGAGGCAAAGGAAGCCGAGCGCGCCAACATCAAGCCGCTGGGCGCCTTCCGCGGCCTCGCGGTGGCCGGCTGCGAACCCGACGAGATGGGCATCGGCCCGGTGTTCGCGGTGCCCAAGCTGCTCGCGCGCCACGGCCTCAAGGTGCAGGACATCGGCCTGTGGGAACTCAACGAGGCCTTCGCCTCGCAGTCGATCTACTGCCAGGACAAGCTGGGCATTCCCTCGGAACTGCTCAACGTGAACGGCGGCGCGATCTCCATCGGCCACCCCTTCGGCATGACCGGCGCGCGCCTCGCGGGCCACGTGCTCATCGAAGGCAAGCGCCGCGGTGCGAAGTACGCCGTGGTCACGATGTGCATCGCCGGCGGCATGGGCGCAGCCGGTCTCTTTGAAATCTACTGAAGAGGAGCCAGCGATGGACCTGAACTTCACCCCCGAAGAAGAAGCCTTCCGCAGCGAGGTGCGCGCCTTCCTGGCCGCCAAGCTGCCGGTGCGGCTGTCCGAGAAAGTGCGCAGCGGCAAGATCCTCGAGAAGGCCGACATGCAGGAATGGCACGCCATCCTCAACGAGCGCGGCTGGCTGGCCAACCACTGGCCCGAGCAGTACGGCGGACCGGGCTGGACGGCGGTGGAGAAGTTCATCTTCGAGAACGAATGCGCGCTGGCCTTCGCGCCGCGCATCGTGCCCTTCGGCGTGAACATGCTCGGCCCGGTGCTCATCAAGTACGGCAACGAGGCGCAGAAGAAGCACTGGCTGCCGCGCATCCTCAATGGCGCCGACTGGTGGTGCCAGGGCTACTCGGAACCCGGCGCGGGCTCCGACCTCGCTGCGGTGAAGACTTCGGCCGTGCGCGGCATCGACGCGCAGGGCGACCACTTCATCGTGAACGGCCAGAAGACCTGGACCACGCTGGGCCAGCACGCCAACATGATCTTCTGCCTGGTGCGCACCAACCGCGAGGCGAAGAAGCAGGAAGGCATCAGCTTCCTGCTGATCGACATGACCTCCCCCGGCGTGGAAGTGCGCCCGATCATCACGCTCGACGGCGAGCATGAGGTGAACGAGGTGTTCTTCTCCGACGTGCGCGTGCCCGCCGAGAACCTCGTGGGCGAGGAGAACAAGGGCTGGACTTGCGCCAAGTACCTGCTGACCTACGAGCGCACCAACATCGCAGGCGTCGGCTTCTCGGTGGCCGCGCTCGAACAGCTGAAGGGCATCGCCGCCACGCAGACCAAGAACGGCAAGCCGCTGGCCGACGACCCGGCCTTCGCAGCCCGAATGGCACGCGTCGAGATCGACCTGGAGAACATGAAGACCACCAACCTGCGCGTGATCGCGGCGGTGGCAGGCGGCGGCGTGCCCGGCGCGGAAAGCTCGATGCTGAAGATTCGCGGCACCGAGATCCGCCAGGAGATCTCGTCGCTCGCGCGCCGCGCGATGGGCGTCTACGGCCGCCCCTTCATCGCCGAGGCGCTGAAGGACGGCTACACCGGCGAGACCTTCGGGCCGCCTTACGCCTCGGCCGCCGCCTCGCGCTACTTCAACAACCGCAAGCTGTCGATCTTCGGCGGCTCCAACGAAATCCAGAAAAACATCATCTCCAAGATGATCCTCGGCCTGTGATGGCTCTCCCCCAGGCTTGCCCACTCCGTGTGACCGCCACCCCCTTCCGGGGGCAACGCCAGCGGCCCGGCAAAGCCGGTTCCGCGGCGTTCCTGGAATCACCCTTTGATAGCCGCACTTTTTCATGCGACGCGTGTCTTGGCAGATGCGCAGGAGACTTGAAATGAATTTCGAACACACCGAAGACCGGCGCATGCTCGCCGACAGCCTGAACCGCTTCATCAGCGAGCAGTACGCCTTCGACGCGCGCGACCGCATCGCGAAGTCGGAACACGGGTTCAGCAAGGAAATCTTCCTGCAGTTCGCCGAACTGGGCGTGATCGGCGCGCTCTTCAGCGAGGCCGACGGCGGCTTCGGCGGCGGCGGCTTCGACATCGCCGTGGTCTTCGAGGCGCTGGGCCGCGGCCTGGTGATCGAGCCGCTGCTGGGCGCGGTGATGGTCGGCGAGGCGATCAGCGCCGCCGGCAACGATGCGCAGAAAGAGAAGCTCGGCGACATCATCAACGGCGCAGTCGTCGCCGCCTTCGCGCACGACGAGGCCGACACGCACTACGAGCGCACGCGCGTGGCGACCAAGGCAGAACGCAGCAACAACGGCAGCGACAGCGGCTGGGTGCTGCACGGCGCCAAGGCCGTGGTGCCGCAGGGCGAGCAGGCAGACCTGTTCCTGGTCTCGGCACGCACCTCGGGCAACGTGGACGACGAAGCCGGCATCTCGCTCTTCCTCGTGCCCGCGAAGACGGCCGGCCTCACGGTGCGCGGCTGCCCCGCCATCGACGGCGGCCGCGTCGCCGAACTCTCCTTCGACGGCGCGAAGCTGGGCGCCGACGCGCTGCTCGGCACCGAGGGCCAGGGCCATGCCACGCTGGAGCGTGCCATCGGCCGCGGCGTGCTCGCGCTGTGCGCCGAAGCGCTGGGCGCGATGGAAGCCGCCAAGGCCGCGACGCTCGACTACCTGCGCACGCGCAAGCAGTTCGGCACGCTGATCGGCAGCTTCCAGGCGCTGCAGCACCGCATGGCCGACCTGCTGCTGGAGATCGAACAGGCCCGCTCGGCCGTCATCAACGCCGCAGCCGCCATCGACACCGGCGACCGCGTGACGCGCGAGCGTGCGCTGTCGGCCGCCAAGTTCAGCATCGGCCGCATCGGCGCGCTGGTGGCGCAGGAGAGCATCCAGATGCACGGCGGCATCGGCATGACCTGGGAGCTGCCGCTGCCCCACTACGCCAAGCGCCTCGTGATGATCGACCACCAGCTCGGCGACGAAGACCACCACCTGCAGCGCTACATCGCCCTGGGCAAGGAATCCGGCAAGGAGGTCGCAGCATGAGCACCGACAACAAGACGATCCTGATCTCGCAGGAGGGTGCGGTGCGCATCCTCACCAACAGCAACCCCGCCTCGCGCAACGCGATCACGCCCACGCTGTACGCCGAGCTCTCGGCCGCGCTGGCCGACGCACAGGCCGACCCCGAAACGGGCGCCATCGTCTTCACCGGCGCGGGCGACTTCTTCTGCTCGGGCGGCGACCTCAACCTGCTGGCCAAGCGCCGCGAGCTGCCGGCGTCGGAACGCCGCCAGATCCTCGAAGGCCTCAACAACCTGATCCGCGCGCTGCGCGACTGCAGCAAGCCGGTGATCGCGGCCGTCGAGGGCGGTGCCGCGGGCGCGGGCCTGTCGATGGCGCTGGCCTGCGACATGCTGGTGTCGGCGCGCGACGCCTTCTTCACCGTCGCCTACGTCAAGGTCGGCCTCACGCCCGACGGCGGCGCCACGGCCTTCCTCTCGGAGTTCGTCTCGCGCCAGGTGCTCACCGAGATGTGCCTCACCGGCGACCGCATGCCGGCCGAGCGCCTGCACGCGCTGGGCGCCGTCAACCGCCTCACCGACAAGGGCGCCGCGCTGGCAGAGGCCATCGCGCTCGCGGCCAAGGTAGCCAACGGGCCGGAACGCGCCAGCGCCCGCATCAAGTCGCTGTGCCGCCAGGCGCACCGCGCCACGCTCGAAGAGCAGCTCGACGCCGAGGCCGTGTTCATGGTCGAGTCGCAGGCGGATGCCGAGGCGGCCGAAGGCATCGGCGCCTTCCTGGGCAAGCGCAAGGCCGACTTCGCGGCGCTGCGCGGCCGGAAGCAGGGTGCATCCTGACGCGGGCCGCCCTACCCGTCCTTTCGCCTCGCACGACGCATGCACCGTGCGGGGCTTTCTCGTTTCCAGGGAGCTGATCTCATGCCTTTGCCCCATTCATCGCTGCCGCTTGCCGGCGTACGCGTTCTCGATCTGTCCCGCATCCTCGCGGGCCCCTGGTGCGGCATGGTGCTGGCCGACATGGGCGCCGAAGTCATCAAGGTGGAGCATCCGGGCCGCGGCGACGACACCCGCGACTGGGGCCTGCGCGTAGGCAAGACCGAGACCGCCTACTTCAACAGCGTGAACCGCAACAAGCGCTCCGTCACGCTCGACCTGCAGACGCCCGAGGGCCAGCAGCTCGCGCGCGATCTCGCCAGGCAGTGCGACGTGGTGATCCAGAACTTCAAGTTCGGCGGCATCGACAAGCTGGGCCTGGGCTACGAGCAGCTCAGCAAGGAGAACCCGCGCCTCGTCTACTGCTCGATCTCGGGCTACGACCGCACCGGCCCCGAGGCCGCGCGCCCCGGCTACGACCTCGTGGTGCAGGGCGAGGCCGGCCTGATGGCGCTCAACGGCGAGGCGAACCAGCCGCCGCTGAAGTTCGGCGTGGCCGCCGTCGACCTGTTCACCGGCATGTACTCGGCGCAGGCCATCCTCGCGGCGCTCTACCAGCGCGAGAAGACCGGCAAGGGCCGGCACGTGGAGATGGCGCTCTTCGACTGCGGCCTGATGATCACCGCCTACTACGGCCTCGAAGCCCTGCTCATGGGCGAAGACCCGCCGCGCTACGGCAACTCGCATCCGTCGATCGTTCCCTACGGCGTGTTCGACGCGGCCGACGGCCCGCTGGTCATCACCGTGGGCAACAACGCGCAGTTCGCGCGCTTCTGCACCGAGGTGATCGAGCGGCCCGACCTCGCGGCCGACGAGCGCTTCAAGACCAACATCCTGCGCTCGGCCAACCGCGCCGCGCTGCTGCCCGAACTGCACGCCGAGCTCGCGAAGCGCCAGCGCGCCGACCTGCTCGAAAAGCTCACCGCTGCGGGCATTCCCTGCGGCGAGGTGCTGGGGCTGCTGGAGGCGCTGAAGTCGCCGCGCGCCACGCAGGGCGGCCTCGTGACCTCGCAGCCGCATCCGGTGGCAGGCACGGTCGACGTGCTCGCGCCGCCCTACCGCTTCGATGGCGAGCGCCTGCCGGTGCGCAGCGCGCCGCCCACGCTGGGCGAAGGCACGCACGACGTGCTGCAGTCGCTGCTCGGCCTGTCCGACGACAGGCTCGCGGCGCTCAAGAGCAGCGGCGTGGTCTGAAGAGCAGCACGCCCTCCGTTTCCCGTCCCCTGTTTCTCGTTTTTTCCGTTTCCCGTTTTCCCTGAAGTAGTCGAAGTCCATGGCATTCCCCGCTTTCCGTTCCCTCCGCAGTCCCCTTCGCCGTGCACTCCTTGCCCTGGCCCTTCCGCTCGCCGCCGGCGCCGCCTTCGCGCAGGCCTGGCCCGCCAAGCCGATCACGCTGATCGTGCCCTTCCCTCCCGGCGGCCCCACCGACGTGGCATCGCGCATCGTGGCGCAGAAGATGTCGGGCGCGCTCGGCCAGAGCATCGTCATCGACAACCGCAGCGGCGCATCGGGCACCGTGGGCGCTGCTGCCGCCGCGCGCGCACCGGCCGACGGCTACACCTTCGTGATGCTGGCCACGCCCACGCTGCTGGCCTCGCACCTCTACGGCCCCACCGGCTACGACATCTTCAAGAACTTCACGCCCGTGGGCTCGGTGTACGACCTGCCGATCGTGCTGGTGGTCAACCCCAAGTCACTGCCCGACGTGAACGGCGTGCAAGACCTCATCGCCAAGGCCAAGGCCGAGGGCGGCAAGCTCAACTACACCAGCGCAGGCGCCGGCAGCTTCGGCCACCTGACGACCGAGCAGCTCAAGACCATCGGCAAGTTCGACATGCAGCACGTGCCCTACCGCGGCAGCTCGCCGGCCGTGACCGACCTGATCGGCGGCCAGGTGCCCGCGATGTTCTCCGACCTCGTGGGCGTGCTGCCGCACATCAAGTCGGGCAAGCTGCGCGCCATCGCGGTCGGCTCCGGCCAGCGCGTGAGCCTGCTGCCCGACGTGAAGACGGTGGCCGAGCAGGGCTTCCCCGGCTTCGACGCAACCTCGTGGGGCGGCCTTCTCGCGCCGGTGGGCACGCCGAAGGAGGTCATCGACCGCATGAGCGCCGAGCTGAAGAAGGCGCTGGCCGACAAGGAAGTGCAGGAAAAGCTCCAGGGCGTAGGCACCTTCGCGGCCTACCGCACGCCGGGGCAGACGGGTGTTCGCATGAAGGAAGACTTCGAGCGCTGGGGCAAGGTCATCCGCGACAACCACATCACGAACCAGTAGAACGCACAGGTCCGCAGGGCGACCAAACCAAGGAGACAGACATGACGCATAAGCAGAAATACGAGAACGACTACGGCACCCCGGTGAGCGCGCCGTTCCGACCCGCGTTGCCCGTGCGCAGCCTCGCCGACATCCGCAAGCTCGAGGAGACGCCGCTGGAGCAGGCGCTCACGGTGCGCAGCACCTACGAGATCTTCCGCAACGCGGGCCATGCCTTCGGCAACAAGACCGCGCTGACCTTCCTGCGCACCGGCAACCCGGCCGACGAGCCGATCCGCTGGTCTTATGCCGAGCTGCTCTCGCGCATCCACCAGACCGCCAACATGCTGCATGCGCTGGGCGTGGGGCCGGACGACGCCGTCGCCGTGCTGCTGCCCGGCTGCCTGGAGTACCACCTCGCGCTGTGGGGCGGCGAGGCCGCCGGCATCGTGCAGCCGCTGAACCCGCTGCTCACCGACGAGAAGCTGGTCGCGCTGATGACCGCCGGCCGCGCCAAGGTGCTGATCGCCTACGGCTCCGATGCCGAATCGGGCATGTGGTCGAAGGCCATGCGCCTGCGCGGCCAGGTGCCCACGCTCACCACCGTGCTGCGCGTGGCGCCGCACGACGAGGCGCCCGGCGCGGCCGGTGCACTGCCCGAAGGAGTCGCCGAGTTCGACGTGCTGCGCGCCGCGCAACCCGACGACCGCCTGGTGAGCGGCCGCGACATCGCGCCTGCCGACATCGCCGCCTACTTCCACACCGGCGGCACCACCGGCGCACCCAAGCTCGCGCGCCACAGCCACGGCGCGCAGGTGTTCACCGCCTGGGCCAGCGTGCAGGTCGCGGGCATGAACGAGAACGGCATCTCCATCAACGGCTATCCGCTGTTCCATGTGGCGGGCGTGCTGCCGGCGTCGCTGTCGTCGCTGTCGGCTGGCGTGGAGGTGATCATTCCCACGCCCTCGCTGCTGCGCAACAAGGAGGTGCTGGCCAACTACTGGAAGCTGGTGGCCAAGTACCGCCCGACCTCGCTGTCGGCCGTTCCCACCGTGCTCGCGGCACTGGCCAACGTGCCGCTGGACGGCGCGGACATCTCGTCGATCACCTACTGCCGCACCGGCGCCGCCGTGCTCGCGCCCGAGTTGGCCGCGCGCTTCGAGCGCCTGTTCGGCCTGCACGTGCACGAGAGCCTGGGCATGACGGAGATGGCCGGCATCTCGACCATCACGCCACCCGGCGTGAACGGGCCCGCGGGCTGCGTGGGTTTTCGGCTGCCCTACATGCAGATGCGCGTGGTGGCGCTCGACGAGAACGGCAACGCGACCGACCGCGAGATGCCGCGCGGCCAGCAGGGCATGGTGCTCTTCAAGTCGCCCAACGTGTTCTCGGGCTTCGTCGACCCTGCGGACAACGCCAAGGCCTTCACCGCCGACGGCTGGCTCGCCACCGGTGACCTGGGCTGGATCGACGACGAGGAACGGCTCAACCTCACCGGCCGCTCGAAGGACCTCATCATCCGCAGCGGCCACAACATCGACCCCAAGACGATTGAAGACGCGCTGGGCGCGCACCCGGCCGTGCAGCTGTGCGCCGCAGTGGGAGCGCCTGATGCCTACGCGGGCGAGCTGCCCGTGATCTTCGCGACGCTGGTGCCCGGCGCCTCGGCGACCGAAGAAGAGCTGCTGGCCTTCACCTCCGCGCGCGTGGACGAGGCCCCGGCCCGGCCCAAGTGGGTGTCGGTGATCGCGACCATGCCGATGACCAACGTCGGAAAGATCTACAAGCCCGAGCTGCGCGCGATGGCCGCGCTGCAGGTGGTGAACGCCGCCGTCGCCGAAGCCTGCGCCCAGCTGGCCGTGCCCGAGGCCGCACGGCCCGTGGTGAAGACCGAGGGCGAGAGCCTCGTGCTCGTGCAGATCGACGGCGCTGCGGCAGGCACGCTGGCCGCGCCGCTGCAGGAGCGGCTGCACAAGGCGCTGGAGCCCCTGCCCTTCAAGACGCGCATCGCAACGCAGTGACGGAGTAACGGCGAGCCGACGATTTTTTGAAACCAAGACCGAGAGACAGAGACAAGCCATGACGACCTTCCGCCTTCCGAACCGCCGCGCCCTGCTGTGCGCCGCCGCTTCCGCCGCCACGCTGTGCGCGCTGCTCCCCGCTCAGGCGCAGGCGCAGGCCCCCTACCCCAGCAAGCCCATCCGCATGGTCGTGCCCTTCGCCGCGGGCGGCGCCACCGACGTGCTCGCACGCGTGATCGGCCAGAAGATGTCGGCCGGCATGGGCCAGCCCGTCATCATCGACAACAAGCCCGGCGCGGCCGGCATCATCGGCACCGACGCGGTCGCCAAGTCGGCGCCCGACGGCTACACCATCGTGCTGGGCCTGAGCAACTCGCTCATGACCAACGAGTTCCTCTACGAGAAGCTGCCCTACGACACCGCGCGCGACCTCACGCTGGTCTACCAGATCGCGGCGGCGCCGCTGGTGCTGGTGGTGCACCCCAGCGTGCCGGCCAAGACCGGCCCCGAGCTGCTGAAGTACGTCGTCGCCAACAAGGGCAAGGTGGCCTACGGCTCCTACGGCATCGGCGCCTACCCGCACCTGGCCGGCGCGCACATGAGCCTGGCGACGCAGTCGGACATGAGCCACGTCGCCTACAAGGGCGAGGCGCCGATGATGCAGGACCTGATCGGCGGCCAGATCCAGATGGCGTATGCGAGCGCGCTGGTGGCCAAGCCGCATATCGACTCCGGAAAGATCCGCGCCATCGGCGTGAGCGGCGAGCGCCGCATGAGCACGCTGCCCAATGTGCCCACGCTGGCCGAGCAGGGCCTGAAGGACGAGGCCTACCGCGTGACCGGCTGGCTCGCCATCGCGGCGCCCGCGAAGACGCCCAAGCCCATCGTGGACCGCATCGCCGAGGAAGTGCGCAAGGCCACGCAGCAGCCCGACGTGCGCGAGCGCATCGCGGCCATGGGCTTCGAGATCAAGGAAAGCTCGCCCGAACTCTTCGCCACCGCATGGAAGGCAGAGCGCCCCGTGTGGGAGCGCCTCATCAAGCAGTCGGGCGCCAAGCTCGAGTGAGCCCTGCGCTCGCCCATTCATTTCTTCTTCATTCAAAGGAACAGCCATGAAGGTTCTGGTGCCCGTCAAACGGGTCGTCGATTACAACGTGAAGGTGCGCGTGAAGAGCGACGGCACCGGAGTGGACATTGCCAACGTCAAGATGAGCATGAACCCCTTCGACGAGATCGCCGTTGAAGAAGCGGTCCGGCTGAAGGAAAAGGGCGTGGTCACTGAAGTGATCGCCGTCTCGTGCGGCGACGCCAAGAGCCAGGAAACCCTGCGCACCGCCATGGCCATCGGCGCCGACCGCGGCATCCTGGTGGAAACCACTGAAGAACTGCAACCCCTGGCGGTCGCCAAGCTGCTGAAGGCGCTGGTCGACAAGGAACAGCCCCAGCTCATCATCCTCGGCAAGCAGGCCATCGATGACGACGCCAACCAGACCGGCCAGATGCTGGCTGCGCTGGCAGATCTTCCCCAGGCTACTTTCGCCTCGAAGGTCGAAGTCGCCGGCACAGATGGAGAGAAAAGGGCCACCGTCACCCGTGAAGTCGACGGCGGCCTGGAGACCGTGGCGCTCACGCTGCCCGCAGTCATCACCACCGACCTGCGCCTGAACGAGCCGCGTTATGTGACGCTGCCGAACATCATGAAGGCCAAGAAGAAGCAGCTGGACACGGTCAAGCCGGAGGACCTTGGCGTCGATGTGAAGCCTCGCCTGAAGACCCTGAAGGTCGCGGAACCGCCCAAGCGCGGTGCCGGCATCAAGGTGCCTGATGTTGCAACGCTGGTGAACAAACTGAAGAACGAAGCGAAGGTGATCTGAACATGACCGCACTTGTTATTGCCGAACACGACCACGCCAGCATCAAGCCGGCCACCCTCAACACCGTGACCGCAGCGCTGGCTTGCGGCGGCGACGTCCACGTGCTGGTGGCTGGCGCCAATGCCGCCGAAGCAGCCAAGGCGGCTGCCCAGATCGCTGGCGTCTCCAAAGTCATCGCAGCCGACAGCCCGAGCCTGGCCGAGAACCTCGCCGAGAACGTCGCAGCCCAGGTGCTCGCGATCGCCGGCAGCTACAGCCACATCCTGTTCCCCTCGACCGCCAACGGCAAGAACGTCGCTCCGCGCGTGGCCGCCAAGCTCGACGTGGCGCAGATCAGCGACATCACGGCCGTGGTGAGCGCCGACACCTTCGAGCGTCCGATCTACGCGGGCAATGCGATTGCCACCGTGCAGAGCAGCGATGCGACCAAGGTGATCACGGTTCGTACGACAGGTTTCGACGCGGCAGCAGCCACCGGTGGCAGCGCAGCCGTCGAATCGGCTGCAGGCGTCGCAGACAGCGGCAAGAGCAGCTTCGTGGGCCGTGAAGTCACCAAGAGCGAGCGCCCTGAGCTGACGGCAGCCAAGATCATCGTTTCTGGCGGCCGTGCCCTGGGCAGCGCAGAGAAGTTCACCGAGGTGATGGCACCTCTGGCCGACAAGCTCAACGCCGGCCTCGGCGCCAGCCGTGCAGCCGTCGACGCGGGCTACGCCCCGAACGACTGGCAGGTGGGCCAGACGGGCAAGATCGTCGCGCCCCAGCTGTACATCGCAGCAGGCATCTCGGGTGCCATCCAGCACTTGGCCGGCATGAAGGACTCCAAGGTGATCGTGGCGATCAACAAGGACGAAGAAGCGCCGATCTTCTCGGTGGCCGACTACGGCCTCGTGGCCGACCTGTTCACGGCCGTGCCGGAACTGGTGAAGGCGCTGTAAGCGAGAGGCCGCGACGATGAAGACCCGCATCACCGAACTGCTGGGCATCCGCTACCCGATCATCCAGGGCGGCATGCAATGGGTGGGCCGCGCCGAGCTGGCGTCGGCCGTGTCGAACGCCGGGGGCCTCGGCATCGTCACCGCGCTCACGCAGCCCACGCCCGACGACCTGCGCCGCGAGATCGAGCGCACGCGCACGATGACCGACAAGCCCTTCGGCGTGAACCTGACGATCCTGCCGGCCGTGAAGCCGCCGCCCTATGCGGAGTACGTGCAGGCCATCATCGACAGCGGAGTGAAGATTGTCGAGACCGCGGGCAACAGCCCGAAGGACTTCATCGCGGCGCTGAAGGAGCACGGCGTGAAGATCGTCCACAAGTGCACCTCGGTGCGCCATGCGCTCTCGGCGGAGCGCAACGGCGTTGATGCGGTGTCGGTGGACGGCTTCGAGTGCGCGGGCCATCCGGGCGAGGACGACGTGCCCGGCCTGGTGCTGCTGCCGGTGGCGGCGCGCAAGCTGCGCATTCCGATCATCGCGTCGGGCGGCATCGCCGACGGGCGCGGCATGGCGGCAGCGCTGGCACTGGGCGCAGAAGGCATCAACATGGGCACGCGCTTCTGCGTGACCAGGGAAGCGCCGATCCACGACAACATCAAGCAGGCGCTGGTGGAGGCGACCGAGCGCGACACCAAGCTGATGTTCCGCACCCTGCACAACACGGCGCGCGTGTTCCGCAACGCCATCTCCGAAGAAGTAGTGGCCACCGAGAACCGGCCGGGCGGCTGCGAGTTCGAGGACGTGCGCCCGCTGGTGGCCGGTGCGCGCGGACGTGCGGCGCTGGAGTCGGGCGAGGTGCACAACGGCGTGGTCTCGGCCGGCCAGTGCATCGGGCTGATCGACGACATTCCGACTTGCGCGGAACTGCTGGAACGCATGGTGCGCGAGTGCCGTGAGCACCTGGACCGGGCTCGGGGCTGGATGGACTGAAGCCCTCCGCTCACTCGCATCCGGGGGCGCTCAGGCCGACGGGGTACCTTGCTCCGCGAATGTCCCCCGGCCTTCGGCCTCCCCCTTTATTTCGCTGCGCAAGGCACCCCATCGGCCTGAGCGTTGAGCGCCGCTGCTGACTGGCACAGCGCGGTCTCATGGGGTCTTTGCACAGCGCGCTGCGGAAGCTGCATTAGTTGGCAGTCTCCGCGACTTCGTGCTGTAGCAGCAGCTACGTCGCCGGCTTCTTCTCTAGAGTGAATGCCCCTGTCACTCGATGCCCCGCCAAGGAGAGCAGAAAGGCCCGCACACCCAATCCACTAGCTAGATGTTTGAAGGCTGCTTGCCTCGCGGCAGGTTGTCGGTGCGAAAGCACTGATGCAAATGCGAGGTACCAAAAGGCGACGGCCAGGGTGCTCGTAACACCCCGGCCGTCTAACCAAGTTCGTGCACCAACCTTGGAAGGAAAGCACAAAAATGGCTACCAAGACTATAGCCCGGCCAACTACGCCGGTAGCTTCCGAAGACAACGCCCAAGACCCGGCGGATCTTCTTGAAAACACCCTCTCTCAACTCGAAGCTCTACTGTGGGTCTGCCACGGGGAAGAGATCGACTGGTGCAGTGGGGATGGGCCTCGGCAATTGAACAATCTACTTTGGCTTGCGGCTGAGATGGCTCGCAAGGCGGGGGAGTTGTTTCAGATGAGTGAGAAGGCGAGATGCAGAGAGCCTGAGGCTGGCGGGTAGGGGCTGAACTGCGGGCTGCGGTGTTCGCGGCCCGCCTGGGGAACAAGTCCTTTGGGGTGCGACGGCTGAAGTCTTTGTGATTGAGGGATTTCGGCCCGATCGAGGTTTGTGGCGTAGGCCTAGGTTTTCTTTCTAACCCTGCGCCCCTTGGCTTGGAGCACTAGCCCCGGTGCCGTTCGCGGTTCCTCTGCGTCAAGAGAGGAGCTATACCCAATCGTGGTAAGTGGGCGCATATCTGATCCAAGAATCGAGAGTACATAGTCACCCATGCTCGCAGCTCGCGATTGGATAGCTGCGCGCGCCAAATAGTCGCGTCTACTATGTACTGCAGGAAGGTGGGACTTCCTTACAAAAAGCTCAAGCTCGCGGCTTTCAATGGCGCCGTCAACCCGCAGCAGCGTCGGCGTGTAGTCGAAAACAAACTTGACGATGAGGGGGCGCCAACCCTCTGTATGCCAGCCGTAGGCAGCCGGATTTATCGGAACAGCCGAGGGCGCTGGCAGGACCGAACCAAATCGGCTCGTGTCAGTGCAGGGGTGCTTGGGCCACGGCGGGCCGAGCGAATCGAAGAACACTCGCCCGCCTTCGCGCGACTCGAAGTAAAAGACTGCAGCGCCACATACGGGGCAACTCGCAAATGGATTGACGAAGTTCGTGACCCTCGCCGGCCACATGGCGCTCACGGCAGCGGGACCTGAAGGCCCTTGCCAACCGCCGCCCCAACCGCAGGGGCAGCCAGGCGGGTGATTCCACGCATTGCACATAAGTCCTCCGCCTCATTTCCTAGAAAACGCGGCACGCAGCAAGAGCTTTACCGACAAACTCGAACACGTTGTCATCAAGCTTCTTGTCGTGTAAGTCTGGATAGTGGGCTGCCACCTCTTTGTTCAGTAAGACCTTCCCTCCCAAATCGAAGCCGAGTAAGCCGGCGTCAAGCAGGCGGTGCAGATCGGCACGAAGCAACATGCAGTTGTTCCGCGTTGCCTGACCATCTGTTGAGTACGCCGTCATGAGCCCCTAGCGCAAGGCAGTTTTTCTTGAGTTTTTTTGCGTGCTCAGGGGTCATGAGTTTCTCGGAAAAACTGCCAAAATTTTCACTTTGGCGTAAAGACAAACTTTCGTTCATCAATCGCTGGCCCACGCTCATAGGTGTAGCTTATGGTCCAAGCTTCAGTAGAGAACGTGGCGGGAGCTTTTCCTTCGAATACTTTCAGCATTTGAGCTGTGTGAGTGGGTGAAAGACGCTGGCTCAGCACATTGATAAAGCGGGTCGCATCGGCTTTATCAGGGTGAATGCCGTAGCCCATTTCCTTGAACCAGTCATTCCATATCAGCTTCATATTGAGAGTCTTACCCGTCTTCTTGTTCTCATTCACAAAGACCTTAGCAGTTTCAGCCTTGCCCGCAATACAACCATAGAGTTGACCGTCGAACTCGTCCGCAGGCGTCATCTTGGAATACTTGCAACCCAGACTTGCATTCAACTCTGTAGTGAACTGCTTGAACGGTGGCGGCTCTGCCAGAGCCATTCCGCTCAATGCGGCGAGACCCAGAAGGGTTGTCATTTTTTGCATGGTTTTCACTTTCATGCCTCCCGGCGCGGGGGTGCATACGAAGCTAACTCGGTCACGCGAGGATTTGCAGATACGGGTTCTTGTCAACGATTGCCGCCTGCGACTTCTTCTTCAAGAACGAGAGGAGATCGTCCCGTCGCTGTAACAGCATGACGATCTCTTGCAAGGAACAGAGGACCATCGTCTTTTGAGTCAGCGCAGCTGCACATTCCTTGACCACAGGTTCGGTAAAGCCGGCAGACGAAATGAAGATGCCTTGAGCATTTGCTCGGAGGAAGAGGCGGCCGAGATGCGGAAAGAATTCTCCTGTGCCAACTGGCGCGTTAAGCCACTTCATCTCAACCAAGTGCACTGAGCCATCGATTTCGATGACTCCGTCAATCTGTTCAAGCACAACCGACGTGTCGGGGTCCCTTCGACGGAAGTCCTCGCGGACCAAGATACCGTAGGCTCGAAAGAGATCATTTAGAACTCCTTCAAGCAGCTTGCCACGCTCCTGAGGCCTGTCGTCCATGCCGAACAAGGCCGAGAGCCGCATGTCCACCCGCTCAATCTTGACGCGCTTCTCCGCTGCCGCTGTCTGATCTGCGCGCTGTCGGGACATCGTAGCTTCACGCTCGGCATCTCGTTCCTGCTTCATGCGCGTGAACGAGTCCTTGGCATTGACGGCTTCGCGCACGCTGGCGACCAGCCCCTTGGCTTTCAACTGATCTTCCGGCCAACAGGTCTCGAAGTTCTCGAACTCCACCACGCGCTTGATGATTTCCCGTCGAGGGCGCAGCCCGCTGTCGCCACGAACATTGACCTTCGTGAGTACCTTGCGAACGATCTCGAACTTGTTGATCAAATTGGGATTTGTCGCCAAAGTACGTTCGACCTCGGATAGATCCTCGTCGGCTACGCCAGCGCCGCGCAGGAATAGCACAACACCCTTCTTAGCCCGGCTAAGCCTGGGAATTGCCTCAACCAGCAGCTCAAGTAGTTCCGGTGGATAGTGAAATGCGTCGGCCATCTCGTCGCTCCTACTCTTAACCGCCCCAGATGGCCTTCTTGGCTGCTTCGCTCAACACGTCAACAACGATGTCGCGCACACCCTGGGCAACAGTGCTCCCGACCTTCGCCATCGCCGTCTTGAAACGCAGGGACGAGACTTGCGTCTTTGGGCTGTCCTTCGTCAACTCAGTCAGGTCGGTACGCAACTGCACAAGTTCGGAGTCGGTCAAGCCACCTCCGACCTCAACCAGTTCGACAGCGCTCTCAACCTTGCGAGCCGTCCATGGGAACGCGCTCCCGCAGTTGTGACAGTGCGCGGGTGGGGTGTACTCACTCAAACTAAACACGCCTTCGACGTAGTAGTCCCCCCGGATGGCAGCTTGGCAAGATGGACACTGCATCATCGTCGGCTCACCGCATGAGGAGCAGAACTTCTCGCGCAACTCCGGCGATGTGTCGGCTGAGCTGGTGGACACATGCCCATTCGGGCAAACCTCTGCGACACGGTAGGTAGCCATAGACCCTCCAAAGGCTTTGCCGCTTACTGTAACCCGCGCTGTGCAGACGCTACGCACTACGCACTCCGCAGCCCCGCAGCCCCGCAGCCCCGCAGCCCCGCAGAGCAAGAGTACTTGCCGCGGAACCGCTTTAGTGATTGCTGCCAGAGGTTCTTAATGACCATCATTGGTGGTCGCCGTTGTCCAGTCCAATGTCAACGAATGACTCACTTCAGCCTGAAGCAAGCATCGAGCGCAATCATGCCAATGTCGACGGTGGCCGACGCCGGCCTTTCGGAGTTCTGCCTGCCCAGCGCCTGTCTTTCGCGGAAGCCCATCGGCGCGCGCCCGCACGTCCACCTGCAATCCGCCGTAGGGGTCAACCCGCCAACCTCACAGCCGCCCTGTGCACACGCCCCGAAAGCGCCCCAGAAGCCCCGTCGGCTAAGGAAACCCCCGATACATGAATGGTCATGGACCCCCTAGCATCGGTAACAGTTTCCCTGTCGAGGTGTACGGAACGCGTCCCGGCGTCCGCCCGGTGACATGGCGTTCGTGCGTGCCTCACTGACCATCCTGCGATGACAACTCCAACCGAGTCCGGCCCCACGCTGGACGCCGCCAGCCCCATTCCCCCCGACATCGAAGCCGCAGACGAACCGACCAAGGTTCCCCTTGCCATCGAGGACTGGCTCACGGTCATCATCATGGGCGCGCTGGCGCTCATCACTTTTGCCAACGTCATCGTCCGCTACTTCACCGATTCTTCCTTCGCCTGGACGGAAGAGTTCTCGGTGTTCCTCATGATCATGCTGGCGCTGGTGGCCGGCTCGGCCGCCGTGGCGCGCGACCGGCACATCCGCATCGAGTACTTCTCCGAAAGCGGCTCGATGGCGCGGCGCAAGCGGCTGGCGCAGTTCGGCGCGCTGATGATCGCCGTGCTCTTCACGCTCATCGGCGCGCTCAGCATCCGCATGGTGTGGGACGACTACCGCTTCGAGGAGACGACGCCCGGCATCGGTCTGCCCTCGTGGTGGTATTCGATCTGGCTGCCCATCGTGTCCTTCGCCATCGCGCTGCGGGCCATAGGCCTCATGATCCGCCGCGGACGCGAGACGACGCACGGCGAAGCTGACGACAACAACAACGGCAAGGGCGACGCATCGTGATCGCCACCCTGCTCTTCGTCGCCTTCGTCGTGATGATGCTGGTGGGCGTGCCCATCGGCGCTGCGCTGGGCCTGGCGGGCGCCGCCTGCATCGCGCTGGCCAACAGCGACGCCCAGTGGTTCGGCCTGCTGGCCGTGCCGCAGAACTTCTATGCGGGCCTGGGCAAATATCCGCTGCTGGCCATTCCGATGTTCGTGCTGGTCGGCTCCATCTTCGACCGCTCGGGCGTGGCGTTGCGCCTTGTCAACTTTGCCATTGCCATCGTGGGGCGTGGCCCCGGCATGCTGCCGCTGGTGGCGATTGCGGTCGCGATGTTCCTCGGCGGCATCTCGGGCTCGGGCCCGGCCAATGCGGCCGCGGTGGGCGCGGTGATGATCGCGGCCATGTCGCGCGCGGGCTACCCCGCGGCCTACTCGGCCAGCGTGGTGGGTGCGGCGGCGGCCACCGACATTCTGATTCCGCCTTCGGTCGCCTTCATCGTCTACTCGGTGCTGGTGCCCGGCGCCTCGGTGCCCGCGCTGTTCGCCGCCGGCATGGTGCCCGGCGTGATGGCCGGCCTGGCGCTGATGATTCCGGCCGTGTGGCTCGCCCGCAAGCACAAGATGGGCGCGCTCGAAGCCACGCTGCCGCGCCCGCCTTTCTGGAAGAGCTTTCGCGAAGCGACCTGGGGGCTGGCGGCGCCGGTGCTCATCTTGGGCGGCATGCGCGCGGGCTGGTTCACGCCCACTGAGGCGGCGGTGGTGGCGGTGTTCTACGGCCTCTTCGTGGGCATGTGCATCCACCGGACCATCAAGGTGCGCGACCTGTTCGTGATCTTGCGCGAGTCGGGCGAGCTCTCGGCGGTGATTCTGCTGGTGGTTTCGCTGGCGGGCATCTTCGCGTATTCGCTCTCGACGCTGGGCGTGATCGACCCGGTCACGCGCGCCATCGTGAACTCGGGGCTGGGCGAGTACGGCATCCTGGCGCTGCTGATCTTGCTGCTCATCACCGTGGGCATGTTCCTCGACGGCGTGTCGATCTTCCTGATCTTCGTGCCGCTGCTGCTGCCCATCGTGCAGTACTACAAGTGGGACCCGGTGTGGTTCGGCGTGATCCTCACGCTGAAGGTGGCGCTGGGCCAGTTCACGCCGCCGCTGGCGGTCAACCTCATGGTGTCGTGCCGCATCGCGAAGGTGCGCATGGAAGAAACCGTGCGCTGGGTGGGCTGGATGCTGTTCTCGATGTTCGTGGTGATGGTGCTGGTCATCATCTTCCCCGAACTGGCGCTCTGGCTGCCGCGCAAGCTCGGCTACTGATTCATTCTTTCGTCCGTCCCGTCGCAGAACCATTATTAGGAGAGCCTTGATCATGAAATTCCGCCGCACCCTGCTCGGCCTTGCCGCCGTTGCCACCGCCCTTGGCATGTTCTCGTCCGGCGCCATGGCGCAGGCCGCCTACAAGCCCGAGTACAAGATGTCGCTGGTGCTGGGCCCGCCCACGCCGTGGGGCCAGGCCGGGAAGATCTGGGCCGACCTGGTGAAGGAGCGCACCCAAGGCCGCATCAACATCAAGCTGTACCCGGGCGTGTCGCTCATCCAGGGCGACCAGACGCGCGAGTTCAGCGCGCTGCGCCAGGGCGTGATCGACATGGCCGTGGGCTCGACCATCAACTGGTCGCCGCAGGTCAAGCAGCTCAACCTGTTCTCCATGCCCTTCCTGATGCCCGACTACGCGGCCATCGACGCGCTCACCCAAGGCGAGGTCGGCAAGGAGATGTTCAAGACGCTCGACAAGGCCGGCGTGGTGCCGCTCGCGTGGGGCGAGAACGGCTTCCGCGAGATCACCAACTCGAAGAAGCCGATCAAGTCGCCGGCCGACATCAAGGGCATGAAGATCCGCGTGGTGGGCTCGCCCATCTACTCCGACATGTTCACCGCGCTGGGCGCCAACCCCACGCAGATGAGCTGGGCCGACGCGCAGCCCGCGCTGGCCAGCGGCGCCGTCGACGGCCAGGAGAACCCGCTCTTCCTGTTCACGGTGCTCAAGATGCAGACGGTGGGCCAGAAGTTCGTGACCACCTGGGGCTACGTGGCCGACCCGCTGGTGTTCGTGGTCAACAAGGAAATCTGGGCCTCGTGGACGCCGGCCGACCAGGCCATCGTGCGCCAGGCCGCCATCGACGCGGGCAAGGAAGAGATCGCCATCGCGCGCAAGGGCCTGGTGGAGGCCGACAAGCCGGTGCTCAAGGACATCGCCGGCATGGGCGTGACCGTGACCAGCCTCACGCCGGCCGAGCGCGCCGAGTTCGTTAAGGCGACGCGGCCGGTGTACGACAAGTGGAAGTCGACCATCGGCGCCGATCTGGTGGCGAAGGCCGAGCAGGCGATCGCTGCACGCAAGAAGTAAGGGCGACAGCTGCCGCGCCTGCTCAGGCGCGGTAGCGGCTGGGGTTTGCTCCGGCCACCTTCTTCATCAGGCGCCGCAATGCCGTGGCGTCTTGATACCCCACCGCCCCCGCCACCTGCTCGACCGTCATGCGGCTGGATTCGAGCAGTGCGCGGGCGCGCCGCAGCCTCACGCTCTGCACCAGCGCCTGCGTGCTCTTGCCGGTGGCCTTGTGGATGTGCCGCGACAGCGTGCGCTCCGACATGCAGAACTCGCGCGCCAGCTCGCTCACCGCCGGGGCTTCTGGCAATGCCGATTCGACCCGCGCCGCGAGCCGCGCCACCAGGTCGTTGCCGCTGGCCAGCACCTCCGCCGCGATGAACGGCGCCTGCGCCTGGCGGCCGTCGATCAGCAGCATGCGCGAGACAAGATCGGTGAGCGCGCTGCCGCAGCGCTCGCGCAGCAGGTGCAGCATCAGGTCGGTCTGCGCGAAGGCGGCGCCTGCGGTGACGACGGGGCCGTCGGAGCACACCATGCGATCGGCATCGACGGTGCAGCCGGGCGCCATGCGTGCGAGCAGCGGGGCGTACCACCATGAGACTGTCGCGCGCCGGCCTTGCAGCAGGCCGGCGGCGTTGAGCAGGAACACGGCCGAGCACGAGGCGGCGACCTGCCCGCCTGCCTTGGCGTGGCGTGCGAGGGCGGCGATAGCCTTGGCTGCGTCGTCGCTTTCGAGGCATCGGCGGATCTCGCCGGGGGTGTTGAGGCCGAGCCCCGGCACCACCCAGGTGGAGCGATCGTCGCGCGGGCGCACGGGCAGGCGCGTGGTGTCGAGGCTCATGCCGGCGCGCAGCTGCACCGGTCCGCCATGCACCGAGCACAGCCGCCAGCGAGGCGGCGCGACGCCTGCGCGGGCGGCCATCGCTTCAGCTGCGCCGAGGACGTCCATGGTGACCGCAACGCTGGAGTTGAAGGCGCCGGGCAGCACGAGCACGGTGAAGTCATGCATCTGGAAGATTGGCTGATAAAGCCTCAAAGGAGTCGAATTGGACACCGCCATTCTGTCGGCGCCGAACGTCCAATACAAGCTTCGAAGCTCCCAGGCCGCAGCCTCATGCCCACCATCCTCGTGAAGATTCCCCATGGCTCGTTTCCCGGTGAGACCCGCGCCGTGCTGGTTCGCAAGATCAACGAAGCGGCTGCTGCAGCCGAACAGATGCCCGATGAGCCCCGTGCACGAGCCATGTGCTGGGTGTTGGTCGAGGAAGCCGACCCCGGCGCCTGGACCTGCGGCGGTGCGGACGTGAGGGCCAGGCTGCTGCCCTGCACCGTGCTCGCATACCTGCCGGCCGGCGTGCTCGATGACGCATCGCGTGCGCTCTTCGTCTCGCGCGTTCACGCGGCATTCGAGGAAGCCCTGCCGGCAGACGACCGCCGCAGACTCGCCACATCCGTGGTGATGAACGAGGTGCCCGATGGCGCATGGGGCGTGGGCGGCAAGGTCTGGCACCTGCCCGACTTCGCACGCAGCGCGGGTTACGCGCATCTGCAGCATCTGGTCGATGCGGCACAGGCCAACTGAACATCGAAGGAGACACCCATGGCACAACAGCACCAACGCCCCTTGACCGAAGACGACCCGCTCGACGACTTCACCGCGCGCCAGATCACGCTGGACGGCATCGAGAAGAAGGTCTACGTCATGGGCCGGGGCCCGGCCGTGATCGTGATGACCGAGATGCCCGGCATCAGCCCGCACGTGGCGCGCTTCGCACGCTGGGTGCGCGACGCGGGCTTCACCGTCTACATGCCGTCGCTCTTCGGCCGCGACGGCGCCGTGCCCGGTGCGGAGGAAGGCATCGCGGTGTTCAAGCGCGCCTGCGTGAGCGCCGAGTTCCGCGCCTTCGCGGCCAACGAGTCGAGCCCGGTCACGCAATGGCTGCGCGCGCTGGCGCGGCTCGCGCACGCGGAGTGCGGCGGGCCCGGGGTCGGCGCGATCGGCATGTGCTTCACGGGCAACTTCGCGCTCTCGATGATGCTGGAGCCCGCGATGCTCGCGCCGGTGATGTGCCAGCCCTCGCTGCCGATGGACAAGCCGGAGGCGATGAACATGGCGCCCGAAGAGCTGGCCGCGGTGCGCGAGCGGCTGGAGCGCGAGGACCTGAACGTGATGGCCTACCGCTTCGAGGGCGACAGGCACTGCAGGGCGCAGCGCTTCGCGGCCTTCCAGCAGGCGCTGGGCCACCGCTTCGTGGCGCGCGTGCTGCCCGACAGCGCGGCCAACACCCAGACGCCGCCCTTCTTCGCGCAGGTGGTGGCGAGCCCGCACAGCGTGGTGACGGCGCACCTGATCGACGAGGCGGGGCAGCCCACGGTGGCTGCGCGCGACGAGATACTGGCCTTCTTCGCGCGGCGGCTGCGGCCATCGGGCGCTGTCGGGGGCTGATCGAGCGGCGTTTTCGCAACAGGCGGTGCGCGGCTTCGGGGCGCCGCGGATGAAACCTCGTCGCGTGCTTTGCGCACTTTCCGTTTCGGTTGCGCGCGGGCTCTAAAGCCTTGGTCTACGCGCCGTTGCGGGTGCTCGCGCGGCAGTCGAAAATGCGGGCGCGATCAGGTGTCCGCGGCAGGTGTTGCTCTGGCAGACTGACTTGAAAGGCGCACTGTTCCTCAGCGCCTGCAAGGAGGTTCTTTCATGCATTCCAGGGCTGCTGCAGCGGCAACGCCGTCGTCATTGCCATCGCGCCTCGCGGCGACGATCTTCCCGATTCTTCTTCTCGGACTTGCCGCCCTCTTGACCGCCAGCCTCATCGCCACGAAGGCCCATGCCGCCGACGCCAGCACTGCCACTGCGGCGGCGGCCACGACGCACACGCTCATCATCGACACCGACCCCGGCGCCGACGATGTGATCGCGCTGCTCTTCGCCATGGCGTCGCCCGAGCAGCTGAAGATCCAGGCGCTCACCACCGTGGCCGGCAACGTGCCGCTTGCAAAGACCTCGCGCAACGCACGCCTGGCGCGCGAGTGGGCGAAGCGGCCCGACATCGCCATCTACGCCGGCGCACCCCGCCCGCTGCTGCGCACGCCGATCTACGCGGCCGACATCCACGGCAGCGAAGGCATCACCGGCGTGAAGGTGCATGAGCCCAGCCAGCCGCTAGCCGACGGCAACGCGGTCGACTACCTGATCCGCACGTTGCGCGCCGCGCCCGAGAAGAGCGTGACGCTCGCGATGCTCGGCCCCGAGACCAACCTCGCGCTCGCACTCACCCAGGCCCCCGACATCACGCGCGGCCTGCGCGAGCTGGTGCTCATGGGCGGCGCGCACTTCAACGGCGGCAACATCACGCCCACGGCGGAGTTCAACGTGTTCGCCGATCCGCACGCGGCCGAGATCGTGCTCAAGAGCGGCGTGCCCATCACCATGCTGCCGCTGGACCTGACGCACAAGGTGCTCACGAGCCCCGAGCGCATAGCAAAACTGCGCGGCCTGGGCAACCAGGCCGGCAGGACCGTGGCCGACATCCTCGACGCCTACGTGCAGCACGACATGCAGTACTACGGCCTGCCCGGCGGCCCGGTGCACGACGCCACCGTGATCGCCTACCTGCTGCAGCCCTCGCTCTTCAGAGGCCGCAAGGTGAACGTGGAAGTCGACAGCCGCGAAGGCCTTGGCTTCGGGCAGACGGTGGTCGACTGGTACGGCGGGCTGAAGAAGCCGGCCAACGTGAACTGGATCGCGGAAGGCGATGCGCAGGGGTTCTTCGATCTGCTGACGCAGAGGATTTCGCGGTTGCCTTGAGCCGGGAGCGCGAGGTGCATCGGTGCAAGACGACAGATGCGGTAGCTACCATCGCGCGATGCCCACCTCGAACACGACGGATCGATCTACCTTCTTCAACTGGATTTCAGCAGGCATGCTGATGAGTGGCCTCGCGCTGCCACTCATCGCCAAGGCCGTCGGACCGGGCTTCTGGTCGCCGCTTCTCTACTCTCTCTCATTGCTCTGCTGGCTCGTACTGCCTTTTTGGTATCCCTACTCAGTGGTGAAAACAGGGATCCTGGGCGCCCGGAACAGGGTTTACAGACAGCAGGAGCCCTTCAGGTTTTGGCTGGGGCTGGCAACCTATGAAACGCTCCTGCTTGTTGTGAGCGTTCTGCCGACGCTGGCCGCGTATACCGGCTTGGTGGGGAGCGAGGTGCCGCAATAAGCCGGCACTCGCTCGATCCAGCGAAAAGCGCTGTCAGCCCGGAATGTTCGGCTCCACCAGTTGAGCCAGCGAGACCAGCGACTCCTGCCAACCCAGGTAGCACATCTCCGTCGGGATCATCTCGGGAATGCCCTCCTGCACGATCGAGACGTCGGTGCCGCAGGACACCTCGGTCAGGACCACGGTCGTCTTCATCGTGCCCGGAAGGTTCGGGTCGTCGAAGGCCGCGTCGTAGGCGATGCGCTTGCCGGGAACGAGCTCGAGGTACTTGCCGCCGAACGAATGGCCGTTGCCGGTGCCGAAGTTGGTGAAGGACATGCGCCATGAGCCGCCCACCACCGGCTCCATCGCGTGGACCTTGCCGACGAACCCGAAGGGCGGCAGCCAGCGCTCGAAGGCGCCGGGCTGGACGAACGCGCGGTAGACCTTGTCGGGCGAGGTGCGAAGGACACGGTGCAGGCGGACGGTGTTGGTAGCCATGATTGATTGCTCCTGAAGAAAATCGAGGACGACCCTCGATAGCACGTCGGATGAGCCTGATGAAAATCGACAGGCGCCAAGATCAGGGAAAACCCGCGGCCACGCGACATGGCCTGGTTCCAAGCAAAAAGGCCGCGCTGCCCGGAGGACAGCGCGGCCTTTGGCTTCCTGGCCTTGCAGCAGCCGATCAGTGCTGCAGGATCTTGTTGAGGAAGTCCTTGGTGCGCGGCTGGCGGTTTTCGGGGTGGCCGAAGAACTCGTCCTTCGAGCAGTCTTCCAGGATGCGGCCGCCCACGTCGATGAAGATCACGCGGCTGGCGACCTTGCGGGCGAAGCCCATTTCGTGCGTGACCACCATCATGGTCATGCCTTCCTTGGCCAGGTTCACCATCACGTCGAGCACTTCGCCGACCATCTCTGGGTCGAGCGCCGAGGTGGGTTCGTCGAACAGCATGACGATGGGGTCCATCGACAGTGCGCGGGCGATGGCCACGCGCTGCTGCTGGCCGCCGGAGAGCTGGCCGGGGAACTTGTCCTTGTGCGCCATCAGGCCCACGCGGTCGAGCATCTTCAGGCCGCGGGTCTTGGATTCGTCGGGCGAGCGGCCGAGCACCTTGATCTGGGCGATGGTGAGGTTCTCGGTGACGGACAGGTGCGGGAACAGCTCGAAGTGCTGGAACACCATGCCGACCTTGGAGCGCAGCTTGGGCAGGTTGGTCTTGGGGTCGTGCAGCGGGATGCCGTTGACGGTGATCTCGCCCTTCTGGAAGGGCTCGAGCGCGTTCACGGTCTTGATGAGCGTGGACTTGCCGGAGCCCGACGGGCCGCACACCACCACCACGTCGCCCTTGGCGATGCTGACGGAGCAGTCGTTGAGCACCTGCACCGGGCCGTACCACTTCGATACGTTCTTGATTTCGATCATTTTTTCGGACATTTTCAAACTCCTGTGAGCAGGTTCATCGCACCGAGTGCAGTCGGGGAAACGCCGTGGAACCGGCTTTGCCGGGCCACCGGCGCTGCCCCCTGGAAGGGGGTTGGCGAAGCGACACGAAGTGCGCGAAGACCGGGGGTCATCTGATGATCGCGATTTTCTTGTGCAGGCGCTTCACCAGCCAGGAAAGGGCGTAGCACATGACGAAGTACACGACGGCGGCCAGCAGGTAGGCCTCTTCCGGCCGGCCGAAGTTTTTGCCCGCGGTCTCGAAGCCCTTGAGCAGGTCGTAGGCGCCGATGGCGTAGACCAGCGAGGTGTCCTGGAACAGGATGATGGTCTGCGTGAGCAGCACCGGCAGCATGTTTCGGAAGGCCTGGGGCAGGATGACCAGCTTCATGTTCTGGCTGTAGGTCATGCCGACCGCCATGCCGGCGAACACCTGCCCGCGCGGGATCGACTGGATGCCGGCGCGCATGATCTCGGAGAAGTAGGCCGCCTCGAAGCAGATGAAGGTGATGACGGCCGAGGTTTCCGCCCCGATCGGACGGCCGATCACGAAGGGCACCAGCAGGAAGAAGCCCAGGATCACCATCACGAGCGGCACGGAACGCATGCCGTTCACATAGGCCGCGGCGGGAAAGTCCAGCCACTTCTTGCCCGACAGACGCATGAGCGCCAGCAGGGTGCCGAAGAAGATGCCGCCCAGCGTGGCCACGACCGTCAGGATGACGCTGAAGTAGAAGCCCTTCAGCACATAGTTGCTGATCAGGCTCCAGTTGTAGAAGGAAAAATCGAGATTCATCATGTCAGTGGCCTCCCGTGCCACCGGCGGCAACGAAGCCCGGCACGCGCACCTTGCGCTCGATGAAAGTCATGATGCGGTTGATCAGCATGGCGCTGATGACGTAGAGAGCGATCACGCCGATGTAGATCGGGATCTGGGCCGAGGTTTCTTCACCGGCCTGCAGGTAGAACTGAGTGAGTTCGGGAATCGACACCGCGAAGGCCACCGACGAGTTCTTGAAGATGTTCATCGACTCGCTGGTCAGCGGCGGCATGATGATCCGATACGCCATGGGCAACAGCACGAAGCGGTAGTACTGCGGCGTCGTGAAGCCCACGGCCATGCCTGCGTAGCGCTGGCCGCGCGGCAGAGCCTGAATGCCCGAGCGCAATTGCTCGGCGATACGTGCCGACGTGAAGAAGCCCAGCGCGCAGACCACCAGCACGAAAGGCGGCAGATCGCGCATCGGCGGGATCATCTTGGGCAGCACGAAGTACCAGATGAACACCTGGACCAACAAGGGGACGTTGCGGAAGAGTTCCACCCACGCGTTGCCGAGCCGGACAAGCCAGGGGCTGTCGGGCAGCGTGCGCAACGTGCCGATGATCGAGCCCACGACCAGCGCCAGGAACAGGGCCGTCAGCGCCACGCTCACGGTCCAGCCCCATGCAGTCAACATCCATTGCAGATAGGTCTGATCCGATCCGCGCGCGAAGCAGCTTGCGACCACTTCATTGGTGAGCGTGTCCTGGCAAAAGACCGACATGTCCAGGTTCAGCATCCATCCTCCTTCGCGGGTAAGGGCCCGCGCCCATTGCATCGAAAAGCCCGCGTCGGCAGGGTGCCGCGCGGGCTTGGCTTTTCAGGTCTGACGCCGCTTTACTTGGGGGCGTAGGCTTCCATGGGCTTGTCGTTCGGGTTGGCCCAGGCGGCCTTGGTACCTTCCGACACCGGCATGTTCAGGTTGACGTTGTTCGGCGGGATCGGCTGGGTGAACCACTTGTCGTACAGCTTGGCCAGCGAGCCGTCCTTGATCTGGCGCACGATGCTGTCGTCGACGGCCTTCTTCAGCTTGGCGTCGCCCTTGGGCAGCATGCAGGCGATGGGCTCGACCGACAGCACTTCGCCGACGATCTTGAAGTCCTTGGGGTTCTTCGACTTGGCGGCGTTGGCGGCCAGGATGGAACCGTCCATCACGAAGGCATCGGCGCGGCCCGACTCGAGCAGCAGGAAGCTGTCGGCGTGGTCCTTGCCCATGACTTCCTTGAACTCGACGCCTTCGGCGCGCTTGTTCTTGCGCAGCGTCTGGACCGAGGTGGTGCCGGTGGTGGTGGCCACGACCTTGCCCTTCAGGTCGGCGATGCCGTTGATGCCCGAATTGGCCTTGGTGAGGATGCGCACTTCTTCCACGTAGGTGGTGTAGGCGAAGTCGACGTCCTTCTGGCGGGCGGTATTGTTGGTGGTGGAGCCGCACTCGAAGTCGATGGTGCCGTTCTGGACCAGCGGCACGCGGTTCTGCGAGGTGATCACCTGGTAGTTGATGGTCAGGGGCTTGCCGAGGTCCTTGCTCAGGTCCTTGATGATGTTCTCGGCCATTTCGGTGTGGAAGCCGACGTATTTGCCGCCGCCCAGGGTGTAGGCCAAGCCAGAAGAGTCACGCACGCCCAGGTTGACTGCGCCGCGCTCCTTGATCTTGGCGAGGGTATCGGTGGCCTGCGCGAACGCGCCGGTTGCCACGAACGCCGTCACTGCCAGCGCGAGCAATTGCTTTTTCATCAGAAGACTCCTTGGGAATTAGACAGAAAGAAACACAGCGAAATTCTAGACACACACTGTTGTTGTGCGCATTGGTAACCACCCCGGTGCACGGCATACTGAACTGTGCAGTTCCGTGCAGGGGTGGGCGCTCGTCTGGTGCATGGGTCCCGTCATGACGCCGATGGAGGAGGATTAGCAGCCTCCGTGCCTGTCGGCACGGCCGCGGGGGAAACGGGTGCGGCCAATCTTACAGGCTGTGTCAGGTTCTCCGGCACCAGCAGCGCATCCATCTCGGCGCGCGTCATGATGCCCAGCGATTCGGCCACGAGGTCGATCGGCCCGCCGGTGGCGAGCGCGGTCTTGGCGATGAGCGCGGCCTTCTCGTAGCCGATGAGCGGATTCAGCGCCGTGACCAGCGTAACCGACTCGCGCACCCGCTTCGCCAGGAATTCGCGGTTCGCCTCGATGCCCTCGACGCAGTTGTGCTGCAGCGTGGTGCAGGCGCGGCTGAGGTGCTGGATGCTCTTGAACAGGCTCCAGCCCATGATCGGCTCGAAGGCGTTGAGCTGCAGCTGGCCCGCTTCGGAGGCCAGGGTCACGGTGATGTCGTTGCCGATGACCTCGAAGGCCACCTGGTTCATGACTTCCGGGATCACCGGGTTGACCTTGCCCGGCATGATCGACGAGCCCGCCTGCCGCGCCGGCAGCCGGATCTCGCCGAAGCCGGCCTGCGGGCCGCTGGACAGCAGGCGCAGGTCGTTGCAGGTCTTGCTGAGCTTGGTCGCCACGCGCTTGAGCACGCCCGACAGCTGTACGAAGGCGCCCGTGTCCTGCGTGGCCTCGACCAGGTTGGCGGCCTGCTTCAGCGGCACGCCGGTCTGTTCGGCCAGGTATTGGCACGCCAGGTTGGCATAGCCGTGCGGCGCGTTGATGCCGGTGCCGATGGCGGTGGCGCCGAGGTTGATTTCCTCGATGAGCGCGCGGGCCTCGCGCAGGCGGGCCTCGTCCTCCTCGATCATGATCGCGTAGGTCAGGAACTCCTGGCCCAGCGTCATGGGCACCGCGTCCTGCAACTGGGTGCGGCCGATCTTGAGGATGTCCTTGAACTCCAGCGCCTTGGCCTCGAACGCGCGGCGCAGCGAAGCCATCGATTCGAGCAGCCGGCCGATGGCGAACCACAGTGCCAGGCGCACCGCAGTGGGGTACACGTCGTTGGTGCTCTGCGAGGCGTTGACGTGGTCATTGGGATGGAGCACGTCGTAGCGCGCCTTCTCGTGGCCCAGCTTTTCCAGCGCGAGGTTGCAGATGACCTCGTTGGCGTTCATGTTGGTCGAGGTGCCGGCGCCGCCCTGGATCACGTCGACCACGAACTCGTCGAGCAGCTTGCCCTCGACGATGTCGTCGCAGGCCAGGATGATGGCCGCGGCGCGGTCGCGGTCGATGGCGCCGAGGTCGGCGTTGGCGCGGGTGGCGGCCTTCTTCACGTAGGCCAGCGCGCGCACCAGGTCGGGCATGGCCGAGATGCGGGTGCCGGAGATGGGGAAGTTCTCGACCGCGCGCGCCGTGTGCACGCCCCAGTAGGCGATGGCGGGGATCTGCTTCTCGCCGAGGAAGTCGTGTTCCGTCCTGAAGTTGGAGCTCATCTGCGGTTCCTCGGCTTAAAAAAAAGCACGCGTAGGGCGCGTGCCGTGGGTTGGGATCGTGACAGCGAAAAGCAGCCGCGACTGTAGTGGCGCCGGATTCGGTGCGCCAATGCCTTTTGCGGGAGGGCCTATGCGCGGCATTTATAGATTGTGCGATGCACAAATTCCGATCGAGCCGCCATGCCGTCAGCGCTGCGGCTGGGTGCCGACGAGGTACGACCAGAGCGCATCGGCGGTGCGCTTGGGCTGAAGGGTGTCGGCCGCCTTCAGCGCCGCCCGGCCGGCGCCGGCCTTGACCGGGGCCGGCGTGCCCGGGCGCTCGCGGTACGCGCGGATCTCCATGGTCGCCTCGAGGCTGTCGATCTCGGGCGGCAGCGCGCTCACGAGCTTGCGGGCCTTGATCTCCTTGCGCACCGCACTCTGCGGCAGGAAGGCGATGCCGTGCCCTTCGAGCGCCATGACCTTCAGGCCCTCGGCCATGTCGGTCTCGTACACGCGGTCGAGATGGATGGCGGTGCCCGATTCCTTCAGCAGCTGGTCGACCACACGGCCCAGGTAGGCGCCCGGTGCATAGCCCAGGTAGGGCAGCGGCTGGCCGGGCCGGCCCGGCAGGCGGTAGCGGGGCGCGCCCTCGGAGTCGGCCTTGACCCAGGGGGCGACGGTTTCCTGGCCGAGGCTGACCATCTCGTACTTGTTGGCGTCGAGCTGCAGCGGCTGCGAGGGGTGGTGGTAGGCGATCAGCAGGTCGCAGCTGCCTTCGACGAGCCGCAGCACGGCGTCATGCACGTTGAGCGCGATCAGGCGGCTCTTGATGGGCCCGAAGTGCTCCCTGAGGCTGGTCACCCACGAGGGAAAGAAGGTGAAGGCCAGCGTGTGCGGCACCGCGATCTCGATCACGTCCTGCCCCGCGGCCGAGTGGCCGCGCAGCATGGCGCGGGTGCTCTGCAGCGACTGCAGCATCTCGATGGCCTGGCTGTAGAGCGTCTGGCCCGCGGGCGTGAGCCGGGTCGGGTACGAGCTGCGGTCCACCAGGTCGGTGCCGGCCCAGCCTTCGAGCGCCTGGATGCGGCGGGAGAACGCCGGCTGCGTCACGTGCCTCAACTGGGCCGAGCGGCTGAAGCTGCGCGTTTCCGCAAGGCTGATGAAGTCTTCGAGCCACTTTGTTTCCATACGCGGCGATTATGCGAGCGCCGCGCCATACTGGGCGCCCCCTCCTTTTCCCTCATCAGCCATGTCCTCGACCGACCTGCTCGACCTCAGCGCCACCGAACTCTCCCGCCGCATCGCCGCGCGCGAGCTGTCCTGCCGGGAGCTGATGCAGGCGTCGCTGGCCCGCATCGAGGCGCTGAACCCGCGCTTCAACGCCGTCGTGTCGCTGCGCGATCCGGCGCAGTCGCTGGCAGAGGCCGACGAGCGCGACGCCGAGCTGGCCCGTGGCGAACGGCGCGGCTGGATGCATGGCTTTCCGCTGGCAGTGAAGGACCTGAGCCATGCCGCCGGCCTGCCGACTTCCATGGGTTCGCCGCTGTCGCCGCGCTCGCCGGCCCGCAGCGACAGCCTGCACGTGGCGCGCGCCAGGGCGTCGGGCGCCGTCGTCATCGGCAAGACCAACACGCCCGAATTCGGCCTCGGCTCCCACACCTACAACACCGTGTTCGGCATCACCCGCAACGCCTACGCGCCCGACCGCAGCGCGGGCGGCAGCAGCGGCGGCGCGGCGGTGGCGCTGGCCCTGGGCATGCTGCCGGTCGCGGACGGCAGCGACATGATGGGATCGCTGCGCAACCCGGCGGCCTTCAACAACGTGATCGGCATGCGGCCCTCGCGCGGGCGCGTGCCGGGCAACCCCGACGAGGAACTGTTCTTCCAGCAGCTGGGCTGCGAAGGCCCGATGGCGCGCACGGTGGAAGACGCGGCGCGGCTGCTGGCCGTGCAGGCGGGCTTCGACGCACGGGTGCCGCTGTCGTCACCGCACGCCCTGCCCTCGCCCGACGAACTTCGGCTGGAGGGCGACGGCAAGGGCCTGCGCATCGGCTGGCTCGGCAGCATCTGGCCCGACCTGCCGCTGGAGCCCGGCATCCGCGAGCTGGGCGAGAAGGCGCTCGGCACCTTCCGCGACATCGGCTGCGAGGTCGAGCCCTGCACCCTCGACGTGCCGCGCGAGCACAACTGGAGCGCCTGGCTGCGCCTGCGGCAGCTGCTGGTGGGCGGCAAGCTGGGCGCCTACCTGAGCGACCCGAAGCTGTTCGCGCAGCTCAAGCCCGAGGCGCAATGGGAGATCGAGCAGAGCCGCCATCTCGACGCGGCCTCGCTCTACCAGGCCTCCGTCTATCGATCGAACGTGTACCGCGCCTTCCTCAAGCTCTTCGAGCGCTTCGACTTCGTGCTGGCGCCGACGGCACAGGTCTTTCCCTTCGACGCCGAGCTGCACTGGCCGGCCGGGGTGGGCGATGTGAAGAGCGACACCTACCACCGCTGGATGGAGATCGTCACGCCCTTCACGCTGGCGGGCCTGCCGACCCTGAACGTGCGCGCGGGCTTCGGCGAAGGCGGGCTGCCGATGGGACTGCAGCTGGCGGGGCCGATCCACTCGGATCTCGACGTGCTGCGGCTGGGACATGCGTACGACCAGGCATGCGGCTGGTCGGCGCGCCGCCCGCCGGTATTCGCCTGAGTCCCTCCCCCGCTGGGGAAGGGCCGGGGTGGGGGCAAGCGGCGTATCCATCGGGCGCTCTGCCTGCCCCCATCCCAACCTTCCCCCAGAGGGGGAAGGAGCAATGCGATCCGGCTCGAGGTATTTGCTCCCTCCCCTTCCGGGGGAGGGCTGGGGTGGGGGCAAGCGGCGTATCCATCGGACGCTCTGCCTGCCCCCATCCAACCTTCCCCCAAAAGGGGAAGGAGAAACGCATCCGGTTCGATATCTTTTCTCTCTCCCCCTCTGGGGGAGGGCTGGGGCGGGGGCAAGCGGCGCTCATTGCGGGCGCCCTGCCTGCCCCATCCCGACCTTCCTCCAGCGGAGGAAGGAGCAGGAACCTCAGATCGGCGTGACGACGCCGCGCCCCGCGAAGTGCCCTTCGGCATTCGCGAGGAAGTGGTCCACCGACTTCTGCGTCGCCTCGGGCGACCAGCCCGCCATGTGCGGCGTGAGCAGCACGTTGTCGAGGCCGATCAGCTGCTCGGGCCGCTTCGGCTCGCTCTCGTACACGTCGAGGCCTGCGCCGGCGATGCGGTTCTCGCGCAGCGCCGCGGCCAGCGCCTCGGTGTCGACCACACTGCCGCGGCCGATGCTCACCAGGTAGCCCTGCGGCCCCAGTGCATCGAGCACTTCGGCATTGACCAGGTGCTTCGTCGCCGGACCGCCCGGAGCCGCTAGCACGAGGAAGTCGGCCCATGCGGCCAGCGACTTCAGGTCGTCGAAGTAGCGCTGCGCGGCGCCCTCCTTCGGCTTGCGGTTGTGATAGCCCACTTCCATGTCGAAGGCGGCCGCGCGCTTCGCGATCTTCTGCCCGATGGTGCCCATCCCCAGGATGCCCAGCTTCTTGCCCGACACGTTCGGCGGCTGCGGAATGGCCTCGCGCCACACACCTTCGCGGCACAGCCGGTCGAGCTTGCGGAACTCGCGCACGATGCCGATCAGAAGGCCGAAGGCGTGGTCGGCCACGCAATCGTCATTGGTGCCGGCGCCGTTGGCGGTGGCGATGCCGCGTGCGCGCGTCACCTCGAGCGGCACGCCTTCGTAGCCCGCACCCAGGCAGCAGATCAGCTCCAGCGCGGGCATCGCGTCGATTTCCTCGGGCGTGATGCCGATCACGCCGATGGTCAGCACCGCGCGGAACTTCTTGCCGTGCTCGGCGATGGCGGCCGCGCGCTGCTCGGGGCCGAAGGCGTAGGTCACGTCGTAGACCTCGGCGATCTGGGCCTGGTGGGCGCTCGAGAGGCTGTTGAGCACCAGCAGGGGGATCTTGTTCGACACGTCTGAACTCCTATTCGATGTCAAAAAATCGCGTGAATCCCTGAGTGGAACACCACGCAACCGGCTTTGCCGGACCGTCGGTGTTGCCCCCGGCCCGCGGTGGGAGAAGCTACACGACGTGCGCGAAGCCCCCGGGGGGCGAACCTAGAGCAGCGGCACCGCTTCGCTCTTCTGCAGAGCCCACATCTGCGCGTAGCGGCCCTGCTTGGCGAGCAGCTGCGCATGCGTGCCGCGCTCGACGATCACGCCGCTTTCGAGCACCAGGATCTCGTGCGCATCGACCACAGTCGACAGCCGGTGGGCGATGACCAGCGTGGTCTTGTCCTGCGCAGCGCTCTTGAGCTCCGACTGGATGGCGCGCTCGTTGGCCGAGTCGAGCGCCGAGGTGGCCTCGTCGAAGATCACGATCGGCGGGTTCTTCAACAGCGTGCGCGCGATGGCCACGCGCTGCTTCTCGCCGCCCGAGAGCTTCAGGCCG
>NZ_JBQEQC010000017.1:0-159265 GCF_052044195.1 Variovorax sp. 22077
GAACAGCACCGCCACGGCGACCAGCACCCACAGCAGGCCGTTGCCGCCGCCGCCGTGGTCGGGCGCTGCGGCCGCGCCGGTGTCAGCGGACGGCGAGTTCACGCAGCTCGCGCTTGAGCACCTTGCCGATCGCGCTGCGCGGCAGCTCGTCGATGAAGGCGAGGCGCGCCAGGCGCTGTGTCTTGCCGACCTGGGCATTGGCCCACTGCAGCAACTCCCCTTCGCTCGTGGCGTCGCCCTCGCGGCGCACCACGAAGGCGGCGGGCGTCTCGCCCCACTGCTCCGAAGGCACGCCCACGACAGCCACGTCGGCCACCGCCGAATGGCCGCGCAGCACGGCCTCGAGGTCGCTCGGGTAGATGTTGAAGCCGCCGCTGATGATCATGTCCTTCTTGCGGTCGAACAGCGTCAGGAAGCCGTCGGCATCGAAGCGGCCCACGTCGCCGGTGCGGATGAAGCGCTTGCCGGTGGCATCGAACCACTCGGCCTCGCGCGTCTTCGCGGGCTGGCGGTGGTAGCCGGTCATCATGCCGGCCGAGTGGCCCACCACTTCGCCGGCCACCTCGGTGTCGCCGCGCGGCAGCTCGTTGCCTTCCTCGTCGATCAGGCGGATGTCGCTGCCCTCGGCGGGCCGGCCCACGGTGTGCAGCTTCGTGGGATTCAGGTGCGCCTCCAGGATGCAGGTGCCGCCGCCCTCGGTCATGCCGTAGAACTCGACCAGCCCGCCGGGCCAGCGCCTGAGCACGTCGGCCTTCAGCGCGGCGCCGAAGGGCGCGCTGGTGCTGAACTTGTGCCTGTACGAAGACAGGTCGTGCTCGTCGAAGCGCGGATGCGCCATCAGCCGCTGGTACTGCACCGGCACGAGCATGGTGTGCGTCACGCGGCGCTGCTGCGCCAGCTGCAGGTAGCCCAGCGCGTCGAACTTGGGCATCAACACCACGCAGCCGCCGAAGGCCAGCGTGGGGAAGAACACCACCAGCGTGGTGTTGGAGTACAGCGGCGTCGACAGCAGCGTGACCGAGTCGGGCCCGTACTCGTACTTCGCGCCGCGCTGCACGTGGGCCCAGCGCATGCCATGGCCCTGCACGATGCCCTTGGGCTCGCCCGTGGTGCCCGACGAATAGATGATGTTGAAGGCCCAGCCCGGCTGCACATCGACGGGCTCGGGCCGCGCACCGGCAGGCGCCAGCCATTCGTCGATGCCGCGGCCGACCTGCGAACCGTCGAGCGCCACGCGCGCGATGCCGCCTTCCTTCGCGGGGCCGATCACCTCGGCGGCCGATGCGTCGCTGAAGAGGATGCGCGCATCGGCATCCTCGATCATGCGCGCCAGGCTCGCGGGTGCGGAGCCGGGGGCCAGCGGCGCCACCGCGACACCCGCGCGCAGCGCGCCCAGGAACACGGCCGCGTAGTTCACCGACGACGAGGCGCAGATCGCGATCGCGTCGCCGGCCTTGAGCCCGTCGCGCTGCAGGCTGGCCGCGACGCGGTCCATCAGCGCGTCGAGCGCGCGGTAGTCCAGCGTGCGGTTCGCGTCCGACAGCGCAGCGTGGTCGGGCGTGTGTCGTGCGTGGAGGCGGACCAGGTCGGCAATGGCGCCGAAACTGCGTTCCATGGCGGCTTGGACGTCAGGGTGCGTTTGCAAAGTCATCTCTTCCTTCTTCTTGGCCAGCCGGCAGGATAGCGAAATGCTCCCGCTTCCAGCCAGCGCCTTGGCGACCGCGCGGCTGCAGGACGGCGCGCCGTCAGTTGGCGCTCAGGAACGCGGGAACACGATCCTTGGGCGCTGTCCGCCGAGCAGCGGCGGCGCTTGCTGTCACCAACAGGGAGGTACCGTGCACATCATCTGGACGATTCTGATCGGCTTCATCGCCGGCCTCCTGGCCCGCGCCGTGCTGCCAGGCAACAACTCGATGGGGTTCATCCTCACGGCGGTGCTCGGCATCGCGGGCTCGCTGGTCGCCACCTATGCGGGGCAGGCCATGGGCTGGTATTCAGCGGGCGCGGGAGCCGGCTTCATCGCCTCGGTGGTCGGCGCAGCCGTGCTGCTCGGGGTCTGGCACCTCGTGAGCCGCTGAGGCGGGCGCTCCCGCCTTCACCACAGACAAGGAGTTCTCCATGGGCTTACTCGACATCCTCCAGCAGGCCATCGGCAACAACAACGCCGAGGCCCACCTCGACCAGGTCGCGCAGCATGCCTCGCCCGGCGAATTGGGCGCAGGGCTCGCCGCCGCGATGCGCTCGGACCAGACGCCGCCTTTCGGCGACACCGTGGGCCAGCTCTTCGGCCAGTCCTCGCCGGCCCAGCAGGCGGGCGTGCTCAACCAGATCCTGGCCACGCTCGGGCCGGCGGCCGCCTCGGCGCTGGCGGGCGGCGTGCTCGGGCGCATGCTGCAGCCGGGCCAGACGCAGATCACGCCCGACCAGGCCTCGCAGCTCTCGCCCGCGCAGGTGACCGAGATCGCCACGCACGCCGAGCAGCAGCACGCGGGCGTGATCGACGAGGTGAGCCAGTTCTATGCGCAGCACTCGGGGCTGATCAAGACGCTGGGCGGCGCCGCGATCGCCATCGCGCTGGCGAAGATGAAGGAGAACGCGACGCGCGGGTGAGTCGGGCAGCGCTTGACGCCGTGCACCGGCGTACCGCCTGCCTTGCAGGTATTTCGAAGGGTCGAAGGGCCAGCGGCAGGAACCGATTCATCGGCTCCTGGAGCCCCTCTTCTTCAGACGCCCGCGGCGTGCGCCTGCTGGTCCGCGTGATAGCTCGACCGCACCATCGCACCCACCGCCGCGTGGCTGAAGCCCATCTTGTAGGCTTCTTCCTCGAACATCTTGAAGGTGTCGGGGTGCACGTAGCGGCGCACCGGCAGGTGCGAGCCCGACGGCGACAGGTACTGGCCGATGGTCAGCATGTCGATGTCGTGGGCGCGCATGTCGCGCATGACCTGCAGGATTTCTTCGTCAGTCTCGCCCAGGCCGACCATGATGCCGCTCTTGGTCGGCACGTTGGGGTGCAGCGCCTTGAACTTCTTGAGCAGGTTCAGGCTGAACTGGTAGTCGCTGCCGGGGCGCGCTTCCTTGTAGAGGCGCGGCGCGGTTTCCAGGTTGTGGTTCATCACGTCCGGCGGCGCGGCCTTGAGGATCTCGAGGGCGCGGTCGTCGCGGCCGCGGAAGTCGGGCACGAGGATCTCGATCTGCGTGGTGGGCGAGAGCTCGCGGATGTTCCTGATGCAGTCGACGAAGTGCTGGCTGCCGCCGTCGCGCAGGTCGTCGCGGTCGACGCTGGTGATCACCACGTACTTCAGGCGCAGCTTGGCGATGGTCTTCGCGAGGTTGATCGGCTCGTCCTTGTCGAGCGGATCGGGGCGGCCGTGGCCCACGTCGCAGAACGGGCAGCGGCGCGTGCACTTGTCGCCCATGATCATGAAGGTGGCCGTGCCCTTGCCGAAGCATTCGCCGATGTTGGGGCAGGAAGCCTCTTCGCAGACGGTGTGCAGGTTGCTCTCGCGCAGGATCTGCTTGATCTCGTAGAAGCGGGTGGTGGGGCTGCCGGCCTTGACGCGGATCCAGTCGGGCTTCTTGAGCACTTCGCCGCTTTGCACCACCTTGACGGGAATGCGTGACAGCTTGGCCGCTGCCTTCTGCTTGGCCAGGGGGTTGTAGGTTTCGGCGCTCTGGGCCTCTCTCACTACGGGTGCGGGGACGACTTCGGTGGTGCTCATTGGTGTGTCAAGGCGCCAGGAAGGTGCAGAGCTTCTGGCCCAGCACCGAGGCGGCTTCTTCCCATGTGGTTTGGATGCCGATTGTAGAAAGATCGACCGTCTGCAGCCCCGCGTAGCCGCAAGGGTTGATGCGCGAGAAGGGTTCGAGGTCCATCCGCACGTTGAGCGCCACACCGTGATAGGTGGCGTGCCGGCTCACCTTGATGCCCAGCGCCGCGATCTTGCCGAGCCCGCGGAACGGGTCGGCCGCGGGCATGGGGCCGGTCAGCGCCGCGTGCGAGAACGGGTCGTCCAGCCGCACGTAGATGCCCGGCGCACCCGCCACGCGGTGGCCCGTGACGCCGAAGTGCGCCAGCGTGCGCAGCACCGATTCCTCGATGCGGTAGACGTACTCCTTGACGAAGTAGCCCGCGCGCCGCAGGTCGATCAGCGGATAGGCCACCACCTGGCCGGGGCCGTGGAAGGTGACCTGGCCGCCCCGGTCGGTCTGCACGACGGGGATGGCGCCGGGGTTCAGGATGTGGTCCTGCTTGCCCGCAATGCCTTGCGTGAAGACAGGGTCGTGCTCGCAAATCCATAGCGCATCGGGCGTCTCGGGCGTGCGCTCGAGCGTGAACTGCTTCATCGCCGCGAAGGTGTCGGCGTAGTCGACGCGGCCCAGCGCGACCGGCTCGACGGCCGGAACGGCGATGGCGGCTGTGTCTGTCATTGCGTGGCCTGCCGCGCGAACGGCTTGCAGCTCAAAGCACGACCTTGACCATCGGGTGCGAGGACAGCGCGCGATACAGGTCGTCGAGCTGCTCGCGGCTGGTGGCCGTGACGGTGATGGTCACGCCGAGGTAGTTGCCGGCCTTGCTGTCGCGCAGCTCGACGGTGGTGGCGTCGAAGGTCGGGTCGAAGCGTTCGGCGATCTGCGTGACGGCGTGCACGAACCCGTCGACCTTGGCGCCCATCACCTTGATCGGGAACTGCGAGGGGTACTCGATCAGCGATTCCTTGCGCGGATCGGGGATCGAGGTGGTTTCGGTGGCGGGGGTGTTGCTGTCGGTCATGCCGGGGCTCCGTGTTTCTGCTCTTGCTGCTTGCGCGCGTTGTGTACCTTGGCCTCCTGGTAGGCCTGGTACAAGCTCTCGTAGATGGGGCCGGGGCGGCCATTGCCAATAGGCCTGCCGTCGAGCGTGACGACCGGCAGCAGCTCCTTGCTGGCCGAGGAGATCAGTACTTCGTCGGCGGCGAACACTTCCTCGCGCGAGATGGGGCGCAGCTCGAACGGAATGCCGAGCGTCCTGCTCAGGCGCTCGAAGAGGCCGTAGCGGATGCCGGTGAGCACGAGGTTGTTCTTGGGCGGGCCCATCAGCTTGCCGTCCTTCACGATCCACACGTTGCTCGACGAAGCCTCGCTGAGCCAGCCATCGCGGAACATGATGGTCTCGGCTGCGCCGGCCTCCACGCTGATCTGACGCGCGAGCACGGCGCCCAGCAGGCTGGTGCTCTTGATGTGCGCCTTCTGCCAGCGGAAGTCGGCCGCGGTGACGCAGGCCACGCCCTTGGCGCGGACGGCGTCGGAGATGGGCGGCAGCGGGTTCACCATCACGAACACCGTGGGGCGCAGGCCGCGCACCATCGCATGGTCGCGCGGCGCCACGCCGCGCGTCACCTGGAAGTACACCGACTGCGGCGCCTCGCCAGCGGGTGCCACCAGGCGCATCACGATCTCGCGCCACTGTGCGAGCGACAGCGGGTTCTCGATCTGAAGCTCGGCGAGGGAGCGGTCGAGGCGGGCCATGTGCTCCTCGAAACAGAAGGGCTGTCCGAGGTAGACGGGGACGTATTCGTACACACCGTCGCCGAAAATGAAGCCGCGGTCGAGGACGCTGATCTTCGCGTCGCGCAGTGCGGTGTATTCGCCATCGAGGTAACAAAGCGTGGCAGGGAGGGCGTCGGTGATAGGGTGCATGCCGGAATTATGGTTGCGCACGACACGTCGGGCTCCGGTCAGGGAATGCGGCGCCGTTTTGCGTGTGCGACACCACAGGTGGCGGGACAGGCTGGGTTTTTACTTATAATCAATGGCTTTGTAGAAATTCTGGGTCGTCATCCGGGCTTCATTCGAAATGAAAACAATCGCCCGTCATGACTCGGAGGCCCCTGAAGGCCTCGACGCAGAATTCAAGCCGCTGACCGCCGACGAGGCGCGTGAGCTGCGAGCAAAGAACCCATCGATCTCCCCGTGGCGGGTGATCGCGGGTCAGTTGGTTGTCGGTCTGGTGGTGGCTCTGGCTGCCTGGGGACTGACGGGGAGGCAAAATCTGGGGTGGTCCGCCGCTTACGGCGCGATCGCGGTGGTTGTCCCGTCGGCGGTTTTCGCGCGGGGGCTGACCGGCCGGTTTTCCTCCCTGAATCCGGGCACTGCGGTGTTCGGATTCTTCCTGTGGGAAATGGTCAAGATGGCCTTGTCCGTGGCGATGCTGATCGCCGCGCCGAGGCTGATTACGGCGCTGAGCTGGCCAGCAATGCTGGTCGGCCTGGTGGTGACAATGAAGGCGGCCTGGTTGGCGGTGATGTTCTCGCCCCGGCGCCGGAAACTGAGAGACGAGTAACCGAATGGCTGCTGAAAACGCTGCGGAACATGGTCAGACCGCTGGTGAATACATCATTCACCATTTGACGCACCTGCAAAGCTCCAAGCCTGGAGGTGTGGCCGACTTCTCGGTTTTCAACTTCGACTCTCTCTTCTTCTCGATCACGCTCGGCATCCTGGGTTGCTGGCTGCTCTGGCTGGCTGCCCGCAAGGCCACTTCGGGTGTTCCTGGCCGTTTTCAAGCGGCTGTCGAACTGCTCGTCGAAATGGTCGACCAGCAGGCCAAGGGCATCGTCCACAACGCCACCAGCCGCAAGTTCGTGGCCCCGCTGGCGCTCACGATCTTCGTGTGGATCTTCCTGCTGAACGCAATGGACCTGTTCCCGGTCGATTTGTTCCCGGCGATCTGGGCCAAGATCTTCCACCTCGCCGGTGAAGACCCGCACCACGCCTACCTGCGCGTCGTGCCCACCGCCGACCTCTCGGTGACGATGGGCATGTCGGTCGCCGTGCTGCTGGTCTGTCTCTACTACAACGTCAAGATCAAGGGCCTGGGCGGCTGGGTGCACGAGCTGTTCACCGCACCCTTCGGCAACCACTGGGCGCTGTACCCCTTCAACTTCGCCATGCAGCTGATCGAGTTCGTCGCCAAGACCGTCTCGCACGGCATGCGGCTGTTCGGCAACATGTACGCCGGCGAACTGATCTTCCTGCTGATCGCCCTGATGGGTGGTGCCTGGTCGCTGTCGGCCACCGGCATCGGCCTGGCCATCGGCCACATCATCGCGGGCACGGCCTGGGCCATCTTCCACATCCTGATCATCACGTTGCAGGCCTTCGTGTTCATGATGCTGGCGCTGGTCTACATCGGCCAGGCCCACGATCACCACTGATCAGTTGCTTTCGTTCTTGTTTTTGTTTTTCTCTTCAACCAAAGTCCTCTAGGAGTCATCATGGAAGTTATTAGCTTTGTTGCACTGGCCGCCGGCCTGATCATCGGTCTGGGCGCTGTGGGCGCATGTATCGGCATCGGCATCATGGGCAGCAAGTACCTCGAGTCGGCCGCACGTCAGCCCGAACTCATGGGTGAACTCCAAACCAAGATGTTCCTGCTGGCCGGCCTGATCGACGCCGCGTTCATTATCGGCACCGGTATCGCCCTGTGGTTCGCAACGGCCAACCCGTTCCTGTCGCAAATCGCCAACCTGCCGAAGTAAGTCTTTCTCGTCGGACCTGCGTCGTCGTTCCCTGGCCCTGCTAGCGAATGGCTTCGATTCAATCCCATAGAGAGGGTGAAAAGTGAGCATTACCGGTACCCTGATCGTTCAGATGATCGTGTTCCTGATCCTGGTCGGGTTCACGATGAAGTACGTGTGGCCGCCGATCGCGAAGGCGCTTGACGAACGCGCTGCGAAGATCGCCGAAGGCCTCGCTGCAGCCGACAAGGCCAAGTCCGAGCTGTCCGCCGCCAACAAGCGCGTGGAAGCCGAGCTGGGCCAGGCCCGCAACGAGTCCGCACAACGTCTTGCCGACGCCGAACGTCGCGCCCAGGCCATCGTTGAAGAGGCCAAGGCCCGCGCGACCGAGGAAGGCAACAAGATCGTTGCAGCCGCACGCGCTGAAGCCGAACAGCAGGCACTGAAGGCCCGTGAAGCCCTGCGCGAGCAGGTGGCGGCACTGGCAGTCAAGGGCGCAGAGCAGATCCTGCGCAAGGAAGTGAATGCGGGCGTTCACGCCGATTTGCTCGCCCGTCTGCAGACCGAACTCTGATAGAAGCCATGGCAGAACTCGCCACCATCGCACGCCCCTACGCCGAGGCGCTCTTCAAGGCATCGTCGTCCGACGTGGCCGGAACCAGCGCCTGGCTCGAAAAGATTGCCGCCATCGCGGCCAATCCGGAGCTCCAGCAGTTCGCCGACAACCCCAAGGCCACGGCCGAACAGGTGATCGGCGTGGTCGCCGGTGCATTCGGTGCACCGCTGGCCGCTCCTGCCCAGAACTTCCTGTCCGCACTCCTCGAGAACGGGCGCTTTTCGGTGCTGCCGGAAATTGCGAAGCAGTTCCGGGCACTCGCCAATGCGCAAAGCGGCTCGTCCGACGCAGTGGTCTACAGCGCCTTCCCGATCGAGGACGCTGCATTGGCCAATGTGTCTGCCGCGCTCGAGAAGCGCTTCGGTCGCAAGCTCCAGGTCACGGTTCGCCAAGAGCCTGAACTGATCGGCGGCATCCGTGTGGTGGTCGGCGACGAGGTGCTCGACACCTCCGTCAAAGCGCGCCTTGAACAAATGAAAGTTGCGCTGGTGGCCTGAAGGCTCCCGGCCCCTTACAAAGAAAGAAGGAAAGAGTCATGCAACTCAATCCCGCAGAAATTTCCGAGCTGATCAAGAGCCGCATCGAGGGCCTCGGGGTCAGCGCCAACATCCGCAACGAAGGCACCGTGGTGTCGGTGACCGACGGCATCGTGCGCATCCACGGCCTGTCCGACGCGATGCAGGGCGAAATGCTGGAGTTCCCCGCCACTGCCGACGGCGTCCCGTCGTTCGGCCTGGCACTGAACCTCGAGCGCGACTCGGTGGGCGCCGTGATTCTGGGCGAGTACGAGCACATCTCCGAAGGCGACACCGTCAAGTGCACGGGCCGCATCCTGGAAGTGCCGGTGGGCCCCGAGCTCGTCGGCCGCGTGGTGAACGCCCTGGGCCAGCCGATCGACGGCAAGGGTCCGGTCAACGCCAAGATGACGGACGTGATCGAGAAGGTCGCACCGGGCGTGATCGCCCGCAAGTCGGTCGACCAGCCGATGCAGACCGGCCTGAAGTCCATCGACTCGATGGTGCCCGTGGGCCGCGGCCAGCGCGAGCTGATCATCGGCGACCGCCAGACCGGCAAGACGGCCGTGGCGATCGACGCGATCATCAACCAGAAGGGTCAGAACATGACCTGCGTCTACGTCGCGATCGGCCAGAAGGCTTCGTCGATCAAGAACGTGGTGCGCGCGCTGGAACAAGCTGGCGCCATGGACTACACGATCGTGGTCGCGGCATCCGCTTCCGAATCGGCAGCCATGCAATACGTCGCGGCCTACTCGGGCTGCACGATGGGCGAATACTTCCGCGACCGCGGCGAAGACGCGCTGATCGTCTATGACGACCTGTCGAAGCAGGCCGTCGCCTACCGCCAGGTGTCGCTGCTGCTGCGCCGTCCCCCGGGCCGCGAAGCCTACCCCGGCGACGTGTTCTACCTCCACAGCCGTCTGCTCGAGCGCGCAGCCCGCGTGAACGCCGACTACGTCGAAGCCTTCACCAAGGGTGAAGTCAAGGGCAAGACCGGTTCGCTGACCGCGCTGCCGATCATCGAAACGCAGGCCGGCGACGTGTCCGCCTTCGTTCCGACCAACGTGATCTCGATCACCGACGGCCAGATCTTCCTGGAAACCAACCTGTTCAACGCAGGTATCCGCCCCGCCATCAACGCCGGTATCTCGGTGTCGCGCGTGGGTTCGTCGGCCCAGACGAAGATCATCAAGAGCCTGTCGGGCGGTATCCGTACCGACCTGGCCCAGTACCGTGAACTGGCTGCGTTCGCGCAGTTCGCTTCCGACCTCGACGAAGCCACCCGCAAGCAGCTCGACCGCGGTGCCCGCGTGACCGAACTGCTGAAGCAGCCGCAATACAGCCCGCTGCCGATCTCGCTGATGGGTGCGTCGCTGTTCGCCGTGAACAAGGGCTTCATGGACGACCTCGAGATCAAGCAGGTGCTGCCTTTCGAGCACGGCCTGCACCAGTTCCTGAAGTCCAGCCACGCCGCGCTGCTCGACAAGATCGAGAAGGCCAAGGCTCTGGACAAGGAATCGGAAGCCGAACTGCTGGCAGCCGTCACCGCGTTCAAGAAGTCGTTCGCCTGATCGACGCCTTGACCGACGCAAGAAGGAGCTCTCATGGCAGCTGGTAAGGAAATCCGCGGCAAGATCAAATCGGTGGAAAACACCAAGAAGATCACCAAGGCCATGGAAATGGTCTCGGTTTCCAAGATGCGCAAGGCGCAGGATCGCATGCGCGCCGCTCGCCCCTACAGCGAAAAGATCCGCAACATCGCAGCCAACCTCGGCAAGGCGAACCCGGAGTACACCCACGCTTTCATGAAGACGAGCGACGCCAAGGGCGTCGGCTTCATCATCGTGACCAGCGACAAGGGCCTGTGCGGCGGCTTGAACACCAACCTGCTGCGTGCCGTCACCGGCAAGCTGCGCGAAGCGCAAGCAGCGGGCAACGTGGTCGAGTCGGTCGCCATCGGCAACAAGGGGCTGGGTTTCCTGAACCGCATCGGTGCGCGCGTGGTGGCCCATGTGACGCAGCTGGGCGACACGCCGCATCTGGACAAGCTCATCGGGCCGGTCAAGACGCTGCTGGACGCCTACGCCGAAGGCAAGCTGTCGGCGGTGTACCTGTGCTACACGAAGTTCATCAACACCATCAAGCAGGAGCCGATGGTGGAGCAGCTGCTGCCGCTGAAGGCCGAGACGCTGCAGGCCGATCCGGCGCATCACTCGTGGGACTACATCTACGAGCCGGATGCACAGAGCGTGATCGACGAGCTGCTGGTGCGCTACGTGGAATCGCTGGTCTACCAGGCCGTGGCCGAGAACATGGCGTCCGAGCACTCGGCGCGCATGGTGGCCATGAAGGCCGCGACCGACAACGCAGGCAACGTGATCAACGAGCTGAAGCTGGTCTACAACAAGACCCGCCAGGCCGGCATCACGAAGGAACTGTCGGAAATCGTGTCCGGCGCGGCCGCTGCCGCAGGCGTTTGATTGAAGCAATGCAACAGGCCGCGTTGCTGATCGGGGGCGTTTCGCGTCCCCGGTAACCCAAGGCCTTTATTTAGGGGACTCTGCGCAAAATGAAGAAGATGCTTGCTCTGGTGGCCGTTGCCGCCGCACTGACCGCCTGTTCCAAGAAGGAAGAGGCGCCTGCACCTGCACCGGCTGCTCCCGCCGCTGCACCTGCTGCGCCCGCTCCGGCTCCCGCGCCTGCTCCTGCAGCAGCGCCGGCGGCAGCTCCCGCCGCAGCGCCGACGGCCTCCGCCGACCTGCCGCAGGAATGCAACGACTACCTGGCGAAGGTCCAGACCTGCGTCGCTTCGCAAAGCGGTGCAGCTGCCGACGCCATGAAGGCAAGCCTCGATCAGACGAAGGCCACCTGGGCTTCGATGGGCGCCGACAAGGCCGCCCTGGGCCAGGCCTGCAAGGCCGCTTCGGACGCCTTCGCCGCTCAGGCGACGGCCATGAAGTGCTGATGAAGAACTAGACAGCGAAGACTGCAAGGCAAAGAGAAATTCAAGGATGCCGGCCCGTCCGGCTTTCTTGCACAAGCGGCCCGTTTTGGCAGCAGGACGCTTCTGCAAGAACCTGTCGCAAATTTATTGAGATCCATCCAGAAGGAAACGCCATGGCTGAAGGAAAAATTGTCCAATGTATCGGCGCCGTGGTCGACGTGGAGTTCCCGCGTGACCAGATGCCCAAGGTCTACGACGCCTTGAAGTTCGAAGGCGGCGGGCTGACCCTCGAAGTTCAGCAGCAGCTCGGCGACGGCGTGGTGCGCACCATTGCACTGGGCTCGTCCGACGGTCTGCGTCGCGGCCTGATCGTGACCAACACCGGCGCTCCCATCACCGTGCCGGTCGGCAAGGCCACCCTCGGCCGCATCATGGACGTGCTCGGCCGTCCGATCGACGAGCGCGGCGACGTGGGCCAGGAGCTCACCGCTTCGATCCACCGCAAGGCTCCCGCATACGACGAACTGTCGCCCTCGCAGGACCTGCTGGAAACCGGCATCAAGGTGATCGACCTGGTCTGCCCGTTCGCCAAGGGCGGCAAGGTGGGTCTGTTCGGCGGCGCCGGCGTGGGCAAGACCGTGAACATGATGGAACTCATCAACAACATCGCCAAGGCTCACTCGGGTCTGTCGGTGTTCGCAGGCGTGGGCGAACGTACCCGCGAAGGCAACGACTTTTATCACGAGATGGCCGATTCGGGCGTCGTGAACCTCGAGAAGCTCGAGGACTCGAAGGTGTCCATGGTCTACGGCCAGATGAACGAACCCCCGGGCAACCGTCTGCGCGTGGCGCTGACCGGCCTGACCATCGCCGAGTCGTTCCGCGACGAAGGCCGTGACGTTCTGTTCTTCGTGGACAACATCTACCGCTACACGCTGGCCGGTACCGAAGTGTCGGCTCTGCTGGGCCGCATGCCTTCCGCCGTGGGCTACCAGCCGACGCTGGCCGAGGAAATGGGCCGCCTGCAGGAGCGGATCACGTCGACCAAGGTCGGCTCGATCACCTCGATCCAGGCCGTGTACGTGCCTGCCGACGACTTGACCGACCCGTCGCCCGCCACCACCTTCGCCCACCTGGACTCCACCGTGGTGCTGTCGCGTGACATCGCTTCGCTGGGTATCTACCCCGCCGTGGACCCGCTGGACTCGACCTCGCGCCAGCTCGACCCGAACGTGGTCGGCGAAGAGCACTACAACGTGGCCCGCGCCGTGCAAGGCACGCTGCAGCGCTACAAGGAACTGCGCGACATCATCGCCATTCTGGGCATGGACGAACTGGCTCCGGAAGACAAGCTGGCCGTGGCCCGTGCCCGCAAGATCCAGCGTTTCCTGTCGCAGCCGTTCCACGTGGCCGAAGTGTTCACGGGCTCGCCCGGCAAGTACGTGCCGCTGGCCGAAACCATCCGCGGCTTCAAGATGATCGTGAACGGCGAAGCCGACCACCTGCCCGAGCAGGCGTTCTACATGGTCGGCACCATCGACGAAGCGTTCGAGAAGGCCAAGAAGGTCGCTTAAGAAGGAATCACCATGGCAGGCACCATTCATGTGGACGTGGTCAGCGCGGAAGAGTCGATCTTCTCGGGCGAAGCCAAGTTCGTCGCGCTGCCCGGTGAAGCCGGTGAGCTCGGCATCTTCCCGCGCCACACCCCGCTGATCACGCGCATCCGCCCCGGCGCCGTGCGCATCGAAACCGCCGACGGCAAGGAAGAGTTCGTCTTCGTGGCTGGCGGCATCCTCGAAGTGCAGCCGAACGCCGTCACCGTGCTGTCCGACACCGCGATCCGCGGCAAGGATCTCGACGACGAGAAGGCCAACCAGGCCAAGGCCGCGGCCGAAGAAGCGCTGAAGAACGCGAAGAGTGACATCGACATCGCGATGGCCCAGTCCGAGCTGGCCGTGATGGCCGCCCAGATCGCGGCGCTGCGCAAGTACCGTCAGAAGAAGTAAGCTCCTTCGCTGGAGCACAAGAGAGCCGCCCTCGAGGCGGCTTTTTTTCGTCCTGCGATCCTTCGAAATCAACCGTCTTTGACCTTAATAAGGTCGAAGTTTGGCCTTGTCCGGCTGAAGCCTGCCACCTAGTATTCGCCTTCGCCCGGCGGCATGGCCGTTGGCGCAAGACAAGAACACTGGAGACAAGGCGCGTGGCACCCTGGAGTGGCATCACTGCGGACGAGATGCGTTTGCTGGAAACGACCTTCTGGTCGGCCGGCGGTTCGCGCCATGCCATGGCGGAGCAGCTGGGCTTTTCCAAGAGCAAGGCCAACGGGCTGATCGCCGGTCTCGTCGACCAGGGCCTGCTCGCCGAGGCCGGCCTGCAGCGCTCCTCGGGCGGGCGCCGCCCCGAAAACCTCCAGTTGCATGCCGGGCTCGGCGTGCTCATCGGCGTCGACATCGGCGCCACCAGCCTCGACGTGGCCGTGCTGCGCCCCGACCTCAGCGTGCTCGCCCAGCACGACGAACCTGCCGATGTGCGCGAAGGGCCGGCGGTCGTGCTGGCCCGAGTGCGCGTGCTGATGCGCGAGCTGTTGGCGCGCTGCGGCCACACCGCGAAGGACGTGCTCGGCATCGGCATCGGCGTGCCCGGCCCGGTCAACTTCGAGATCGGCCAGCTCGTCAATCCGCCGCTGATGCCCGCCTGGGACAGCTTCTCGATCCGCGACTACCTGCGCGAGGACTACGCCGCTCCCGTCTTCGTCGACAACGACGTGAACCTGATGGCGCTCGGCGAACTGTGGCGCCTCAGGCGCTCGCTGCAGAACTTCCTCGTCATCAAGATCGGCACCGGCATCGGCTGCGGCATCGTGTGCCACGGCGAGGTGTACCGCGGCGCCGCCGGTTCGGCCGGCGACGTGGGCCACATCTGCGTCGACCAGGAGGGTCCGCGCTGCCATTGCGGCAACCTTGGCTGCGTCGAGGCGATGGCCGCCGGCCCGGCGATCACGCGCATGGCGGTGCAGGCCGCGGAAGCGGGTGAGAGCGCCGCGCTGGCCGAGGTGCTGCGCCAGCACGGCCGCATCGACGCGATCGACGTGGGCCAGGCCAGCCGGGGCGGCGACACGGCCGCCAACGCGATCATCCAGCGCGCGGGCAGCCTGATCGGGCAGATGCTCGCGTCGGTCGTCAACTTCTTCAATCCCTCGCATGTGTTCATCGGCGGCGGCATCACGCGCATCGGGCCGCTGTTCCTGGCTGCCGTGCGGCAGAGCGTGTACCAGCGCTCGCTGGCGCTTTCGACGCGGCACCTGGAAATCCAGTACACGCCGCTGGGCATGCAGGGCGGCGTGATCGGCGCCGGGGTGCTCGCGATGCAGGAAACCCTGAAGGCCCGAGGGGTGGCGCCATGATGGACACGGCCGCCAGCCAGGCGACGGACAAGGGCAGCGTCGCCGTCGAGTTCGACGGCATCGTGAAGGCCTTCGGTCCGGTGCAGGTGCTGCACGGCGTGAGCTTCGCGCTCGCACCCGGCCGCGTCTACGGCCTGCTCGGCGAGAACGGCGCGGGCAAGTCCACGTTGATGAAGATCCTCGCGGGCTACGAGTCGCCCAGCGGCGGCACGCTGAAGATCAACGGGCAGCCGCAGCAGTTCGCGAGTTCGCGCGATGCCGAGGCGCTGGGCATCGTGCTGATCCACCAGGAGTTCAACCTCGCCGAGGACCTGAACGTGGCCCAGAACATCTTCCTCGGTCACGAGAAGAAGATGTGGCCCCTGGGCCGTCGCTTCGCGCCGTCCGTCCCCCGAGGGGAGCAAGGAAGCTTGGGGCGGCCCGGCGCTTCCTCGAAGGGCTGGCTGCTCGACGACGCCGCCATGGAGCGCGATGCCGCCGCCGCGCTCGCGGCGGTCGGCCTGAACATCGACCCGCGTACCAAGGTGCGCAGGCTCATCGTCGCGGAGAAGCAGCTCGTCGAGATCGCGAAGGCCATCGCGCGCCGTGCCCGCCTGCTCGTGATGGACGAGCCCACCGCCACGCTCACGACCGGCGAGACGGAGCGCCTGTTCAGGCTCATCGCCCAGCTGCGCGCCGACGGCGTGACCATCGTCTACATCTCGCACAAGCTCGACGAGGTGGAGCAGGTGACCGACGATGTCATCGTCATGCGCGACGGCCGTTTCGTCGCGCGCGCGCCGACGGCCGAGGTCACGCGCCAGCAGATGGCCAACCTGATGGTGGGCCGCGAGCTGGCCGACCTCTATCCGCCGCGCGACCCGGTGACCACCGCAAGCGCACCCGCCATGCGCGTGCAGGGCTTCAGCGTGCCGGGCTGGGCGCAGGACGCGAGCTTCGAGGTGTGCCCCGGCGAGATCCTCGGCTTCGCGGGCCTCGTCGGCGCCGGCCGCACCGAACTTTTCGAGGGCCTGCTCGGCCTGCGGCCCGCCAGCGGCGGCAGCGTCGAGATGCTTGGCAAGCCCGTCGCGCACGGCAAGGGCTGGCGCAACCCGCGCGATGCGGCGCGGCACGGCCTCACCTACCTGAGCGAAGACCGCAAGGGCAAGGGCCTGCACGTCGACTTCGGCCTGCGCCAGAACCTCACACTGATGGCGCTGGAGCGCTACGCGCAACCCTGGCTCAGGCCGGAGGCCGAGCGCGGTGCGCTGGCCGAGGCGGTGAAGGACTACGGCATCCGCACCGGTTCGCTCGACGTGAAGGCCTCGTCCCTGTCGGGCGGCAACCAGCAGAAGCTCGCGCTCGCCAAGGTGCTGCAGCCCAGGCCGAAGGTGGTGGTGCTCGACGAGCCCACGCGCGGCGTCGACGTGGGCGCCAAGCGCGACATCTATTTCCTGATCCAGCGACTCGCCCGCGAAGGGCTCGCGGTGATCGTCGTCTCGTCGGAGCTGATGGAGCTGATCGGCCTGTGCCACCGCGTCGCAGTGATGCGCGCGGGCCGCATCGTCGCCACGCTCGACGCCGACCATCTGACAGAAGAGGAGCTGATCGCTCATGCCACCGGAACCAGATGAGCTAACCCCCAGGCTGCGCGCACTTCGTGTCGCTACGCCAACCCCCTTGCAGGGGGCAACACCCGCGGCCCGGCAAAGCCGGTTCCGCGGTGTTCCCCGATCGAGCTTCGCTGCGCTCGCTGCCGAGTCGCAATTGCATGCCCCAACGAATCGATAAGACATGGCTTCCCCTACCGATTCCGCCGAAACCACGCACCGCAGCGAGGCGAAGCCGCGCTGGACCGAGCGCCTGCACGGGCTCGGCCCCGTCATCGGGCTGGTGCTGCTGTGCATCGCCGGCACGCTGCTGAACGGCGACTTCGCGACCCTCGACAACGCGATGAACGTGCTCACGCGCACGGCCTTCATCGGCATCATCGCGGTGGGCATGTGCTTCGTGATCATCTCGGGCGGCATCGACCTGTCGGTGGGTTCGATGGCGGCGCTGATCGCCGGCAGCGTGATCATGTTCATCAACTGGGCCGGGCCGGCCTCGGGCTCGCCGCTGCTGGCGGTGGTGATGGGCGCGGTGCTCGCGGTGGTGCTCGGCGCGGTGTTCGGGCTGGCGCACGGGCTGCTCATCACCAAGGGGCGCATCGAACCCTTCATCGTGACGCTGGGCACGCTGGGCATCTTCCGCGCATACCTCACGTACTTCGCCGACGGCGGCGCGCTCACGCTCGACAACGACCTGTCCGATCTCTACGCGCCCGTGTACTACGCGAGCCTCGCCGGCATCCCGGTGCCGGTGTGGGTGTTCGTGATCGTCGCCGTCGTGGGCGGCCTCATCCTCAACCGCACGGCCTACGGCCGCTACGTGCAGGCCATCGGCTCGAACGAGCAGGTGGCGCGCTACGCGGCGGTGGACGTCGACCGCGTGAAGATCCTCACCTACGTGCTGCTCGGCGTGTGCGTGGGCATCGCGACGCTGCTGTACGTGCCGCGGCTGGGCTCGGCCTCGCCGACCACCGGCCTGCTGTGGGAGCTGGAAGCCATTGCGGCGGTGATCGTCGGCGGCACGGCGCTCAAGGGCGGCGCGGGCAGCATCACCGGCACGGTGGTGGGCGCAATCCTGCTCTCGGTCATCAGCAACATCCTGAACCTCACCAGCATCATCAGCGTGTACCTCAACGCGGCGGTGCAGGGCTTCGTGATCATCATCGTGGCGTTCCTCCAAAGAGGCAGGAGATGAACTCTCCCCAAGGCTTCGCGCGTTTCGTGCCGCTGCGCCGCCCCCTCGACAGGAGCAACACCGGCGGCCCGTCGAAGCCGGTTCCGCGGCGTGGCGCGAACCGGTCATCGGCTCAGTTTTCCGTTCCCGTTCCCTCATCAACCACAAGGAGACATCCAGCATGACGACTTTCACCCGACGCCTCGCTCTCACGGCGGTTGCCGCCGCAGCGTTCGCCAGCCTGCCCGCGCTCGCCGCGGAGAAGGTCAACCTCGGCGTTTCGATTCCCGCGGCCACGCACAGCTTCATGGGCGGCATCAACTACTGGGCCAACCAGGCGAAGAAGGACCTGGAGAAGGAACACAAGGACCTGAAGATCACCATCAAGACGGCAGCCAACGCGCCCGAGCAGGCCAACCAGCTGCAGGACCTCTCGACGGTCACCAAGATCAACGCGCTGGTCGTGTTCCCCTTCGAGTCGGCCGCGCTGACCAAGCCGGTGGCCCAGGTCAAGGCCAAGGGCGCCTACGTGACGGTGGTGGACCGCGGCCTCACCGACACCAGCGCGCAGGATGCGTACGTGGCCGGCGACAACACCGCCTTCGGCAAGATCCCGGCCGAATACATCGTGAAGCAGCTCAACGGCAAGGGCAACGTGGTGGCGCTGCGCGGCATCGCGACCACGCTGGACAACGAGCGCATGGACGCCTTCAACGCGGTGCTCAAGAGCAGCCCCGACATCAAGCTGCTCGATGCCAAGTACGCCAACTGGAACCGCGACGACGCCTTCAAGGTCACGCAGGACTACCTCACGCGCTTCAAGAACATCGACGCCATCTGGGCCGCCGACGACGACATGGCCGTGGGCGTGCTCAAGGCCGTCGAGCAGGCCAAGCGCGACGACATCAAGATCATCTTCGGCGGCGCGGGCGCCAAAGGCATGGTCAAGACCATCATGGACGGCAAGGACCCGCGCATCACGGCCGACGTGAGCTACTCGCCCAAGTTCATCTACGACGCGATCAAGCTCACGGCCGAGGCGCGGCTGAAGGGCGAGAAGCTGCCGGCGACCACGATCATTCCTTCGGTGCTCATCACCAAGGAAAACGCCAAGGACTTCTACCACCCCAATTCGCCGTTCTGATGTTCTGAAGCGGCAGGCCCGCCTTGCTCCCTCTCCCCCTGGGGGAGAGGGTTGGGGTGAGGGCCAGCGGTGCCGGCGAAAACGGTGCGTGCGCAAGTGCCGCCACCCTCACCCTAGCCCTCTCCCCAAGGGGAGAGGGAAGAGTTTCCGGAAACGCCGAGACGATCGATGACAGACACACCTCCTCGCAAACTGCGCTACGCCATGGTCGGCGGCGGCCGCGACGCCTTCATCGGCGCCGTGCACCGCAAGGCCATGGCGCTCGACGGGCAGATCGAGCTCGTCGCGGGCGCGCTCTCGTCCAGCCCCGAGAAGGCGCGCGCCTCGGGCCGCGACCTCGGCCTGGCCGACGGGCGCAACCACGGCGACTGGCAGGCGCTCCTGGCCGACGAGCTGAGGCGGCCCGAGGGCGAGCGCATCGACTTCGTGTCGATCGTCACGCCCAACCACGTGCACTTTCCGGTGGCTCAGGCCTTCGCCGAAGCGGGCTTCCACGTGGTGTGCGACAAGCCGCTGGTGCACACGCGCGAGCAGGCCGACGCGCTGGTCGCCACCGTCGCGGAGAAGGGCACGGTCTTCGGCGTCACCTACAACTACACCGGCTACCCGATGGTCCGGCAGGCGCGCGAGATGGTGCGCTCGGGCCTGATCGGCGAGGTGCGCAAGGTCGTCGTCGAATACAACCAGGGCTGGCTCGCGAGCCATGTCGAAGCCGGCGGCGGCAACAAGCAGGCCGACTGGCGCACCGACCCCGCACGCAGCGGCGCTGCGGGCGCCATCGGCGACATCGGCTCGCATGCCGAGAACCTGGTGGCCACCGTGACCGGCCTGCGCATCGAGAGCCTGTGCGCCGACCTCGGCGCGCTGGTGCCGGGACGCATGCTCGACGACGACGGCAGCCTGCTGCTGCGCTTCGAGGGCGGCGCGCGTGGCGTGCTGGTGGCCTCGCAGATCAACACCGGCCTGGAGAACGACCTGCGCCTGCGCGTGTCGGGCACGCTGGGCACGCTCGAATGGCACCAGGAGCAGCCGAGCCGGCTGGTGCACCTGCCGCACGACGGACCGCTGCAGGTGCTCACGCGCGGCGCGCCATGGCTGTGCGAATCCGCCAAGCGCGCGAGCCGGCTGCCGGCGGGGCACCCGGAAGGCTTCATCGAGGCCTTCGCGAACGTGTACGCGGGCGTGGCGGCGGACATCCGCGCCAGGATCGCGGGCCAGCCGGCCGATCCGCTGGCGGCCGACTACCCGCGCGTGGAGGACGGCGCGCGCGGCGTGCGCTTCATCGAACGCACGGTGGCTTCGGCGAAAAGCGAATTAAAGTGGACGCCCTGGTAGCGCGCGGCGCGCTGCCCGGGCTTCCATGACACCTCCCGCGTCCGACGCCACGTCCTCCACCTCTTCTTCGTCGTCTTCTGCAGCATCGCCTCCATCGATGCTGCCGCCATGGCTCGCGGGCCTGTGGAGGCGCTGCATCACGCTGTTCCCGCTGAAGCTGGTCGGCAACACCGTCGCCACGCTCGGCTTCTTCCCGCTGTACTTCTGGATCATGAGGAACGCGGGCCAGGCCTGGGTGCTGCCCCTCACGCCCATCGACGGGCTCATCGCCTTCTGGCCATGGCTGCTGCCGGTGTATCTCTCGCTGTGGGGCTACATCGCGCTGCCGGTGCTGCTGGCCCGGGACATGCGCGAGCTCGTCGGCTTCTCGCTGGGCTGCGCGGCGATGACGCTGCTGGCGCTGCTCGTGTTCTGGTTCCTGCCCACGGCGATTCCCAACTTCGCGGTCGAGACCACGCCCGGCACGTCGCTGCAGTTCCTCAAGATGGTCGACTCGGCGGGCAATGCCTTTCCGTCGCTGCACGTGTCGTTCTCGGTGTTCACCTGCGTGGTGCTGGCGCGCCAGCTGCGGGCGGTGGGAGCGCCGGCCTGGCTGCGCGCCATCAACGTGGCCTGGGCCGTGGGCATCGTCTATTCGACGATGGCGGTGCGCCAGCACGTGCTGATCGACGTGCTGGGCGGCCTGGCGCTGGGCGTGGCTTTCGGCCTCGCCACGCGTGAGCGCGCCGCGGCGGCCGCACCGGCGTAGGCCGATCGCGGTATTCCGGCGCGGCGGTGCGCACGGTACAACCCGGGCTTCGCCACTCGAAGGAACCGGAGACCGCCATGAAGATTCGCCTGTGCGCCGTCGAAGCCGACATCGGGGCCTGCATCGCGGCCTTCCTGGCCGCCGGCTTCGTCGCTGCGCCCGCGTGGGCGCTCGACTTTCCCTCGCGCAAGCCCGGCCTCTGGGAGATTCGGACCCAGGCCGGCGAAGCCGCGGGCAAGGCCGCCGGCCCCGGCGGCGCCCACACGGTGCAGCAGTGCATCGACGCCGCCACCGACAAGGCGCTGCGCGACATGGGCCAGGGCATGGGCAAGGACATGTGCTCGAAGCAGGCGCTGAGCTCGGACGGCGGCAAGCTGGTCATGGACTCGGTCTGCAAGATCGGCAACACGGTGGCCACCTCGCACGCCGTGATCAGCGGTGACTTCCAGACCGCCTACCGCATGGAGAGCAAGTCCACCTACAGCCCGCCGCTGATGGGCCGCGCCGAAGGAACGAGCGCCATGGAGGCCAGGTGGCTCGGCCCCTGCAAGGCCGACCAGAAGCCGGGCGACATGGTCATGCCCAACGGCATGAAGATGAACGTGCTCGACATGATGAAGAACGGCCCCAGGCGCCCCTAGCGTTCCGGGTCGGGCCGGCGGGTAGGCGCCCGCCCACAACGCTTTGCGCCCGGCGCACGGCGGCGCAGAAGCCCGCCAGCGCCTACGATGGCGGGCCATGCCTCCCGCAAAGCAGGAAGAAGACCTCCTCGTCGTCGCCAGGCCCGAGGGCCTGTACTGCCCGCCCGGCGATTTCTACATCGACCCGTGGCGGCCGGTGGCGCGCGCCGTCATCACGCATGCGCATTCCGACCACGCGCGAGCCGGGCACGGGCACTACCTCGCGCACACCGACAGCGCCGGCACGCTGCGCGCGCGCCTGGGCCGCGACATCGCGCTGCAGACGCTGCCCTACGGCGAGGTGATCGAGCACCACGGCGTGCGCGTCTCGCTGCATCCGGCGGGCCATGTGCTGGGCTCGGCGCAGGTGCGGCTCGAGCACGGCGGGCGCGTGTGGGTGGCCTCGGGCGACTACAAGACCGAGCCCGACGGCACCTGCCCGCCGTTCGAGCCGGTGCCCTGCGACACCTTCATCACCGAATCGACCTTCGGCCTGCCGGTCTACCGCTGGCCCACGCAGCCGGTGCTGTTCGCGCAGATCGACGCATGGTGGCGCGCCAACGCCGAAGCCGGCCGCGCCTCGGTGCTGTTCTGCTATGCCTTCGGCAAGGCGCAGCGCATCCTGCACGGCGTGGACGCGAGCATCGGACCCATCGTCGTGCACGGCGCGGTGGAGCCGCTCAATGCCGTCTACCGGGCGGCCGGCGTCGCATTGCCGCCCACCTTGCGCGTGGGAGACGAAGGCGTCGATGCCGCACTGCTGAAGCGCGCGCTGGTGCTCGCGCCTCCTTCCGCGCAGGGCTCGCCATGGATGAAGCGCTTCGGCAACTACGCCGACGCCTTCGCCAGCGGCTGGATGCAGCTGCGCGGCGCGCGCAGGCGGCGCGGCGTGGACCGGGGCTTCGTGATGTCCGACCACGCCGACTGGCCCGGCCTGCAGCAGGCCATCGCCGGCACCGGGGCCGAGCGTGTGTTCGTCACGCATGGCAGCGTGCAGGTGATGGTGCGGTGGCTCACCGAGAACGGGCTCGATGCGCAGTCCTTCAGGACCGAGTACGGCGATGAAGATGATCAGGAGACTCCCTCCTCCTCCTCCTCTGGGGGCGGGCAGGGGAGAGGGCAGGCGGCGCTCGACGGGGAGGCCGAGAGCCCCCATCCCAACCTTCCCTCAGAGGGGGAAGGAGAGATGCAGTGAAGGCCTTCGCCGCGCTGTACCACGAGCTCGACGCCAGCACGTCGAACCTCGCCAAGCAGGCCGCATTGCAGCGCTACCTGCGCGAGGCCGACCCGGCGGATGCGGCCTGGGCCGTCTATTTCCTCGCGGGCGGCAAGCCGCGCCAGCTGGTGCCCGTCAAGCTGCTGCGGCTGCTCGCGCAGGAGGCGGCGGGCCTGCCCGAGTGGCTGTTCGACGAGAGCTACGACGCGGTGGGCGACCTGGCCGAGACCATCGCGCTGCTGCTGCCGCCACCCACCGACGCGCACGACCTGGGCCTTGCCGCATGGGTCGAGCAGCACCTGCTGCCGCTGCGCGACGCCGCGAAGAACGCGCCCGACGAGCTTGCCGACCGCCTGCGTGCGCAGTGGCGGCAGCTCGCGCCCGAGGAGCGGCTGGTGTACTTCAAGCTCATCACCGGCGCGTTCCGCGTCGGCGTGTCGAAGCTGCAGGTCACGCAGGCGCTCGCGGCCGTGGGCGGCATCGACGCCAAGCGCGTGGCGCAGCGGCTCATGGGCTACACGCACATCGGAGGAAGGCCGCGGGCCGCCGACTACCAGTCGCTCATCGCGCCCGAGTCGGGCACCGAGCAGGAGCAGAAGACCAGCGGCCAGCCCTATCCCTTCTTCCTTGCGCATCCCTTCAACCTGCCGCTGGAGCAGTTCGACGCGGTGCTGGGGCCGCCCTCGGACTGGATCGTCGAATGGAAGTGGGACGGCATCCGCGCGCAACTGGTGACGCGCGCGGGCACGGTGTGGGTGTGGTCGCGCGGCGAGGAACTGGTGACCGAGCGCTTCCCCGAACTCGCCGCGCTCGGCGAGGCGCTGCCCGACGGCACGGTGCTCGACGGCGAGATCGTCGTCTGGCGCGAGGGCCGCGTGCAGCCCTTCGCCGAGCTGCAGAAGCGCATCGGCCGCAAGACGCTCGGCGCCAAGCTGCTGCGCGACATACCGGTTGTGCTGCTGGTCTACGACATCCTCGAATGGGAGGGGCGCGACCTGCGCGCGCTGCCCCAGTCGGAGCGCCGCGTGCTGCTCGACGAACTGGTCGGGCGCATGGACCACCCCTCGCTGCTGCCCAGCCCGATGCTCGCCGGGGCCGACTGGCCCGACCTCGCGCGGCAGCGCGAGGCGGCGCGCGCCATGGGCGTGGAAGGGATGATGCTCAAGCGCCGCGACGCGCAGTACGGCGTGGGCCGCACCAAGGACGTGGGCGTGTGGTGGAAGTGGAAGATCGATCCGCTGAGCGTCGACGCGGTGCTGATCTACGCGCAGCGCGGCCACGGCCGGCGCGCCAGCCTCTTCAGCGACTACACCTTCGCGGTGTGGGACGGCCCGCCCGGGCAGGAAGACCGCAGGCTCGTGCCCTTCGCCAAGGCCTACTCGGGCCTCACCGATGCCGAGATGGCGCGCGTGGACGCGATCATCCGCAAGACCACCGTGGAGAGCTTCGGCCCGGTGAAGAGCGTGAAGCCCACGCTGGTGTTCGAACTCGGCTTCGAAGGCATCGCGCGCAGCACGCGGCACAAGAGCGGCATCGCGGTGCGCTTTCCGCGCATGCTGCGCTGGCGCGAGGACAAGCCGGTGGAAGAGGCCGACACGCTTCAGACGCTGGCGGCGTTGTTGCCCGAATGAGCAGCGATCCAGAAGCCCCGTCTTCACTCCCTCCCCTTCGGGGGGAGGGCAGGGGTGGGGGCACGCGGCGTATCGAGAAGGCGCTGCCCGTCGACGGCCGCCTGCCCCCATCCCGACTTTCCCCCGAAGGGGGAAGGAGCAAGGCAGTCAAGGCCGCCCTCGATGCATGGTTCGCCGAGCGCGGATGGAAGCCCTTCAAGTTCCAGCGCGAGGTCTGGAAGGCGATCGCCGATGGCAGGTCGGGCATGCTGCATGCCACCACCGGTGCGGGCAAGACCTATGCAGTGTGGCTCGGTGCGTTGCAGGCCTTCGTGCGGGCGCGCAAGACGGCCGCGTCGGCGAATGAGCTGTCGGATGCGCGGCCGAACGCCCGGTCCGTTGCCGATCCGCTCACCGTGCTGTGGCTCACGCCGATGCGCGCGCTGGCGGCCGACACGCTGAGGGCCCTGCAGCAGCCGCTCGAAGCCCTGGGCGCCCGGGTGCATCCATGGAGCGCCGGTGCGCGCAGCGGCGACACCACGTCGGCCGAGCGCAGCGCGCAGAACCAGCGCCTGCCCACGGTGCTCGTCACCACGCCCGAGAGCCTTTCGCTGCTGCTCGCGCGCGCCGATGCACGCGAGGTGCTCGGGCATGTGCGCATGGCGGTGGTCGACGAGTGGCACGAGCTGCTGGGCAACAAGCGCGGCGTGCAGGTGCAGCTTGCGCTCGCGCGGCTGCGGCGCTGGAACCCGGGTCTCGCGGTCTGGGGCATGTCGGCCACGCTGGGCAACCTGCACGAGGCGATGCATGCGCTGCTGGGCCATGAGGACGGCGTGCTCGTGCAGGGCCAGGTGCCGAAGAAGCTCGTCATCGATTCGCTGCTGCCCGGCGTGGCCGAGCGCTTTCCATGGGGCGGGCACCTGGGCCTCACGATGCTGCCGCAGGTGATCGAGGAGATCGCAGCGAGCAGCACCACGCTGGTCTTCACCAACACGCGCTCGCAGGCGGAGATCTGGTACCAGGCGATGTTGGAGGCCAGGCCGGAGTGGGCGGGCCTCATCGCGCTGCATCACGGCTCGCTCGACCGCGAGGTGCGCGAGTGGGTAGAGCTGGGCCTGAAGAGCGGCGAGCTGAAGGCTGTGGTCTGCACCTCCAGCCTCGACCTGGGTGTGGACTTCCTGCCGGTGGAGCGCGTGCTGCAGATCGGCTCGCCCAAGGGCGTGGCGCGGCTTCTGCAGCGCGCGGGCCGGTCGGGCCATGCGCCGGGGCGGCCGTCGCGCATCACGCTCGTGCCCACGCACAGCGTGGAGATGGTGGAAGGCTCGGCCGCGCGCACCGCCATCGCGGCCGGGCACATCGAGGCGCGCCATTCGCCCGAGCAGCCGCTCGACGTGCTGGTGCAGCACCTGGTGACGGTGGCGCTGGGCGGCGGCTTCGTGCCCGACGACCTGTACGAGGAGGTTCGGGGAACGGCCGCCTACGAGAACCTCTCTCGCGAGAACTGGCAGTGGTGCCTGGAGTTCGTGGCGCAGGGCGGACCGTCGCTCGCGGCCTACCCGGACTACAAGCGCGTGGTGCCCGATGCCGAGGGCGTGTGGCGCGTGCCGGATGCGCGCCTGGCGCGGCGGCACCGCATGAACATCGGCACCATCGTGAGCGACGCGAGCATCTCGGTGCAGTACCTCGGCGGCTCGAAGATCGGCAGCGTGGAGGAGAGCTTCGTCGCGCGCATGAAGCCTGGCGACTGCTTCCTGTTCGGCGGCCGCCTGCTCGAACTCGTGCGCATCCACGACATGACGGCCTGGGTGCGGCGCGCCAGCGGCAAGCGGGCTGCGGTGCCGCGCTGGGGCGGCGGGCGCATGCCGCTGTCGAACACGCTGGCAGACGCGGTGGTGCAGCAGCTCGCACAGGCCGGCGAAGGGCGCTACGACTCTCCCGAGCTGCAGTGCGTGCGCCCGCTGCTGGAGATTCAGCAGCAGTGGTCGGCGCTGCCCACGCCGCAGACGCTCCTGGCCGAAACGCTGAGCACGCGCGAGGGCTCGCACCTGTTCCTCTACCCCTTCGCGGGCCGGCATGTGCACCTCGGGCTCGCGAGCCTCCTGGCGTGGCGCGTCGCGCAGCACGAGGCCCGCACCTTCTCGATCGCGGTCAACGACTACGGCTTCGAGCTGCTGAGCGCGACCGAGGTCGACTGGCCGGCGCTGCTGCCGCAGGTGCTGACGCTGCCGCAGGGCGAGGGCGAAGACCAGCGCGCGGCGCTGCTGCACGAGGTGCTGGCATCGCTCAACGCGGGCGAACTGGCGCAGCGGCGCTTTCGCGAGATCGCGCGCGTCTCGGGCCTCATCTACCAGGGCTATCCGGGCGAGAAGCGCAGCAGCAAGCAGCTGCAGGCTTCGTCGTCGCTCTTCTGGGAGGTGTTCCGCAAGTACGACCCCGGCAACAGGCTGCTGTTGCAGGCCGAGCAGGAGCTGCTGGCGCAGGAGCTCGAGATCGGCCGCCTGCGCGCAAGCCTCGAGCGCATCACCACGCAGCGGCTGGTGCTGAAGCCGCTCGTGCGGCCCACGCCGTTCTCGTTTCCGCTGATGGTGGAGCTGTTCCGCGAGAAGCTGTCGAACGAGAACGTGGCCGACCGCATCGCGCGCATGGTCGAGCAGCTCGAGAAGGCCGCGGGCGGTGTGGTCACGGCAGGCGGCGTGGAGCGGGTGAAGGGGACGCTCGCCTTCGGGCAGGAAGGACCGGGCAAGCCGCCGAAGCCGGTGGGCCAGCGGCGCGACCGCAGGCGGCCGTCGCGGCCCTCAAGGCCGCTGCCGCCGCTCTGATGCGAGGTTCAGCCCGCGCCGTGCGCCTTCACCCAGCGCACGATGTCCGCTGCGCCCATCGCGCCGGCCTGCCGCGCCACCTCGCGGCCGCCGCGGAACAGCGCCAGCGTCGGGATGCTGCGGATGTTGAAGCGAGCGCCCAGGGCGGGCACCGCCTCGGTGTCGACCTTGGCCAGCCGCACGTGGGGCTCCAGCTGGGCGGCCGCCTGTTCGTAGGCCGGCGCCATCTGCCGGCAGGGGCCGCACCAGGGCGCCCAGAAATCGACCAGCACCGGGATCTCGTTGCGGGAGATGTGGCGCTCGAAGGTGGCGGCGTCCGCCAATGCCGTCGAATGGCCGGTGAACAGCGGGCGGTGGCAGCTGCCGCAGTCAGGCGCGCTGCCCAGCTGCGCCGCGCGGACGCGGTTGGTCGTGTGGCAGTGCGGACAGACGATGTGCAGCGGTGGGGATTCGGTCATTGCAGGCAGATGGGGGCTCTGGAGGGCCTTTGCAAGGCAATCGCAGGTTTTGCGACACTGGCCGGGTGAGATCTCCAGATACAGATACATCCACCTCGCCGCTCGTCGTCCACTGGGCGGGCGAACTGCTGCACCTGCTGCCCCAGCGGGCGCTCTGGTGGCCCGGCCAGCGGGTGCTCTTCGTGGCCGACCTGCACCTGGGCAAGGCCGCGACCTACCGCGCGCTCGGCCAGCCGGTGCCCGGCGGCACCACGCAGCAGAACCTCGCGCGGCTCGACGCGCTGATCGAAAGGCATGCGCCCGGCCGCATCGTGTTCCTGGGCGACTTTCTCCACGCGGCGCAGGCGCGCACGGTGCTCGCCGCCGTCGGGCCCTGGCGTGCGCGCCATGCGGCCGTCGCCATGACCCTGGTGCGCGGCAACCACGACAGCCGCGCCGGCGATCCGCCGCCGGAACTCGGCATCGAGGTGGTCGACGAGCCCTTCCTGCTGGGCCCCTTCGCCTGCTGCCACCACCCGCAGACGCATGCCACGCACTTCGTGCTCGCCGGGCATCTGCATCCCGTCTGCAGGCTCCACGGCCGGGGCCGCGACAGCGTGCGGCTGCCCTGCTTCGCAAGCGACGGGCAGCAGGCCGTGCTGCCGGCCTTCGGCGAGTTCACGGGCGGGTGGCTGATGGAATCGGCGCCGGGGCGGCGCTTTCATGCGGTGGGCGGCGATGCCGTCTGGGCGCTGCCTGTCCAAGAGTGACTTTTGCTCCTTCCCCCTCTGGGGGAAGGCTGGGATGGGGGCAGGCAGGGCGCCCAGTGCGGACGCCGCGTGCCCCCACCCCCGCCCTCCCCCAGAGGGGGAGGGAGGAAGAAGGTCAGAGCACGACCGGCTCGTCGGGCAGCTCGTTCACGTCGAGCTCGCCTTCGGCCAGCGGGAAGTGTTCCACCAGCACCGCGGAGATCTCTTCCAGCGCCTGCGTGAGCCCGTCCTCGAAGCGGCCCTCGCGGAAGGCGGCGCTCATGCGCTGTGCCATCGCGGCCCATTCGGCGTCGTCCACGTGCGCGTCGATGCCGCGGTCGGCCACGATCTCGATGGCGTGTTCGGCCAGCAGCAGGTAGATGAGCACGCCGTTGTTGTGTGCCGTGTCCCATACGCGCAGCTTGCCGAACAGCGTCACGGCACGCTCGCGCGGCGGCGCGTGGCGCCACAGGTACGACATCGGCAGGCCGGCCTCGACGCAGATGCGGATCTCGCCGCTGTGGCGCCGCTCGCTCGCCGTCACGCGGTGCGCAAGGCGCTCCAGCGCAGCCGGAGGAAGCGTGCGCCGGACCTCGGATTCGTCGATCCAGCGGTGGCGCCAGATGCGGCCCAGCTTCGCGAAGAGGCCCGCGTCGTTCGGTTCGGTGTTCGTGGTCCGCATCGTGTTCACCAGTCCCCCGACGCGCCGCCGCCGCCGAAATTGCCGCCGCCGCCGGAGCTGAAACCACCGCCTCCGCCGCCACGGCCACTGCTCCAGCCACCCCCGCCGGAACTCCAGCCGCCACCTACACCGCCGCCAGGCCTTCCCGTGCCCGCGACCAGCGACACGATGAGCGCCACGAAGCCCGCGATCACCGCGATGACGATGCTGGTGGTGATGAAGAACACGACCACCCCGACGCCGCCGCCCACGACCATCGTGCCCAGCTTCTTGCCGAGGACGGCGCGCGCGATCGGCGCGCCGACGAAGACGCCCACGAACAGGAAGATCGCGAGGTTCTCCCAGTCGAAACCCTCGTTGCCACTGCCGCCGGAGTTGCGCGAGGGCTCGGGCAGCGGCTCGCCGTCGACCAGCCCGATGAGCCGGTCCACCGCCGCGTTGAGCCCGCCCGCGAAGTCGCCGTTGCGAAAGCGCGGCTTCATCTCCTCGTCGATGATGCGCGCGGCCGCGAGATCGGGCACCGCGCCTTCGAGCGCCTTGGCCGTCGCGATGCGCATCTTGCGGTCGTCCTTGGCCACCACCACCAGCAGGCCGTCGCCGACGTCCTTGCGGCCGACCTTCCAGGCGTCGCCCAGGCGCTGCGTGTAGCTGGCGATGTCCTCGGGCGCGGTGGTCGGCACCATCAGCACCACGATCTGCGAGCCCTTGCGCTGCTCGAAGGCCGCGAGCTTGGTCTCCAGGCCGTTGCGCTGCGCGCTGTCGAGCGTGCCGGTCTGGTCGATCACGCGCGCCGTGAGCGCGGGAATCGGCAGCAGGCTCTGCGCCAGCGCACCACCTGCCGCCAGCAGCATCCAGCCCGCGACCAGCGCCGCCAGCAAGCGCGCGCCCCATTCCAGGAACACCGCGGATCCGGCTTTGCCGGTCCGCCGGTGTTGCCCCCGGCGAGGGGGTTGGCGAAGTGACACGAAGTGCACGAAGCCTGGGGGAGTTACTTTTTATTCGGGCTGAAGTCGACCGTGGGCGGGGTCGAGATCTGCGCCTCGTTCTGCACCGAGAAGTTTGGTTTCGGCGCATAGCCGAAGATCTTCGCCGTGAGGTTGGTCGGGAAGCTGCGCGCGAGCACGTTGTACTCCTGCACGCTCTCGATGTAGCGGTTGCGCGCCACGGTGATGCGGTTCTCGGTGCCTTCCAGCGTCACGCGCAGGTCGCGGAAGGCCTGGTTGGCCTTCAGGTCGGGGTAGCGTTCCGACACCACCATCAGCCGCGACAGCGCCGAGGACAGTTCGCCCTGCGCCTGCTGGAACTTGTTGAAGGCCTCGGGGTTGTTGAGCGTCTCGGGCGTCACCTGGATCGAGGTGGCCTTGGCGCGCGCCTCGACCACCTTGGTGAGCGTGTCCTGCTCGAAGCTGGCCTCGCCCTTGACGGTGGCCACGATGTTCGGCACGAGGTCGGCGCGGCGCTGGTACTGGTTGAGGACCTCGCTCCAGGCCGACTTGCTGGCCTCGTCGAGGGACTGGAACTGGTTGTAGCCGCAGCCGCTCAGGGAAACGACCGCCGCAAGGATCAGGAACCAGCGCTTCATCATCATTTGCATTACCTCCGCAGAAGATGCGGAAGGTAGCATAGGCGGCTCCATGGCCCTTGATCCGCTGCAAGCCCTGCAAGCCGCCAACCGTGCGGTATTGCCCGTTGCCTCCTCCGCCTTCGGCACGCTGCTGATCGCGGGAGCGACCGGTGCGCTGGGTGCCGAGCTGCTGCGCCGGCTGGCGGGCAGCCACCGCCATGCGCACACCCGCGTGCTCGCGAAGGAGCCGATCCGCGACGGGCTGCGCGGCGTCGAGACCTACCTGAGCCCCGGTCTGCCCATTGCGCAGTGGCCGCCGACCTCGGCCCACACCGCCATCATCGCCTTCGACCCGCCGCGCCTATACCACGACCGCGAGCGCGCGCTGTGGGTGCCCGAGCCCTCCGACCTGCCCGAGCTGGCCCGCTGGCTGCGCTCGTGCGGCGTGCAGACGCTGGCCATCGTGCTGCCGCACGACCAGGGCCGGCTGCCCGAGGCGCTCAAGCGCGGCCTGGCCAGCCTCGACGAGCAGGCGGTGGTGGCCTGCGGCTTCGAGCGCGTGATCCTCGTGCGCTCGGCGCGCAAGCCGGCGAATGCGAAGCTCGCCAACCCCTTCGAGCGCGTCGCTGCCTGGATGCTGTCGGTGGTGCGCTTCATGGTGCCCAGCAGCGAGCAGCCGGTGCGCGCGGCCAAGGTGGCCGAGCTGGTCGACGTGACGCTGCGCATCGCGCCGCCCGGCGTGCACGTGGCCGCGCCCGAGATGGTGTGGCGCGCGTCGCAGGGCGACATGGAGGGCGCAGCGCGCGCGTGGCTCCGGCCCTAGGCCTCAGCCGAAGCGCAGCGAGCGCAGCCCCACGGTGCGATCGACGCAGATCACCGCCACCAGCGTGACCACGATGCTCACCGTCGACACGGCTGCGGCCGTCGGGTCGAAGTCCCAGCGCAGGTAGTCGAACAGCTGCAGCGGCAGCGTCGTCATGCCGATGCCCTTGAGCAGCAGCGACATGTTGAACAGGTCGAACGAGATCACGAACGCGAACAGCGCGCCCGTGATGATGCCCGGCTTGATCAGCGGCAGCGTCACGCGCACGAAGGCGCGCCACGGCGATGCGCCCAGGCTGCGCGCGGCCTGCTCCAGCGTGCCGTCCTGGTTGTAGAGCGCCGACGCCACGTTGGTGAACACATAGGGCAGCGTGACCAGCACGTGCCCCACCACCAGCCCGAACATCGTGCGCGTGCCGATGCCGCTCGCGTACAGGAAGAACAGCAGCGCGATCGCCGTGAGGATCTCGGGCAGCATCAGCGGGAGCATCAGCATCATGCGCAGGCCCTCGCGCAGCCGCGTGGCATGGCGCACCACGTAGAGCGCGCCGGCCACGCCGATGACGCTCGAGCACACCGTCGCGATGGCCGCCACCTGCAGCGAGGTGCCGATGGCGCGCATGAAGGCTTCGTTGGCGAAGAGCGCGCCGAACCAGCGCAGCGAGATCCCCTGCGGCGGGAAGGTGAGGAACTCGCCCGCGTTGAGGGACATCAGCACGATCACCGCGATCGGCAGCAGCAGGAACACGTAGACCGCGCCGACGTAGGCCAGCCCAATGGCATCGGCCGCACGCGCGGCCAGTGGCTTGCGCTTCATCGTCATTGCAGGCCTTTCATGAAGCGCCCGGTGAGGCGGGCGTACAGCCACACGGCCACCATGCCGCAGGCCGACAGCACCAGTGCTTGCGCCGCGCCGGCGGGCCACTGGAAGTTGTCGATCAGGTTCTGCACCACCAGCACCGACATCGTCTTGACCTGGGCGCCGCCGAGCATCACCGGCGTCACGTAGGCGCTGAGCGTGAGCACGAAAACGAGGATGGTGCCGGCCTGTATGCCGGGCCACGACATCGGCAGAACGAGCCGCCAGAACACCTTCAGCCGGGAGGCTCCGAGCGAGCGCGCCGCCTGTTCGAGCGTCGGATCGATGCTCTGGATCACACCCACCAGCGGCAGGATCATGAAGGGCAGGAACACGTGCACCAGCGCGATCGTCACGCCCAGCCGGTTGTTCATGAGCTGCAGGGCCGTCGATATCAGCCCGAGATCGATCAACGCCCGGTTGATGACACCGTTGCCCGACAGCAGGATCAGCCAGCCGAAGCTGCGCACCACCACGCCCACCAGCAATGGCGACAGCACCAGCACGTACAGCAGGCCGCCCCAGCGCGAACGCGTGCGTGCGAGGTGGTAGGCGACGGGGTAGCCCAGCAGCAGGCAGATCGGCACCGTGGTGACGCCGAGCAGCAGCGTGTCGGCCAGCACCCCGAGGATGTAGCCGTCGCCCAGCGCGTTGGCGTAGTTGGCGAGCGTGAAGCCCGCGCCATAGGGCGCGCCCACGGCGGTGGGCCGCAGGCTCATGCTGATGATGTTGAGGTACGGCAGCACCAGGAAGACGCCGATCAGCACCAGCGCGGGAGCGATCAGCCAGAACGCGCCCCGGCCCGGGCGTCCCTTGCGTGCCCTGCGTCCATGGAGCCGGTCGGCGCCGTGCACCGGTGCCTCGGCCGTCATCACGGCATTCATGGCGCAGCCGCGATGATCCAGGCGTGGCCCGGGTCGAAGGCGAAGGCCGCCTCGGCTCCGGCCTCTGCGCGCTGGCCTGGCGAGGTCTGCACCAGCAGGCTCTGGCCGCCGGCGCACTGCACCATGTGCTCCACCGTGCTGCCGAGGAAATAGGCCGACTGCACCAGCCCGGCGTAGGGGCCGTCGTTGCGCCAGCGGATGGCCTCCGGACGGATCGTCACGTGCACCGGCTGGCCCGTCGCCAGCGGCTGGTCGTGGCTTGCCGGCACGCTGCCGAGCGCCGTGCTCACGCGGTAGGTCGGGTACGGGCCGGGTTCGTCGGTGAGCCCTTCGACGCGGCCTTCGATGAGGTTCGAGCGGCCGATGAAGCGCGCCACCTCCACGCTGCGCGGACGCATGTAGATCGCCTCGGGCACGTCGAACTGCAGCAGCCGGCCGCCGAGCATCACCGCCACGCGGTCGGACATCACCATCGCCTCCGACTGGTCGTGCGTGACATACAGGGTGGTGATGCCCACGCGCTTCTGCAACTCGCGGATGAACACGCGCATGTCTTCGCGCAGCACCGCGTCCAGGTTGGCGAGCGGTTCGTCGAGCAACAGGAGCCGCGGCTCGATGACCAGCGCGCGTGCCAGCGCCACGCGCTGCTGCTGGCCGCCCGAGAGCTGGCGCGGGTAGCGCTCGGCCATGGCGGTGAGCTGCACCATCGCGAGCACGTCGTCGATTCGGCGCTTGCACTCGGCCTTGCCGATGCCCCGCATCTCCAGGCCGAACGCGAGGTTGCGCCACACCGTGAGGTGCGGGAACAGCGCGTAGTTCTGGAACACCATGCCGATGTCGCGCTTCTCCGGCGGCAGGTCGGTGATGTCCTCGTCGTTCAGGCGCACGCGGCCTTCGTCGGGAAACTCGAACCCGGCCACGCAGCGCAGCGTGGTGGTCTTGCCGCAGCCGCTCGGGCCCAGCAGCGAGATGAACTCGCCTTCCTCGGTCTTCAGGTCGAGGTGCGCAATGGCCGGTGCCGGCGCGTTGTCGAAGCGCTTGCGCAGGCCGTCGAGCGACACCCGCGTGGTGCGCCGGCCGGTCGCCGTGCGGGTGGGGGCGGACGCGCTCACTTCATCTCCCGGTTCCAGCGGTCGGTGATGGCCGCGACCTGCGGATTGACCTTGGTCCAGTCGAACTGGAAGATCGACTTCATGCGCTCACCGCTCACCGGCACGTCCTTGGCGAGCTCGGGCGACAGCCTGGAGCGCACATTGGTCGGCGAGGTGAAGAATTCCTTGGCCATCATCTCCTGCACGTCGGCGCGCAGGATGAAGTCGAGATACTTGTAGGCCTCTTCCTTGGCCGGCGCATTCTTCAGCACGTTGAACGACTGCTCGAAGGCCAGCACGCCTTCGGTGGGCACGACCATCTCCACCGGCACGCCCTTCTTCTGCAGCGCCACGATCTCGGGGAAGTCGATCACCGCCACCGTCACGTCGCCGCGCGTGAGCATGGTCGAAAGCGTTCCGCTCCAGTCCGCCTGCGTGAACGGCAGCAGCTTCTTGATCTCGACGAAGGCGCGGTCGATCGCGTCCTGAGAGCCGCCGTAGAGCTTGGCCGTCATCAGCAGGAACAGCATCGCGGCCGTGTTGCCGATCTGGTAGAGGCCGATCTTGCCCTTGAACTCGGGGTTGCTCCACAGGTCCGACCACGACTTGGGCGGCGTCTTCACCAGGTCCTTGCGATAGCCGATGCCGATGGTCGAGACGATGCCGCGCACCCCGTTGTCGTCCGGGTTGCGCAGGATGGGGTACGCGTTCGCGAGGTTGGGCACCTTGGCCGCGGGAATGGGCTCGAAGTAGCCTTCGGCGCGCACCAGGCTCGCGATGTTCTCGTTGACCATCAGGATGCTGTAGGGCGGCTTCGCGGCACCTGCCGCGCGCAGGTTGGCGACGAAGTTCTTGCCCAGGCCCACGTCGAGCGTGGTGTCCACGCCGGCCGACTTCGTGAACATCGGCATCAGGTCGGAGCGCCAGAATTTCTCCCAGCGCCCGCCGTAGGTGTTGACGACGAGACTCTGCGCGGCGAGAGACATGCCGGGCATCGCGAGTGCGGACGTGCCGGCCGCAGCCGCCATGGCTTGCAGGCAGTCGCGGCGGGAGAAGTTTTTCATGGTGGAGGTCCTGGGGAAGATGGAAGAAGAGGCCGCTCAGGCGTTGGCCTGCTTGCGGTAGGCGTAGTTCTTGTCGAGGCGCTCGAGCAGGTACTCACCGTAGGTGACGGGCTCGTAGCGCGGGGGATGCTGCGCGTCGGTGCAGGTGGGCAGGCACTCGATCAGCGCGTCCATTCCGGGGTCTAGGAAGTAGGGCAGCGAGTAGCGGTCGCCTCCCGAGCGGTTGATGACCCGGTGCGGCGTGGACACGAAGCGGTCGTTGGTCCAGCGTGCCAGCATGTCGCCGACGTTCAGCACGTAGGTGTCGGGAATCGGCGGCGCCTCGATCCAGTCGCCGCCGCGCGGACGCACCTGCAGGCCTCCGGAATCGTCCTGCGCGAGCAGCGTGATGATTCCGTAGTCGGTGTGCGGCGCCGAGCCCATCTGGTCGTCCTCCACGGGCGGCTGCGGCGGATAGTGAAGCGCGCGCAGGAATGTGGTCGGGCGCTCGAAATGGTGGTCGAGCGCGTGCGCCTCCAGGCCGAGGCTCATGGCGATCAGGCGCACGATGTAGCGGCCCAGCGCGTCCACTTCGCTCACGTACGCGGTCATCGCGGGCTTGAAGCCCGGCAGCCACCCGGGCCACTGGTTCGGGCCCTGCATCGGCAGGCCGGCGAGCAGGCCCGGGTCGTCGGGCGGCAGCTCGTGCATGAGCATCAGCGATTCGCTCATGTTGGGCCGCGTGACCTTGGCCACCGACGAGGTCACGATGGTCGAGGTGGCCATGCCCATGTAGCCACGATGAAAGGCGTTGATCGCGAGCGAGCGCTTCTGCTCGAGCGTGGAGGCGTGGAATTCGCGCGAAGCCGCGAAGGCCGCGTCCCGCGTGGCGCGCCGCACGGTGTGGCCCGAGATGTAGGCGAAGCCGATGGTGCTCAGCGCTTCGTGCAGCTGCAAGGCGGAAGTCTTGGCCGCGGGGGTGCTCGGGTCGAGGTTGCCGCCGAGGTCGACGAGGGGAATGGAGTTCGGCATCGGGCGTCGGATCTCAGGAAAGGGATGGAGAAGGAGAAGAGCCATGGCAGGGCGCGCCGCCCCATTGGTCGAGCAGCTCGCGCGAGTCCATCACCAGCCCCAGGTGCAGCGACACCATCGCCAGCGCCGCGCCCTCCAGGTGCGCGTCGGTGCCGCGCACCAGGTCGCGCAGCACGATCACGCGGTAGTTGCGGTTGCTGGCGTCGAAGGCGGTGTTGAGCACGCAGCAGTCGGTGAAGCCGCCGTCGAGCACCACGGTCTCGATGCGCTGGTTGCGCAGCAGGAAGTCGAGGTCGGTCGGATAGAAGGCCGAGAGCCGGCGCTTGCCGTCCACGCGCATGTCGCCGGGCTCCACGCGCGTGACCCACTCGGTCCACCTCGAGCCTTCGATGGCGTGCGCGTCGGCGTTCGGGATCTCGCCCACGTGCAGCGGGAAGGTGCGCCGCCATGCCGACGGAATGCCGTTGATGTCGTCCACCCCGCCGGGCCGCAGCACCGACCTGACGTGCACGATGCGCACGCCCAGCGCGCGCACCGTGTCGTGGAAGCCGTCGATGGGCGCCACCACGTCGCGCGCACGCGGCGCGGGGCAGGGGCAGTCGGGGCTGTCGTCGAGGTGGCCGCGGTGCATGTCGATGGAGACGACAGCGGTGGTGACGGGATTGAGGTAGTCGGCGAACTTCGCCGCGTCGAGCTCGCGCTCTTCGTTGTAGACCCAGGCCTTCATCGGCGCTCTTCTCTCACGTAGGGTTGGCCCAGCGCGCCGGGCTCTTCATCGGCGCCGCGCCGCGAGAGCGCGACCCACACCATCACGCCGAGCGTCACCGCATACGGCGTCATCATCACGAAGTACTGCGGCAGCTGCACGCCGGCGGCGGCCAGCTGGGGAATCAGCGCCTCGATGCAGCCGAAGAGCAGCGCGCCGACGAGCGCCTTCCACGGCGACCAGCGCGCGAAGATCACGAGGCCCACGGCGATCCAGCCGCGGCCGCCGGTCATGCCGGCGATCCACAGCTTGGTGCTGACCACCGAGATGTAGGCACCCGCCAGCCCCACCAGCGCCGAGCCCGCGAGCACCGCCGCGAAGCGCCATGCCGTCACGCGGATGCCCGCCGCGTCGGCCGCCTGCGGGTTCTCGCCCACCGCGCGCAGCCGCAGGCCGGCCGAGCTGCGCGCGAAGAACCACGCCACCGCGCCGAAGATCGGCAGCGTGAGCCACACCATCGCGTTCTGCTCGAAGATCCGGCCCACGCCGGCCAGCATCGACAGCGGCCACAGGCCCATCGTGCCGATGCCTTCGGTCGCATGGTTGGTCCACTCGGCCATCGAGCCCACCAGCGCGGTGAGCCCCTGGCAGAAGAACACCAGCGCGAGCCCGGCGATCACCTGGTTCACGCGCAGCCAGATCACCATCACCGCGAACAGCACCGACACCACGCTGGCAGCCAGCATCGCGAGCACCAGCGACACGGCCGGCTGGCCGATCACGATCTGCGCGCCGATGCCGGCCAGCGCGCCGACCAGCATCAGTCCCTCGGCGCCGAGTGCGAGCACACCCGCGCGCTCGCAGATGATGAGACCGAGCGCGGCGAGCGCATAGGGCACCGCGAAGTCCGGCGTGCTCGCGAGCCAGTTGAGGACGATGCCGCCGTTCATTGCACGGCCTCCCCGCCCACGCGGCGCAGCCGGTGGCGGATGAAGAAGTCGCTCGACGCCACGCACACCACGATCACCGCCTGGATCAGCTGCACCATCGAGAACGGCACCTGGTAGAACACCTGCAGGCTGCGCCCGGTGACGAAGAGCGCCGCCACCAGCAGCGCCACCACCGTGGCCGCCAGCGGGTTGTTGCGCGCGAGGAAGGCGATGAGGATGCCCGAGAAGCCGTAGCCCTGGTAGAAGGCCTGCGTGAGGCGGCCTTCCTGCCCCGCTGCCACCGCGAAGCCCGCGAGCCCGGCCATCGCACCCGACAGCAGCACCGCGCCGTAGATGGTGCGCCGCACAGGCACGCCGCTGGCGTGCGCCATGCGCGGGTTGGCGTCGACGAAGCGCAGGTACAGGCCCATGCGGCTCACGCTCGCGAGCCACCACGCCAGCAGCGCGACGACGCCCGCCAGCAGGATCGAGCTGCCGATGCCCGCGCCCAGCTCGGGCAGCCGCTCGAAGGCGCGGAACTGCGGCGAGTAGGGGAAGTTGTCCTTCGGGTCCTTCCAGCTGCCGTAGACCAGGTGCAGCAGGAAGTTGGCTGCCATGTAGTTGAGCATCAGCGTGGAGATGATCTCGTTCACGCCGAGCTTGAGCTTGAGCCACGCGGGCCCCAGCACCCACATCAGCCCGCAGCCGATGGCAGCGGCGAACATGAGCGGCAGGCGCAGGCTCTCGGGGCCGATCTGCCACATCGAGATGGTGGTCGCGCCGATGGCGCCCCAGATCATCTGGCCTTCGAGCCCGAGGTTCCAGAAACGCGCACGGAAGGCGACGCAGCCCGCGAGGCCGACGAGGATCATCGGCGCGGCCTGGAAGAGCACGGCGCGGAAGTTCTGGCCGTCGAAGAAGGTCTGCGTCACGAACTCGTTGGCGAGCTCGTCGGCGGGTACGCCCGCCGCGATGAGGATCGCCGCCGAGATCGCGAAGCCCGCGAGCAGCGCGGCCGCAAGGATCAGCGCCTGCCAGCGCCACGGCATGTGCTGGCGGATCTCGAGCGCGTAGCGGCGGCGTGCCAGCGGTTGCACGGGCTGCACCGTGCGCGGCACCTCGTGCGCGACGGCAGCAGATGCCTTGGAAGCCGTGGAGGATGTGGAAGAGGGAGCTGCCATGTCGGCCATGAGGGATGCGTCAGCCATGGTCCACCATCGCCTGTCCGATGGCCTGCCGGTCCGCGGGCTGCGCGAACTCGCCGGCGATACGACCGCGCGTCATCACGCCGACGCGGTCGGCGAGCTGCAGCACCTCGTCGAGGTCCTCGCTGATGAGCAGCACCGCCGCGCCGCTGTCGCGTGCAGCGCGCAGCCTGGCGTGCACCTCGGCGCTGGCGCGCACGTCGAGCCCGCGGCTCGGGCTGTGCGCGAGCACCAGCGTGGGCGACTTGCCGAACTCGCGCGCCAGAACCAGCTTCTGCGCGTTGCCGCCCGAGAGCAGCGCCGCCTTCTGCGCGACCGAGCGCACGCCCTGCACATCGAAGGCGCGCACCGCTTCCTGCGTGTCGCTCTGGATGCGGCCGCGGCGCAGGCGCCACACGGGGCCGTAGCGGCCGGTGTGCACGCGGCCGATGGCGTAGTTCTCGGCCACCGAGAGGCCGCCCGCGAGCGCGAGCCCGTAGCGGTCGGCGGGAATGGCTGCGATGCCGATGCTCCGGCGCACCGAGGCGGGCATGGTCTTCAGGTCGCCATGGCCTTCGAGCCGCATCTCGCCTTCGGTGGGTTCGCCGTCCAGGCCCATGATCGCGCCCGCCAGCTCGCCCTGTCCGTTGCCGCCCACGCCGGCGAGGCCGTAGATCTCGCCGGCATGCAGTTCGAGGTCCACGCCGTCGAGCACGCGGCGGCCCTCGGGCGAGGCCGGCGTGCGCAGCCCGCGCACCGAAAGGCGCACCGGCCCGCGAGGCGCCGCCGAGGGCTGGAAGCCCTGCGCGGCGATCGATTCGCCCACGGTGAGCTTCACCAGCTCGGCCACCGACGCTTCATCCGGCTTCAGCGTGGCCACCGTGCGGCCGCCGCGCATCACCGTCACGCGGTCGGCGTAGGTCTTCACGTCGGCCATCTTGTGCGTGACCAGCACCACCGCCGAGCCCTTGCGCGCCAGGCCCTGCACCGTCTGCAGCAGGCGCGCAGCCTCCTGGTCGGTCAGCACGGCCGTCGGCTCGTCCAGGATCAGGATGCGCGCGCCCGCCAGCAGCACCTTGAGGATCTCCACGCGCTGCTGCTCGGCGACCGACAGCGCATCGACGCGCTTCGACGGATCGATGTCGAAGCCCAGCTCCGCGGCCTTGTTGCGGATGTCGCGCGTGATCTCGCGCAGCCGCTCGCCATGGCTCTGGAACTCCGCCGGCGGCGGCGCGGTGAGCAGGATGTTCTGTGCCACCGTGAAAGGCCGCACCAGCTTGAAATGCTGGTGGACCATGCCGATGCGGTGCTTCGCCGCATCCCGCGGCCCGGCGAATCGCACCGCGTTGTCGTCCACCAGCAGCTGCCCGGCTTCGGGCGCGTAGAGCCCGGCCGCGATGTTCATCAGCGACGACTTGCCTGCGCCGTTCTCGCCGAGCAGCGCGTGCACCTCGCCCCAGCGCGCTGCGAAGTGGGCGTCGGTCAGTGCCGCGAAGCCGTCGAAGGACTTGCGGATGCCGGTGAGTTCGAGCGCGTTGGGCATGTGCGGCCTTGCTTTGTCTGCGGGCCTACTTCTGCGTGACCACGCCCTTGACGAACCAGTCCATCTTCCAGAGGTCGGCGTCCGAAAGAACGGCGCCCTTGGCCACGCGCTCCTTGCCGTCGCGGTCGGCGAGCGGGCCGGCGTAGATCTGCTTGCCCTTCATGATCGCGTCGCGCTCGGCGGTGATGAGGGCTGCCTTGTCCTTGGGCACGGCCGGGCCGAAGCCGGCGATGTCGGTGCCGCCGTCCTTCATCTCGATGAAGGCGCCGTACTGCGCAGGCTTCCAGCCGCCGGCCATGATCTTCTTGAGCTCCGGCGTCAGGAAGCGGTCCCACACCCACACGGAGGAGCACAGCGTTGCCTTGGGCGCGAACTGGCGCAGGTCGCGGTGGTGGCCGGTGCCGTACACGCCGCGCTCCTGCGCGACGATCTGCGGCGTGGGGCTGTCCACGTGCTGGCCGATCACGTCGGCGCCCTGGTCGATGAGCGCGGCGGCGGCGGCGCGCTCCTTCACCGGGTCGTTCCACGCGCCGGTGTAGATCACATTGACGGTGGCGTTGGGGTTCATCTTCTGCGCACCGAGCGCGAAGGCGTTGATGGTCCAGTTCACCACGCCGAAGGGGTTGGCCGCGACGAAGCCGAGCTTGCCGGTCTTCGATGCGGCACCGGCGGCCATGCCGCAGAGGTACTGGCTCTCGTAGGTGCGGCCGTAGAACGACTCGAGGTTGCTGCCGTTGGTGGTGCCAGAGCCGTTGAGGAAGGCCACGTCGGGGTACTTGGCGGCCAGGTCCTTGAAGCTGTCGGAGTAGCCGAAGGCGGTGCCGATCACGATGTTGGCGCCGCGCTGGATGAATTTCTCGGCCGCGGGCTTGATGGCCGACGCGTCCTCGGGCACGTTCTCCACGAACTGGATCTTCTGGCCGATCTCCTTCTCGATCTTCACGCGGGCCTCGTCGAAGGCCTGCGTCCAGCCGCCGTCGTTCTTGGGGCCGAAGTAGAGCATCGCGATCTTCGGCTTGTCCTTCAGCGTGAAGCCGTCGGCGGCGGCCGGCAGCGAGAACGAGGCGCCGCAGGCTGCGAGCGTCAGTGCCAGGCCGAGGGCCGGGCCGTTGGAGGAAATGCGCGGCATGGAGCAACCTTTCGTGAGGAGCGTGAAGACGGGGGAGGGAAAAGCAGAAGCGAGAGAAGAGAGGCGAGGGCCGCGCGCCGCTACATCATGAAATTGATGCGGAACACGTTGCCCTCGGGATCGAGCAGCACCGACTGGTACCAGTTGTAGTAGGTGACGTAGGGCGCTTTCACGAGCGTGGCGCCGGCCTCGAGCGCGACGGGCACCATGCGGTCGACGTCGGCCTGGCTGTCGACGTCGATGTTCAGCAGGAACTTCACGCCGCGCGTGTCGGAGAACTCGCTCAGGTGCAGCAGCTCGTAGGCATCGAGCGCGTTGAAGCCGAGGCTCGACTTGCCGGTGTCCAGCCCGCGGAAGATGGGCGAGCGGATCGCCTCGATCTCCTTGAAGCCGAACACGCGCTGGTAGAAGCCGCTGAGCGCGACCACGTCCTTCGCGAAGACGTTGACGTAGGACAGGTGGGCCATGTGATCCGGGCGCCTCCGAGGAATCAGGCCGCGACCTTGGTGCCGCCGAAGGTCGTCTGCTTGACGAACTTGGAGGTGAGGTGGTCGCCCGATGAGATGGGCGCGTACTTCGGCTGCTCGCCCGGCGCGAGGCAGCTCGGCAGGCACTCGACCATCGCGTCGTAGTTGGGCTGGTGGAAGAACACCAGCGACTGGCGGCGGTTGGTGCTCGCCACCTCGAAGGGCGGGTTGATCACGCGGTGCAGCGTCGACACCCACTGGTCGTTGGTCCACTGCATCATGAGGTCGGCGATGTTGACCACCAGGCCGCCCTCGACCTGCGGCACGTCCACCCACTGGCCGGCCTTGTTGAACACCTGCAGGCCCTTGTCGTCGGGCAGCACGATGGTGAGGCTGCCGTAGTCGCTGTGCGCGCCCGCGCGCAGCTGTCCGGGCAGCGGCTGCTCGCGCTGGGGCGGGTAGCTCAGCACGCGGAACATGCTGATGTGCTTGTCGATCTTGTCGTCGAAGAAGGTCTCGGGCAGCGAGAGGCCGAGCGCGAAGACGCGCATCAGCGAGCGCGAGAGATCGCTCATCGCCTCGAAGTACTGCTCGTAGGCCTCCTTGAAGCCCTCGAGCGGCGGCCAGCTGTTGGGCTCGAAGTGCGGGCCTGCGGCGGGGCCGCGGTGGTAGTCGTCGTCCGGCACGTTCGAGGGGCCGATGGAGAACGACTCCTTCAGGTCGCCCGGTGCCGCTTCCTCCAGGCTGTAGGAGAGGCCTTCCTCGCCCACCGCGCTGTAGCCGCGCACAGCGTCTTCGCGCGGACGATCGACCTTGCGCTTCTCGCCCAGCGGCATGTCGAAGAACTTGCGCGAGAGCGACGACACGCGCGAGATCAGCTCGGGCGAGATGCCGTGGTTGGTGATGACGAGGAAGCCGATGCTGCGGCAGGCCTCGTCGACTTTCTTCGCTACCTCCGCCTTGCCTTCGGCGGTGCCGGCGAAGTAGGGCGCGAGATCGATGATGGGTACGGAAAGCAGGGTCATGGCAGGTTCCTCTTGCTTGGCATGCCTTTCGCCATGCAACGTCTGTGCCAGTTGGACCAAATGGACAAAACCCATCCGTCGCGTCAGCATGGTGCGAATTGCCGTGCCGCGAAGGCGGTCGCGGCGCAAGGCGATGCACCACGGCCTTACAGTGGTGCGCCGTAACGCCTGCCGAGGCAGGACCGACCGATCGAACGAACGAACGAGGGAGGATCGAGGGAAGATGCCGAAGACCAAAGCACTGGCCGCGAGCGCCAGCAAGGAGAGTCCCGCACGCAAGCGCGCGAAGCCTGCGGTGCGCAGCGCGTCCGCGGTGAACCGCAGGCTGCGCCAGATCGAGGACAAGCGCAGCGCGATCCTCGGCGCGGCGCTGGGGCTGTTCTCGCGCTTCGGCCTGCATGGCACCTCCATCGACCAGGTGGCCGCGCGCGCCGATGTGTCGAAGAGCAACCTGCTCTACTACTTCGCGAACAAGGAAGAGCTCTACGTCAACGTGCTGCGCGACCTGCTCGCGCTGTGGCTCGAACCGCTGCGCGGCTTCAGCGCCGAGCAGGACCCGGTCGAGGCCATCGGCGGCTACATCCGCCGCAAGCTGGTGATCTCGCGCGACCGGCCCGATGCGTCGCGGCTCTTCTGCCTGGAGATGATCCAGGGCGCACCGCTGCTGCGCGACGAACTCGATCGCGAACTGCGCACGCTGGTGGAGAAGAAATCGGAAGTGATCCGCGCATGGATCGATGCGGGCAAGCTGGCGCCGGTCGATCCGCACCACCTGATCTTCGCGCTGTGGGCAATGACGCAGCACTACGCGGACTTCGGCGTGCAGGTGCAGGCGCTGTCGGGGCATACGCTGGAAGACGAAGCTTTCTTCGAGCGTGCGGTGGAGAACGTTCAGCGCATCGTGCTGCAGGGCATCGTGCCGCGCTGAGGCCAGCTCCCTCTCCCCTTGGGAGAGGGCTGGGGTGAGGGTGGCGGCCTGAAAGTCACTGCTGTTCTTGCGAGCGCCGTTGCCCCTCACCCTAACCCTCTCCCCGAGGGGAGAGGGGATAAAGCGGGTCAGTGCTGCGGCGGTGCAGCGATCTCGTGATACCGGCGATCGAAGTAGATGAGGCCCTGCGCCGCACCGCCGATGGCGATCGAGACGGCCTCGCAGAACAGGACATCGTGCGTGCCTGCGCTCGTCGCGTGCACCACGCGGCAGTCGAAGGACACGGCCGCATCGTCGAGCACCGGCGAGCCGGTGGTCTTGCTGCTCCAGCGGGCTGCGGCGAAGCGCTCGTCCATCGGCGTCTTGCCGCCGAAGAGCGTGGACAGCGACTGGTGTCCGGCCGCCAGCACATTGACGCACAGCACGCCGTTGGCCTTGAACGCCGGGTACACCGAGGCCGAACGGTTGAGGCACACCAGCAGCGTCGGCGGCTCGTCGGTCACGCTGCACACGGCCGATGCGGTGAAGCCCGCGCGGCCTGCGGGGCCGTCGGTGGTGATGATGTTCACCGCCGCGCCCAGCCGCGCCATCGCGTTGCGGTAGTCGGCCTTCTGCAGGCCCTGCGGAAGCAGGGCTGGGTTGGGTGACGATGAAGCAGGGTTCGAGGCCATGGCGTTGTGCAGCATCTCGCGTGACTCCTTCAGGCCAGCAGGCAGGCCTCGTCGAAGGCCAGCCGCGGCAGGCGGCCGAACAGCTTCGACGTGTCGCCATGGCCGAGGTTGATGAGGAAGTTGACGGTCCAGTCGGTGCCCTCGAAGAAGGCCGCGTCGACCTTCGCCTTGTCGAAGCCCGACATCGGGCCCGCATCGAGCCCGACCGCGCGCGCCGCGAGCAGCAGGTAGCCCGCCTGCAGGCTGGCGTTGCGGAAGGCAGTCTCGTGCGCGGCCTCGGGGCTGCCGGTGAACCAGCTGCGCGCGTCGGCGTGCGGGAACAGCGTGGGCAGCCTGTCGTAGAACTTGCGGTCCCACGCGGCGATGACGGTGACGGGCGCGGTCATGGTCTTTTCGAGGTTGCCCTTGGAGAGCGCCGGCGCGAGGCGCTCCTTGCCTTCGGGCGTGCGCACGAAGACGAAGCGCGCGGGGGAGCAGTTGGCCGATGTGGGGCCGAGGCTCGCGAGCGCGTAGATCTGCACGAGCTGCGCGTCGGTGACGGGCTCGTCGGTCCAGCCGTTGTGGGTGCGCGCGCCGGTGAAGAGCAGCGACAGCGCGGCGTCGTCGAGGGTGTTCTTGAGGGTCATGCTGGAACGGCGGGTGCGCTGACCCGCGAGAGAAAGTCGAGCAGGCTGCGGTTGAAGGTGTCGGCCTCTGTCACGCTGTGGGCATGGCCGCCGTGCGGCATGAAGTCGAGCGTGACGTCGCGCAGGCCATCGGCCAGGCGCTGCGAGCAGGTCCAGGGCACGAGCGTGTCGTCCCTGGCCGCGGCGATCAATGCGGGCGCGGCGATGTCGGCGAGGCTGGCGTCGATGTCGAAGGCGCGCAGCGCGGCGATGCGAGCCCGCATGTTGGATTCGCCCGGGAAGTGCGCGAAGGCGTGATCGACTTCGTCGGCCACGCGCTGCGCGTTCTCGGCGGCCCAGGCGGCGGGGTAGAGAAAGATCGGCTGCGCCTCGACGTATGCGCGCGGGCCGCATGCGCCGAGCAGCGCGAGCCGCGCATCGAAGCAGCGCGCCGAATGCGGATTGGGCTTCGACCACGCGTTGACGAGCGCGAGGCTCGCGATGCGCGAAGGCGCATCGAGCGCAAGCTGCAGTCCGACGAGGCCGCCGAGCGCATGGCCGGCGAAATGGCACCGCGCGGTGTTCGTCGCGTCGAGTATCTCAATCACGTCGCGGGCCATGTCCGCGATGGCGTAGGCCTCGGGCAGCGCGGCGGGGCTGCGGCCGGTGCCGCGCTGGTCGTAGGCGATGACGCGGTAGCCGGCGGCGGTCAGCGCGCCGAGCTGCGGCTGCCAGAAGCCGGCCGAGCCGCCGAGGCCCGACGACAGCAGCACCGTGGCCGCTGCATCGGACGGCCCGTGCACCTCGTAGTGCAGCGCGCTCATGAAGCTCAGGCCTTCTTGCCCACGTGCGCGATCGACGCGATCTCGACCAGCGCGTCGGGCTTCACCAGGCCGCACTGGATGCAGTAGCGCGCGGGCTTGGTGCCGGGGAAGAACTCGGCGTACACCGCGTTGATCTTCGCGTAGTCGGCCCAGTCCTTGAGCATGATCTGGTTGAAGGTCACGTCGTCCATGGTGCCGCCGGCGGCCTCGACCACGCCCTTGATGGTCGTCAGCACGTGCCTGGCCTGCGCGCTCGCGTCGCCGACGTGCACCACGTTGTTGTCCTTGTCGAAGGGCAGCGTGCCCGACACGTAGAGCACGCCGTCGGCGAGCGTGCCGGGAACGAAGGGAGCGATGGGAACGCCGGTGCCGGGAGGAATGATGGCTTGCTTGGGCATGGTGGAGGGTCCTTGTCGAAGAGGGAGGGAAGGGGAAATCAGGCGACGGCCGCTTCGGCCTTGGCGGCCTGGTCGGCTTGAGCGGCCTGGGTACCGAGGGAGGGCGCGAAGGTGCTGCAGAAGTGCTCCGTCGTGGACACCCAGCCGAAGAAGGTCTCCACGTTGTAGACCGATGCCTTCTGGATGGCGGGTCCGCCGAGCTCGTGCGTGGCGTCTTCCAGCATCACGGCGAAGTATTCGAGATGGAAGGCGTCGCGCAGCGTCGATTCGACGCACACGTTGGTGGCGATGCCGGTGAACACCAGGTGGCGGATGCCGCGCGAGCGCAGGGTGCTGTCGAGGGTGCTGTTGAAGAAGCCGCTGTAGCGCGTCTTCGGCACGACGATGTCGCCGGGCTGTGGCTTCATCTCCTCGATGAGCTCGTAGTCCCAGCCGCCCTTGGCGAGGAACTTGCCCTGCAGCTCGGGCCTGGCGCGCATGGTCTTGAGCGCGTTCGACTTGTGCCAGTTGGGCGAACCGGGACCGCCGGCTTCCACGTAGTTCGCGTCCCAGCCGTTCTGCAGGAACACGACCAGCATGCCCGCCGCGCGCGCCGCCGCGATGGCGCGCACGATGCCGGCGATGGTGCCCTGCGCGCCGGAGATGTCGAAGCCGGCCGAATCGACGTAACCGCCGATGGAGGCGTAGGCGTTCTGCATGTCGACGACGATCAGCGCCGAGTCGCTCGCGTGCAGCGCCAGTGGTTCGGGCCGCGCGGGCAGTATCAGCGGCGCGGGTGCACCGGGCGCGCGCGGCGCGCCGACGGGCGTGTTCGAGGTGAGGGTGGTGTTGCGTGCGGGAGTGGTCACGTGGCGCTCCTTCCGCTCAGGCCGCGAGGCGTTCGGGTTCGACCTGCGAGGGCACGGGGCTGTGCACGTGCGCGCGGCTCTTCATCAGCGGCTGGATGCGCTCGCCGAAGGCCTCGACGCCCTGCACGAAGTCGTCGAAGGTCAGCAGCACGCCTTCGGTGCCGGGCACCTCGGCCACTTCGTCGAGCATGCGCGCGACGCTCGCGTAGGAGCCGACCAGCGTGCCCATGTTGATGTTCACGGCGGAGGTCGGGTCGGCCATCTGGCGCACGTTGGTGTCGGCGCCCGACTTGGTGTCGGCCGCGCCCTGCTGGCCCAGCCACGCGATGGCCTCGTGGTCGGCGCCGGCCTTGTAGTGCTCCCACTTGGCGCGCGCGGCTTCGTCGGTCTCGTCGGCGATCACCATCATCAGCACGTAGGTGGTGACCTTGCGGCCGGTCTTCGCGGTGGCCTCGATGAGCTTGTCGGCCGCGGGCGCGAAGGCCTTGGGCGTGTTCACACCCTTGCCGAAGCAGAAGTTGTAGTCGGCGTACCTGGCCGAGAACTCCATGCCTGCGTCGCTCTGGCCGGCGCATATCACCTTCATGTCGGCCTGCGGGCGGGGGCTGAGGCGGCAGTCGTCCATCTTGAAGTGGTCGCCCTTGAAGTCGGACGAGCCCTTGCCCCAGAGGTCGCGCAGCACCTGGATGTATTCGGACAGGTATTGGTAGCGCGTGCCGAAGAACTGGTCGCCGGGCCACATGCCCATCTGCGAGTACTCGGGCCGCTGCCAGCCGGTGACGAGGTTCAGGCCGAAGCGGCCGTTGGAGATCGAGTCGATGGTGGAGGCCATGCGCGCCACGATGGCCGGGGGCATCACCAGCGAGGCGGCAGTGGCGAAGAGCTTGATCCTGCTGGTGACCGCGGCGAGGCCGGCCATGAGCGTGAAGGACTCCAGGTTGTGGTCCCAGAACTCCGTCTTGCCGCCGAAGCCACGCAGCTTGATCATGGACAGCGCGAAGTCGACGCCGTAGCGCTCCGCCTTCAGCGTGATCTCCTTGTTGAGCTCGAAGCTGGGCTTGTACTGCGGTGCGTTCTCGGAAAGCAGCCAGCCGTTGTTGCCGATGGGAATGAAGATGCCGACGTTCATTGGAAGGGCTCCTGTTGCGGGTTCGGGAGGCTCCATGCATGCGGCGTGCCAGTTGGATAAATCCTTTCAAATCAAAGACTTGCGAAAAACAGGCGTTCCGGGTTTGACCATTTGGTCCAAAACGGAGCATGCGATCCGCCCGAAGTGCGGCCAGCCGGTGCGGCAAGGACCAAAGCGGTGCAGTGCCCGCGTCACGGAGGGCGGGGCAAAATCACGCCATGCCCAAGACCCCACTCCGTGCCGCAGCGGCCATCGGCGGCACCGCCGACGACGTCGAGACGGCTTTCTACGAAGCGCTGCAGCGCGGCGACATCGATGCGCTGATGGCCTGCTGGGCCGACGAGGACGAGGTGTTCTGCGTGCACCCCGGCGGCCCGAGGCTGGTGGGGGCCGTGGCGATCCGCGCGGCCTTCGAGCAGATGTTCGGCAACGGCGCGATCCATGCGATGCCGGCGCGGGTGCGCAAGATCGAGTCGCTCGCGAGCGCCGTGCACAACGTGCTGGAGCGCATCGAGGTGCTCACCGCCGAGGGCCCGCGCCATGCCTTCGTGCTGGCCACCAACGTCTATCACAAGACCGCGCAGGGCTGGCGCATGGTGGCGCACCATGCGAGCCCCGGCACCGCGCGCGAGCCGGACGACGCGAACGATCCGCCCCAGGTCCTGCATTGATTGACGATCGATCGATGCTCTCCCCGGTCGCTTCCTTCTCCCCGGCCGCCGCGGCCGGAACTTCTTCCCTCGAGGCGATGGGCTACGCCGCGCCGCGCTGGCTGCCCGGCGGCAACCTGCAGACCATCTGGCCCGCGCTCTACGCCCGCCGCTTCGACGGGCCGGCGCCGGTCTACCGCCGAGAGCGCTGGTCGACCCCCGACGGCACCGACTTCATCGACGTCGATTTCGTCGACGCCGCGATGCCCGGGGCGAGGCCGCTGCTGGTGCTGTTCCACGGGCTCGAAGGCTCCTCGCGAAGCCACTACGCAGAGGCCTTCGCCGCCTTCGCGGCCTCGCGCGGCATGGCCTTCGCGGTGCCCCATTTCCGCGGCTGCAGCGGCGAGATGAACCTCGCGCCGCGCGCCTACCACTCGGGCGACTTCGAGGAGATCGGCTGGATCCTCGCGCGCATGCGCGAGCAGCACGCGAGCAAGGGCGGCGGGCCGGTGCTGGCGGCGGGCGTGTCTCTGGGCGGCAATGCGCTGATGCGATGGGCTTGCGAAGCCGGCGAGACCGCCTCCGGCGTGGTGAGTGCCGTCGCCTCGGTCTGCGCGCCGCTCGACCTCGCCGCGGGCGGTGAGGCCATCGGCAAGGGCTTCAACAGGCTGGTCTACACGCGCATGTTCCTCTCGACCATGAAGCCCAAGGCGCTGGCCAAGCTGGCGCAGTTTCCGGGCCTGTTCGACCGCGAGCGGCTGGTGTCGACGCGCAACCTCTACGAGTTCGACAACGTCTTCACCGCGCCGCTGCACGGCTTTCGCGATGCCGACGACTACTGGGCGCGGGGCTCGGCGAAGCCGCACCTTGCCTCGATCCGGGTGCCGGCCCTCGTGGTGAACGCGCGCAACGACCCCTTCATTCCGGCCTGCAGCCTGCCGAAGCCCGGCGAGGTCGGCTCGTACGTCACGCTGTGGCAGCCCGAACACGGCGGGCACGTCGGCTTTCCGATGGGGCTGCCGCCGGGTCATGTGCGGGGCATGCCGGAACAGGTCGGCGGCTGGCTGCAGCTGCACGGCGGCGCTTCCGCTGACGGTGGGGGCTTGCCGCCAGGAAGAGAATGACGTCATGGATGACATCGTCAAGCAAGCATTGGCCAAGTGGCCCAACGTGCCGCACTGCTACGGCTGGCTCGGCCTCGACGCGCGCGGCAACTGGTACATGCGCGACGACCGCACCCAGGCCCAGGGCCCGTTCCGCACCGCCAAGGGCTCGATGCTGCGGCACGACAAGCTGATCGAATTCATCCACCGCAACTACGAGCACGACGACGAGGGCCAGTGGTTCTTCCAGAATGGCCCGCAGCGCGTGTACGTGGAACTGGAGGCCGCGCCCCTCGTGTGGCGCGTTGCCGAGGAGGCGGATGGCGGCGGCTTCACCGTCACGGCCCACACGGGCGCGGCAGCCAAGGTGTCGGGTTGCCTGCTCGACGAGGACGGCAGGCTCTATCTGGCATCGCCGATGGGGCTCGGGCTCGTGCACACGCAGGACGTGGGCATCGCCGCAGAGGCCATCGAGCGCGGCATCTGGACGCCCGAGCCGGTGCAGGCAAGCGAACTGCCCCTGCGCTTCGGCCACGTGCTGAGCCCGGCCGAGCGCCACGCAGCCGCCTCGCACGCCTGAGGCCGAATGCAGAAAGAACAAAGCCGGCGCTGGGCCGGCTTTGTTCTTTCATGAGGAGATCAGGGAAAACGCTTACTTGGCTGGGGCGCTCGCCGCCGCTGCAGCAGCAGGAGCCGCACCCGCAGCGCCTTCGGCAGGCGCTGCGCCGGAAGCACCTTCGGCCGGCGCCCCGGCCGCAGCAGCGGGGCGATCGGGCACGGAGAACTTGGCGCCGCCGGCATTGGCCATGTAGACCACGGCACGGCCCACTTCGAGGTCTTCGAAGTCGCCGCCGCCCTGCGGAGGCATGGCGCCCTTGCCCTTAAGTGCATGTTCGAGGAGCGTCGGGTAGCCCTGGCCGATGCGCGGGCCCCAGGCTGCGGCGTCGTTCAGGTGGGGCGCGCCGGGAATGCCGGGAGCGCCGTGGCAGGCGACGCACTGGGCCTTGAACACGGCCTCGCCGGTGGCCAGTGGACGGTTGGCGTCACGGATCTCGATGGTGCCGACCTTCTTGAGGCGCTCGGCCACTTCGCGGTCGCGCGCTTCCTTGGTCACGCCGTAGAGCGCCATGTTGTCGCCTTGCGCGGTACCTGCGGGCTTGTTGCCCGAGGCCACGTAGGAGACAAGACCCATGATGATCAGGATCGGGGCAATGAAGGAAAAAAATACCGCGAGCAGCAGTTGCTTCGGGTTCTTGATCGGCCCGGTGTGGGCTTCTTCTGTGGCCTGGTAATGCGGGTCTGCGCTCATTCGCGTCCTCAATTATCGGGGGCTCGTCGGGGGGCTTTTCCTAACCAACCGGCGATTATAGAGAGAGCCCCCGCCGACAGGGGCAAGGGACCTCCCTTATGGGACGCCTTGGCGTCTCGGCCCCTGCCGGGGCTTCGAGACGCCCTCGAGGCTCAGCCCTTGCCGCCGTCGCCTTCGCGCGTGGCCCAGCCGCCGCCCAGCGTCTTGTAGAGCGTGACCTGGTTCTGCAGTTGCAGCAGGCGCGTCGTCACCGCCGACTGCTGCGCGGTGAACAGCGAGCGCTGCGCGTCGAGCAGGTCGAGCGCGCTGGCGATGCCGTTGCGATAGCGCAGGTCGGAGAGCTTGAAGCGCACCGCCTCCGCATCGGCCTGCGCACGCTGCGCGCGAACCTGCTCGCCGAGCGTGGCGCGGCCTGCGAGCGCGTCGGCCACTTCGCGGAATGCCGTCTGGATCGACTTCTCGTACTGCGCCACCGCGATCTCGCGCCCGGCCTTGGCCGAGTCGAGCGTGGCGATGTTGCGGCCTGCGTCGAAGATCGGCAGCGTCACCGTGGGCGCGAAGGACCATGCCTTGGAGCCGCGGTCGAACAGGCCCGAGAACTCGCTGCTCGCGGTGCCGATCGAGCTGGTCAGCGACACGCGCGGGAAGAAGTTCGCGCGCGCCGCGCCGATGTTGGCATTGGCCGCGATCAGCTGCTGCTCCGCCGAGCGGATGTCGGGCCGCTCGGCCAGCAGGTCGGAGGGCAGGCCGGCCGGCACGTCGGGCATCGGCTTGATGCCGTCGAGGCCCCTGGCGCCACCCGCCAGTGCATCTGCAGGCACCGGCGCGCCCAGCAGCAGGGCGAGGGCGTTCTCGTCCTGCGAGCGGGTGCGCTGCTGCTGCGCATAGGAGGCGCGAGCCGTTTCCAGCAGCGAGTTCGCGGCCTGGAAGTCGAGCTCGGAGGACACGCCGTTGTCGAAGCGCATCTTCGTGAGGCGTACCGATTCCTCGCGCGTGACCATCGTCTGCCGCGTGATCTCCAGCAGTTCGTCGTCGGCCAGCAACGTGAGCCAGCCGTTGGCGACCGACGCGATCAGGCTGATCTGCACCGCCTTGCGGGTCTCGTCCGTGGCGAGGTACTGCGCCAGCGCCTGGTCCTTCAGTGCGCGGATGCGGCCGAAGAAGTCGATCTCCCACGAGGTGAAGCCGAAGTTGACGCTGTATTGCGAGGCCACGCTGCCCTGGCTCGGGTCGATCGCCTGGTAGGCGTTGGGGCTCGAGCGCGAGCCCGTGCCCGTCAGGCCGAGCGCGGGGAACAGGTTCGAGCGCTCGATCTGGAACTGCGCGCGCGCCTGCTCGATGTTGAGCACCGACACGCGCAGGTCGCGGTTGTTCGCGAGCGCCGTGCGGATCAGGCCCGCCAGGCGCGGGTCGGTGAAGAAGTCCTGCCACGGCAGGTTGGCTGCGGCCTGGCCCGGCGGCTGCGACGGGTCGCCCGGGTAGGTGGTCGGCACCGGCGCCGCAGGGCGCTCGTAGGTCGGGATCAGCGAGCAGCCGGCCAGCAGCATCGCCGCCGCCAGGGCTGTGGGAATGAATTTCGTCATTGTCATTGCGACTCCATGGCCGTTCGCGCTGCACGCACTGCGCGGCCTGTTCGGGAAACACCGCGGAACCGGCTCTGCCGGGCCGCAGGTGTCGCCCCCTGCAAGGGGGTTGGCGAAGCGACACGCAGTGCGCGAAGCCTGGGGGTGCGCCCGAGTTCAGTCATGCTTGGTTTCCTCCGGGCCGATGCCGGCGGCTTCGGCATGCCGCTTGTCGGCTTCTTGCTGGCGCTTGCTGCCCTTGAACAGGCTGCGAACCACCACGAAGAACACCGGCACGAAGATCACGGCCAGCGCGGTGCCCGTCAGCATGCCGCCGAGCACGCCGGTGCCGATGGCACGCTGGCTGGCGGAGCCGGCGCCCGAGGCGATCGCCAGCGGCACCACGCCCAGGCCGAAGGCCAGCGAGGTCATGATGATCGGGCGGAAGCGCAGGTGGGCGGCGGCCAGGGCCGACTCGATGACGCCCTTGCCCTGCGCCTGCAGGTCCTTCGCGAACTCGATGATCAGGATCGCGTTCTTCGCCGACAGGCCGATGATCGTGATCAGGCCCACCTGGAAGTACACGTCGTTCGAATACGCACGCAGCATCGTCGCCAGCAGCACGCCCAGCACGCCCAGGGGCACCACCAGGATCACCGACAGCGGGATCGACCAGCTCTCGTACAGCGCGGCCAGGCAGAGGAACACCGCCAGGATCGCGAAGCCGTACAGGATGATGGCCTGCGAGCCGGCGAGCTTTTCCTCGCGCGACTGGCCGGTCCATTCGTAGCCGAAGCCGGCGGGCAGCTGCGATGCGAGCTTCTCCATCTCGGCCATCGCCGCGCCGGTGCTGTAGCCCGGTGCCGCGTCGCCGCTGATGCGGATGGCCGGATAGCCGTTGTAGCGCACCGTCTGCGTGGCGCCCGTGACCCACTTGGTGGTCGCGAAGGCCGACAGCGGCACCGGCTGGCCCTGCGTGTTGCTGGCGTTCAGCTTGAGCAGGTCGTCGGGCTGCATCCGCGCCGGAGCGTCGGCCTGCACCACTACGCGCTGCAGGCGGCCGCGGTTCGGGAAGTCGTTGATGTAGCTCGAACCCAGAGCGGTCGACAGCGTCGCGTTGATCGCGTCGAAGCTCACGCCCAGCGCGTTGGCCTTGTCGCGGTCGATGTCGATCTGCAGCTGCGGCGCGTCTTCCAGGCCGTCGGGACGGACCTGCGCCAGCACCTTGCTCTGCGAGGCCATGCCCAGCAGCTGGTTGCGTGCGGCGATCAGCGCGTCGTGGCCGGCGCCGGCACGGTCCTGCAGGCGGAAGCTGAAGCCGCTGGCGTTGCCCAGTTCGGGAATGGGCGGCGGGCTCAGCGGGTAGATGAAGGCGTCGCGGATGCCCGAGAGCGCACCGAAGGCACGGCCGGCGAGCGCGCTGGCCGAGTGGGCCGGGTCCTTGCGCTCTTCCCAGTCCTTCAGCGTCACGAAGGCGAGGCCCGCGTTCTGGCCCTGGCCCGAGAAGCTGAAGCCCATCACGCCCACCATGCTCTGCACCTCGGGCTGCTTCAGGATGAAGCCTTCGACCTGCTGCATGACCGACAGCGCGCGCTCCTGCGTCGCACCCGGCGGCAGCTGCACGTTCACGATGATGTTGCCCTGGTCCTCCTGAGGCAGGAACGAGCTCGGCAGGCGGGTGTAGGTGAACACCACCGCGGCGATGATCGCCACGTAGATCACGAGGTAGCGTGCGGCACGGCGCAGGATGCGCGCGACGAAGCCTTCGTAGCCCTTGGCGGTGCGGGCGAAGCCGCGGTTGAACCAGCCGAAGAAGCCGGTCTTCTCATGGTGATGGCCCGCTTCCACCGGCTTGAGCAGCGTGGCGCACAGCGCCGGCGTGAGCGACAGCGCCATGAAGGCCGAGAAGGCGATCGAGGCCACCATCACCGCCGAGAACTGGCGGTAGATGTTGCCGGTGGAGCCCGCGAAGAAGGCCAGCGGCACGAACACCGAGACGAGCACCACGGTCACGCCGATGATGGCGCCCGAGATCTGGCGCATCGCCTTGCGCGTGGCCTCCAGCGGCGAGAGCCCCTCTTCGCTCATGATGCGCTCGACGTTCTCCACCACCACGATGGCGTCGTCCACCACGATGCCGATCACCAGCACCATGCCGAACATGGTCAGCACGTTGATCGAGAAGCCCAGCGCCAGCAGCGAGGCGAAGGTACCCAGCAGCGCCACCGGCACCACGATGGTCGGGATGATCGTGTAGCGCCAGTTCTGCAGGAAGAGGAACATCACGAGGAACACCAGCGCCACGGCTTCCAGCAGGGTCTTGACCACTTCGCTGATCGAGATCTGCACGAAGCGCGAGCTGTCGTACGGAATGGCCCACTTCACGCCCTGCGGGAAGTAGCGCTCGAGCTCGGCCATCTTGGCGCGGATCGCCTTGGCCGACTGCAGCGCGTTGCCGTTGGGCGTGGGCTGCACGCCGACGCCGACGGCGGGCACACCGTTCAGGCGCGCCGAGGTGGCGTACGACTGGCCGCCGAGTTCCACGCGCGCCACGTCCTTCAGCCGCACGGTCGAACCGTCGGTGTTGGCGCGCAGCACGATGTTCTTGAACTGCTCGACGTTGACCAGCTGCCCGTTCACCGTCACCGTGGCCGCGATGGCCTGGCCGGGAATGTTGGGCAGGTCGCCCAGCGTGCCCGAGGACACCTGCGCGTTCTGCGCGCGGATGGCGTTGTTGACGTCGGTGGCCGACAGGTTGAAGCCCTGCAGCTTGGCCGGGTCGATCCACACGCGCATCGCGTTCTCGGAGCCGAAGAGTTGCGCCTGGCCCACGCCGACCACGCGCTGCAACTCGGGCACGACGTTGCGCGCGGCATAGTCGCCGAGCGCAACCGGGTCGAAGTTCGGGTTGTCCGAGGACAGCATCACGAACATCAGGAAGTTGTTGCGCGACTTGTCCACGCGCACGCCCTGCTGCGTCACGGCGGAGGGCAGGCGCGGCGTCGCGCGCGACAGCCGGTTCTGCACGTCCACCTGCGCGAGGTCGTCGTTGGTGCCGGGCTCGAAGCTGATCGTGATGGAGCCGGTGCCGTCGGCCTGGGCCACCGATTCCATGTAGATCAGGCCCGGCGAGCCGTTCATCTCGCGCTCGATGACGGACAGCACGCTGTCCTCGAGCGTCTGCGCCGAGGCGCCGGGGTAGGCGACGTTGATCACGATGGCGGGCGGCGCCACCGGCGGGTACTGCGAGATCGGCAGCTGGGTGATTGACACGCCGCCCACCACCAGGATGAACAGTGCGATCACCCAGGCGAAGATCGGTCGGTCGATAAAGAATTTGGCCATTTGCGGGCGCGCTCCTGATTACTTCTTCTCGGCCGGGGCCTTGTCGGCCGGAGCCTTCTCGGCGGAGGCGGCTGCCGCGGGCGCGGCTACCTCGGCGGCGGGCTTGGCTGCGCCGCCGTTGGGGTTCGGCTTGGTCCACGGGACGGCCTTCACGGGCGTGCCCGGCGGCATCATCTGCAGCTTCTGAAAGCCGTCGACCATCACCTGTTCGCCGGCCTTCAGGCCGTCGAGCACCACCCACTGGTTGTCCTTGGCGGCGCTGATCTTGACGGTGCGCTTGCTGATCTTGCCGTCCTTGTCGACCACCGACACCGTGTCGCCCTGCTGCGTGCGCGTGACGGCCTGCTGCGGCACCGTGATCGCGTTGGTGGCCTGGGCCTGCTCGAGCTTCACGCGCACGTACAGGCCGGGCAGCAGCTCGCCCTTGGGATTGGGCACCTCGGCGCGCAGCGTGACCTGGCCGGTGGTGGAGTCGACCGTGAGGTCGGAGAAGAGCAGCTTGCCTTCGAGCGGATAGTCGGTGCCGTCTTCGAGCACCACGCGGATGGTCGCGGCTTCCTCGCCGCTCGCGCGCTTGTACTGGCCGGCGGCCACGGCGCGGCGCAGCTTCATCGCGTCGGAGGCCGACTGCGTGAAGTTCACGTACAGCGGATTGATCTGCTGCACCACGGCGAGCTCGGTGGCGTCGCCCTGGCCCACCAGAGCGCCTTCGGTCACGAGGGCGCGGCCGATGCGGCCCGCGATGGGCGAGGTCACGTCGGCATAGCTCTGGTTGATCTTGGCGGTCTGCAGCGCCGCGCGGCCCGATGCCACGTCGGCCTCGGCCTGCTTGGCGGAGGCCACGGCGGTCGCGTATTCCTGCTTGCTCACGGCATTGGCCTCGACCAGCGGCTTGTAGCGCTCGGCCAGGGCCCTGGCCTGCACCGCGTTGGCTTCGGCGCGCGCCAGCGTGGCCTGCGCGTTCTGGGTCGCGGCCACCAGCGGTGCCGGGTCGATGCGGAACAGCAGCTGGCCGGCCTTCACGTCGCTGCCTTCGCGGAATTCGCGCTTCAGCAGGATGCCCGATGCGCGGGCGCGGACCTGGGCGACGCGGGAGGCCTCGAGGCGGCCGGGCAGTTCGGTGACGAGGCCGACGTCGGTCGGCGTGGCAACGATCACGCCGACTTCGGGAGCCGGATGACCGCCGCCGCCTCCGGCGCCCGCGCCTGCGGGCGCATCGCTCTTGCCACAGCCCGCAAGGACCAGCAGGACGACGGCCGCCACGGTCGCGAGGCGCGGCGAAAAGGACGATGGGCGCGAAACATGCAGGAGGGGCATGCGATTCCTTTGAAGCGAAGACGGGAGATGGCGCGTTCGCGGCGTGAACCGGAAACCTGTACAGCCAGGGAGGCCATCGGGGAAGCCGGCTAGTTTACATACATTCATGGATGTATAGTGACAGGCCGAGCAATGGCCCCACGATACATAGAGGGCGTTGTCTTTACAAATCAGGAGACTTGGTGGCACGTCGTACGAAGGAAGAAGCATTGGCCACGCGGCATCGGTTGCTCGATGCCGCGGAGCTGCTGTTTCAGGCGCAAGGTGTTTCGCAGACCACGCTGCAGCAGATCGCGCAGCAGGCCGGCGCGACGCGCGGCGCGATCTACTGGCACTTCAAGGACAAGGCCGACCTCTTCAACGCGATGATGGAGCGCGTCATCCTGCCGCTGGAGGCCGCGCCGAGGGCGGCCGCCGCGCCTGGCGTCGACGATCCGCTGGCCGAGATCGAGGAGGGCATGGTCCACGCGCTCACCCTCATGACCACCGACCCACAGGTGCGCCGCGTGTTCGACGTCGCCACCCACAAGGTCGAGTACACGCACGACATGGCCTCGGTGCAGCAGCGCCACCTGGACGCGCGCAACGCCTGCGTGACCGATTTCGAGAAGGCGCTGCGCCTGGCCGCGCGGCGTGGCCGCATCAAGCTGCCGGTGCCGGGCCACGTGGCGGCGCAGGGGCTGCATGCGCTGATCAGCGGCCTCATCCAGAACTGGCTGCTCGACCCCGAGGCCTTCGACCTCGTGCCCACCGGAAGGCGCACCTTCAGGGTCTATCTGGCGGGTCTCGGGTTCGCCCGGCCGCAGCCGGCTGCCCCCGTCGCGGCCGAGGCGGAAGCAGCCGCCGCCTGATAGGCGATAATGTCGGACTCCGGTGCAAGCCGGACCCAATTCCTCGCTGTATTTCAACGGATAGAATTCGGCCCTCCGAAGGCTGAGATCCAGGTTCGATTCCTGGCGGCGGGACCAGACACCAAGCCGGACACATTCCCATGTGTCCGGCTTTTTTGTTTTCCGGCTCCTCGTTCGCGCAGCCTGCGCGATCCGGGCGATGGGCGCCGCCGACAGAAAACCTGGGGACAGTCCCGGCACAAGTCATGCGTTATCCACAGTCGCAGCCGCTTGCCGGATGTTGTTCCCTTTTCCGATGCAGCACCGAAGCACACGCGCTCACAGCGGTACGGGGACTGCAAGTCCTTGTCGCGCAAGGAAAAAGCGGTACTTTCCACAGACAGGGTTTACCCTTATCTACTACTACTACTATCTTTAAATAAGAAAGAAAGTAGAGAAGAAAGGCGAGACAGGCGAAGCCGAGTCGCCGTGTTCAACGGCGACGGTGTCCGGCGCTCAGCCCGCCGCGCGCTTCATGCGCCGCGCGGTCTCGACCACCGCGGCGCGCAGCGATTGCACGGTCGGGTGCGCTTCCAGTTCCTTCAGCGTGAAGAAGCTCACCGGCGGCAGTTTCCAGCTCAGCCGGTGGGGCAGCGCCGCCAGGTGACCCGCGCCTTCCATTCCGGCGACCACGTCGCGCGCGAAGATGGTGATCGCGTTGGGCTCCTGGCGCAGCGCCGTCTCGATGCTGCGGATCGAGGTGGTCTCCAGGATCGGCAGCGGCGGCTGCACGCCCGCGCCGACGAAGATCGCGTTGTAGGTCCTGCGCATCGGCGTGTTCGGCGGCGGCAGGATCCAGTCGAGCTGCGCGAGCCGGGCCCAGTCCAGCGGGCCGCGCGAGAGACGCCGCACGTTCTTCGCGCCGACCACGAGGCAGGGCTCCTGCTCGTGGATCGCCTCCTGCACCAGCCCGGTCGCGTCGCCGTCGTAGGAGCGGCCGATGGCGCAGTCGAGCTCGCGCGCGATGAGGCTTGCGACCAGCTCGTCGGTGGTGCCTTCGCGCGCCATCACCGAAATGCGCGGCGTGCGGTCGAGCAGGTGCGTGAGGGCGGCCGACATCAGCTGCTGGGGCACCTGCTGGGTGAAGCCCAGCCGAAGGCGGCCGGCGCGCCCCGCCTCGAGCGAGGTGAGCACGCGCGCGGTCGCCTCGAGTTCGGCGAGCCAGCGCCGCGCGTAGCGCAGCACTGCCTCGCCCGCGGCCGTGGGCACCAGCCCCCTGCTGGTCCGCTCGAAAAGTGTGCTGCCGAAGATGTCTTCCACCTCGTGCAGCGCCTTGGTGATCGCCGGCTGGCTCAGCTGCATCTCGGCGGCGACGCGGCCGAGCGTGCGGTGCCGGTCGATGGCCTGCAGCAGCGAAAGCTGGCGCAGCTTGAGGCGGGAGAGCAGCGCGCGCTGCAGTTCGGCGGCGGGGTCGCGGGCGGTGGGCAAGGCCATAACTCCACGGTTATCGAGCTATCAGAAATTATTTCACTTTGGTGAATCGAGGGTCCTAGACTTTTCCCATGGACCCGACCACTGCACTGAAAACAACCTCCACCGTCGCTGCCGGCACCGCCATCACGGCCGCCTTCCTGGACTCGCTGGCCGAGGCGCAGGACGCCGGCGAGGCGATGCGGCTGATCGATCAGCGCCGGCTGCAGGTCGCGCCCGGCAGCATCTTCAGCATCCAGCAGAACGTGACGACCGATGGCGACGCCGCGGGCCAGGTCCTGCTGCGCCGCTTCTATTCGTCGGAGGCGTCGAGCTTTCCGGTGAACGGCGCGAAGCGCAAGACGCTCACGCCGTGGAGCGAATGCCTCTTCGTGCGCGGCCGCGTGTTCGTCGGCGAGGGCGAGCACGTGCTCGCGAGCAACTTCGACGACTTCGAGCAGATGCGCGAATACCGCCTGCGCAGCGTGGTCAACGTGCCGCTGATGCAGGGGCGGACCTGCTTCGCCACCTTCAACGTCTTCGGCACGCGCGAGCACTGGCTGCCGCAGGAGGTGCTGGGCATCCGCATGCTGGCGCTCGCTGCCGCGCGCTGGGTGCCCGTCGCGCCCCGACTGGCCTACAGCTTCGAGGAAACGCCATGCCTGTGACCGCCCTGCACCACTTCACGATCCGCTGCGCGCCGCACGAGCTGCCGCCGCTGCTGGACTTCTACACCCGCGTGATGCGCCTCACCGTCGGCGCGCGGCCGGAGATTCCCGCGCCCGGCGCCTGGCTGTACGCGGACGGCCAGCCGATCGTGCACCTCTACGCGCATCTCTCGACGCCCGACGAGCCTGTCGAGCCCGTCACCGGCCACGTCGACCACATCTCGTTCCGCTCCCATGGGCTTGCCGAGATGCGCGCGCACCTTCATGCACAGGGCGTAGCGTTCGCCGAGGCGCCGATCCCGGGCTGGGCGATCCACCAGCTCTTTCTGCACGATCCGCGCGGCCTGAAGATCGAGATGACTTTCTGGATGGACCAGGAAGAACGCCAAGGCGAGGAAGGGGGCGCGGCATGACCGGCTTCGTGCAGGCCGGCGAACTGCGCGTCGCCTTCGAGCGCGAGGGCGAAGGCCCGCCGCTGCTGCTCATGCATGGCGCCGAAGCTTCGCGCCAGATGTTCTCGGCGCTGGTGCCGCATCTGTCGAAGCACTTCACCGTGATCGCCTACGACCAGCGCGACTGCGGCGAGACCGAGGGGCCGCAGCGCCCATCGACCCTGGCCGATCTTGCCGACGATGCACAGCGGCTCATCAAGGCGCTGGGCTTCAAGCGCGCGCACGTGTTCGGCTCGTCCTTCGGCGGGCGCGTCGCGCAGGCACTGGCGCTGCTTCATCCGCGCTCGGTCGACCACCTCGTGCTCGGCAGCACCTGGCCGCTGCCGAGGCCCTACGAAGAACTGTGCCCCGACGCGAAGCGCCTGGCCGAGCTGCGCAGCGGGCTGCCGGCCACCGCGGAAGAGCTGGCGACATGGTTCTTTCCCGAAGCCTTCCTGCAGCAGCGGCCCGAACTGCGGCGCATCTTTGCGAGCGCACGGCCCGGCTCGGCGCGTTCCGCTCGGCGGATGGCGACCGCGCTGACCGCCATCGAGAGGGGTGTGGCCGACATCGTCGCGCCCACGCTGGTGCTGGCCGGCGAGCTCGACCGCGTGGTGCCCGCAAGCGTGACGCTCTCGATGGCCGGCCGCATCCGCGGCGCCGATGCGGTGCTGCTGCCCGGCATCGGCCACGTCACCGCGATGCAGGCGCCGCAGATGCTGGCGCAGCACATCGTGCGCTTCCTCAAGAACTGAAACCCGAAGGAGCCAGGCCATGAGCCCGAACCACGACCGCACGCGCAGCCGCGCCGACTACATCCGCATCGAAGGGCTGTCCAAGCACTTCGGCGACGGCGGCGAAGGCGTGCTCGCGCTGAAAGACATCGACTGCAGCATCGAGCAGGGCAGCTTCGTGACCATCGTCGGGCCCAGCGGCTGCGGCAAGAGCACGCTGCTGCGCATCCTCGCGGGCCTGCTCGACTACGGCATCGGCCGCGTGCTGCTCGACGGCCAGCCGATCCACGGCACGCGGCGCGACGTGGGCGTGGTGTTCCAGAGTTCGATCCTGCTGCCGTGGCGAACCATCCTCGAGAACGTGATGCTGCCCGCCGAGGTGCTGGGCATTCCCGCGAAGCAGGCGCGCGAGCGGGCGATGCAGCTGCTGCAGATGGTCCGGCTCGAAGGTTTCGAGCACAAGCTGCCGCGCCAGCTCAGCGGCGGCATGCAGCAGCGCGCCTCCATCGCGCGGGCGCTGCTGCACGACCCCAAGATCCTGCTGATGGACGAGCCCTTCGGCGCGCTCGACGCGATGACGCGCGAGCGCATGAACCTGGAGCTGCAGCGCATCTGGATGGAAAGCGGCAAGACGGTGGTGCTGATCACGCACTCGATTCCCGAGGCGGTGTTCCTCGGCGACCGGGTGTTCGTGATGTCGCCGCGCCCCGGCACGCTCGAGCGCGTGCTGCCCGTGGACCTGCCGCGCCCGCGCTCGATGGACGTGATGTCGCACCCCGACTTCGCTGCCGCATCCGCGTCGATCCGCGAGCGCTTCTCGCATGCGGCTTCGTTCGACTGATTCCGTTCGATTCAAAGAGGCCACCAGATGACTACCGCCATGCTCGCCAAGTCCGACTCTCCTGCGCTATCCGGCGACCGTGCGCCGGCCCCTGCCGCGAGCCCCAGGCCGCGCCGCCGCGCCAATCCGCTCGCCTCGACGCGGGTGCAGTCGATCCTGCTGCTTGCCGCGCTGCTCGGTTCGTGGGAAGCGGGGGTGCGGCTCTTCAAGGTCCCGCAGCACCTCGTGCCGCCGGTGAGCGACATCCTGGTCGCGCTGTGGCGCGGCCTCGCCACCGGACCGCTCGCGAAGGATGGCTTCTGGTACCACGGCGGCGTGACCGTGACCGAGATACTGCTGGGCTTTCTCGTCGGCAGCGGCGTCGGCCTCGCGATCGGCATCGTGGTGTCGCAGATGCCGAGGGTCGAGGCGCTGCTGGAGCCCTACGTCGCCGCGCTGCAGAGCGTGCCCAAGGTGGCGGTCGCGCCGATCATCGTGGTGTGGCTGGGCTTCGGCATCGGCTCGAAGGTGATGATCATCTGCCTGCTCACCTTCTTCCCCGTGCTGGTGACCAGCATCGCGGGCTTCAAGGCGGTGGACCCCGACCGCATCGACCTGCTGCGCTCGCTCTCGGCGACGCAGTGGCAGATCTTCCGCAAGGCCAAGTTTCCGAGCTCGCTGCCCTACATCTTCGCGGGTTTGAACATGGCCGCTGCCTTCAGCGTGGTCGGCGCGGTGGTGGGCGAGTTCGTCGGCGCGCAGGCGGGGCTGGGCGTGCTCATCCTGCAGATGGAGGCGCAGGCCGACACCGGCGGCAGCTTCGCGGTGTGCGTGGTGCTCTCGGTGATCGGCATCGTGATGACCGACCTGCTGCGCCGCATCCAGCGCCGCGTGCTGCACTGGATGCCGGCGGACACCTCGCAGCGGACGGTGAACGTCTGAACGCCGCATCCCCGCAATTCAGGATTCCTGTTTTTCCGTATGAAGGAGCGAGCCATGTTGACGCGACGTGATTTCGGCCTGGGCCTCGGTGCCCTCGGCCTGGCCGGGAGCCTGCCGGCGCTGGCGCAGAGTGTGCGGGTGATGAAGGTGGCGAACACCGCGGCGGTGAACGACCCGCAGCAGTGCTTCTGCACCGCGGGCCAGCACCCGAAGCTGAACTTCTACAAGCCCGGCGGCGTGGACGTGGAGTACGTCAACATGTCCAGCATGACGCAGGCGCTGCAGAGCCTGCGCGCCGGCCACGTGGACTTCGGGCCGGCGGTGCCGGGCATCCTGCTGCCCGCCATGGCGAAGGACCCGTCGCTCGACCTGGTGAGCGTCTACAAGTGGCTGCCGCGCAATGCGAACGTCATCGTGGTGAAGCCCGGCAGCCCGATCAAGTCGGCCGCCGACCTCGCGGGCAAGCGCATCGGCGTGCGCAGCCAGGGCGACACCGGCATCGTCATCACCAGGACCATGCTGGCCGAGCTGGGCCTGAAGGACGACGGCTGCGAGTACATCGCCATCGGCGACGGCGCGCCCGCCGGCGCGGCGATAGACAACGACCGCGTGGACGCGATGGTGGCCTTCGACACGGCAGCAGCCCGCATCGAGCTGGTGGGGACGAAGCTGCGCTACGTGCCGCTCACGCCCAGGTTCGCGCAGGTGGGCTCGGGCTGGATGTGCGTGCCGCGCAAGATGCTCAAGGACGACCGCAAGTCGCTGGTGGCGCTGTTCCAGGGCATCGCGAAGTCGACCCTGTTCTCGAATGCGAACCTCGAAGCAGCGATCGACCTGCACTGGGCGGTCTATCCCGAGAGCCGGCCCAAGGGCCGCAGCGAGGACGACGCACGCAAGGAGCTCGCCTTCATCCTCAAGGACCGCAAGAACAGCTGGATGCGCCGCCCCGACGATCCCGACCAGCGCATGGGCGCGTCGTCGCCGGCCGAATGGAAGGCCAACGTCGACATGGCCGCCGAAGCCAGCAAGAACCCGAAGCTCGCCAGCGAACTCGGCGACCCGAACCGGCTTTTCACCAACGAGCTGATCGACGAGATCAACGCCTTCGACAAGCAGGCGGTGATCCAGATGGCCCGGGCATTCAAGCTGTAGCCGCAGAAGGAGGATCAGCCCATGGACGTACTCGTTTCCGGCGCCAGCATGGCCGGCCTGTCGGCCGCCTATTGGTTCGCCAGCCTGGGCCACCGGGTCACCGTGGTCGAGCGCGCCGACGGGCTGCGCCCGGGCGGCGCGCCCATCGACGTTCGCGGCCGCGCGCTCGGCACCGCGCAGCGCATGGGCATCCTGCAGAGGATCGCCGAGGAGAAGGTCGCCACCATCGAGCCGGCGCCGGTGCTCGACGGCAGCGGAAACCAGGTCGCCACGCTCGACCTGCGCTGGTTCGCCAACGAGACCGACGAGGACATCGAGATCACCCGCGACCGCCTCAACCGGATCCTGCTGGACGCCATTCCGTCGGGCGTGGAGTTCCGCTTCAGGACTTCGATCGCTTCGCTCGACGATCGCGCGGGCGGAGTGGACGTCGGTTTCACCGATGGCGCGACGGGCCGCTACGACCTTGTGGTGGGCGCCGACGGCCTGCACTCCAACGTGCGCAGGCTGGCCTTCGGGCCGGAGAAGGACTATGTGCGGCACTTCGGCCACTACGTCGCGCTCGTCGATCTACCGCCAGGCCGGCAATGGCGACGCGCGATGCTCAACGTGCCCGGCCTCACCGTCGCCGTGCGCGACGCCGGCGACGGGCCGCAGGGGATGATGATCGTCGCCAGCCCCGAGATCGACTACGACTACCGCGACCTCGATGCACAGCGCAGGCTGCTCGACCAGTTCCTCTCCCGCGTGGATGCCTGGCAGGTGCCTGCGATGCGCGAGGCCTTCATCGACCCCGATGCCAAGGGCTTCTACTTCGACTCGGTGAGCCAGACGCGCATGCCGGGCTGGATCAAGGGCAAGGTCGCGGTCATCGGCGATGCGGGGCACTGCGCAGCGCTGCTGTCGGGCATGGGCACCACGCTGGCGATGGTCTCGGCGGAGCTCCTGGCGACCACGTGGACCGAGCACGGTGGCGACATGGCGGCGGCGTCGCCGGTCTATCACGAGAAGCTTCGGCCGTACGTCGAACAGTGCCAGGCATTCGCGAGCGAAGGCGCGCCGATCATGGTGCCCGCAACGCAGGAGGCACTCGACGAGCGCAACGCGATGTTCCGCGCCTATGCGGACAGGTTCGCGAACGCGTGATGCGCATCGGCCGAAGCTCACGCGGCTTGTGAACAATCGACATCTGCGCGCCGGCGCAGGCAGAGGCACCGTCGCCGCTGCGCGCATTCGTTCACGGTTCCGCTGACGCATTCGCCGGCGTCGAACGAAAGACGCCGAGCGCTTGGATACTCCGACGAAACATGCCGCCGGCCAGAGCGGCAATGAATGATTTCAGGGAGGATCCATGTCCATCTTCGATGGCACGCGCCGGCATGTTCGCCCGGTGTCGTGCGCCGTTGCGTGTGCGGCGGTGCTATGAGGCGCCGGGTTTCCATTCATACCCCCTTGGGGGAAGCGCTTCAGTTCCACCGGCTGACCGGCCGCGAGGCACTGAGCCAGCTCCACGACTTCGAGGTGGAACTGCTCGGCAGCAGCAACGGCATCGATCCGAAGGCGCTGCTCGGCAAGACCGCCACCGTGGCGATGCAGACCGAGAGCGGCGGCACGCGCTACCTGGGCGGTGTCGTCGCGTCCTTCGGGCTGGCCGCAGAGGACGCACGGCACAGCTTCTACCGCATGAGGCTGCGCCCGTGGCTGTGTCTCGCGACGCGGCGAAGCGACTTCCGCATCTTCCAGGGCAGGACCGTTCCGGACATCGTCGCCGACGTGCTCGAAGCCTACGGCTACGCCATGGAGAAGCGGCTGGCCCGCGAGTACCGCACCTGGGAGTACTGCGTGCAGTACGGCGAGAGCGACTTCTCCTTCGTCTCTCGGCTGTGCGAGCTGGAAGGCATCTACTACTACTTCCGGCACGAGGCGCAGCGGCAGGTGCTGGTGTTCGCGGACGACGTGCTGAGCTCGCACGATCCGATGCCTGGAGGAGAGACGGTGCGGTTTCATCCGCTGGAGAAGGCGGGAATGACCGGGGGTGGGGTGACGGGGAACGAACGCGTCTACGAATGGCGCACGAGAGAAGAGGTCCGCTCCGGCCTGCACTTCACCAACGACTACGACCCTCTCAAGCCAAAGGCGGATCTCTCCAGCCGACGCGAGATGCGCTGCGGCCACGCGCACGACGACCTCGAGCTGTACGAATGGCCCGGTGGCTACAGGCACTACGACGATGGCGAAGCATATGCACGCACGCGCGTCGAAGAGCAACTGAGCGGCGGCAGCGTTGCCAGCGGTCGCTCCAACAGGCGAGAACTTGCGCCGGGCTGCATCTTCGAGCTGGCGGGCCACCCGAGGGACGATCAGAACCGCAAGCACCTCGTGGTTGCCGTCGACTACGTATTGCAGGAGAACCTCCGGGCCACCGAGGGCGCCGATGCCGGCGAAGGCTCCGTCCAGCGCTTCGGCTTCGATGCGCAGCCCGTGAGCCATGCGTGGCGCCCGCCGCGCATCACTCCGAAGCCCCGCACCCGCGGACCCCAGACTGCCATCGTCGTCGGGCCGAAGAACGAGGAGATCTGGGTCGACCAGTACGGCCGCGTGAAGGTGCAGTTCCACTGGGACCGTGTCGGGCAGCGCAACGAGAACTCCAGCTGCTGGATCCGCGTGTCCATGGCCTGGGCCGGAGAGACTTTCGGGGCGGCTGCGCTGCCGCGCGTCGGCCAGGAAGTGGTCGTCGATTTCCTCGGCGGCGACCCGGACTGTCCCATCATCACCGGCCGTGTGTTCAATGCCGAGAACATGCCCGCATGGCGGCTGCCCGAGCAGAGCAACCTCTCGGGCCTCCGCAGCCGTGAATTGAACGCGGGCGCACTAGGCGGATCGCGCGGCAACCACCTGGTGCTGGACGATCTGCCCGGAAAGATCCAGGCGCAGCTCAAGAGCGACCATCTCTGCAGCAGCCTGAGCCTCGGCCACATCGGGCGCATCGACGGCACGGCAGGCCGCAAGGACGACCGGGGTGAGGGCGCCGAGCTGCGTACCGATGGCCATGCCGCGGTGCGCGCCGCAATGGGCTTGCTGCTCAGCACCGAGCCGAGGCCCGGAGCCGATGCGCACATCACCGATCTTGGGGAAACAGTTGCACGACTGGCGGCCGCGCGCGACCTGCATGAACGCCAGAGCCAGACTGCGCAGGAGGCGAAGGCGCACGAGGCGGGCGACCAGGACGCGGTCACCGAGGCCCTCAGGGAACAGAACGATGCGATCAAGGGCCGAGCTTCGCGGCAGGGAGGTTTTCCTGAACTCTGCGAACCGCATCTCGTGCTTGCCAGTGCGGCCGGCATCCAGAGCACGGCGGCAGGTGCCACCCACATCGCAAGCATCACGCACAACGCGCTGAGCAGCGGCGCGCACACCAGCATCAGCGCCGGCAGGAGCTTTCTGGTGAGCGTGAAGGAGGCTGTGCGCCTCTTCGCATACAAGGCGATCCGCCTGACGGCAGCCACGGCCGGCATCGACATCGTCGCGCTGCAGAACAGCATCAACCTGCTGGCCAGGCTCGACATCAAGCTGGAGTCCGACAGGATCAGCATCACCGCCAGGGACGAGATCGTCGTCAACGGCGGTGGCAGCTTTTCCAGGTGGAGTGCCTCGGGCATCGTCCACGGCACCCAGGGACTTTGGCGCGAGCACGCGGCCACCCACAGCTATGCAGGGCCGATGGACATGGCCAAGCGCCGGCGCATGGAAGGCGTGAGCCACGACGACAAGTACAGCGTGCGCTTCGCGCCCCTTGGCAGCGACGAGATATTCAAGCACGTCGGCATGTCGGGGCTGCCCTACAGGATCCTCGACGAGAAGCGCCGGACGCTGGCCGAAGGCGTCATTCCCGACGACGGGCGATTGCCCCGCGTCGCGTTCGAAACGCCGGACGAGGCAGTTCTGGTAGTTGGAGAGGAAGCGTGGGACTGGACGCCCGTTCCGACGATCCGCAGCGAGCCTGGCGGCGCGGAAGACGATGACCGAACAGATGACGACGGCGAGACCGGATCGCCGGGAGCGGAAGACGCCAAGTATGCGTCTGCTGCGGGTGCTTTAGACCCCGGCCACTTTCTTTCCGAGTCCGCCGTCGAAGCCCATCTGAACGGATTGGCTTGAGCAAGGGAAACACCAGCATGCCCAGACTGATATCCGCCACCTACCACCCCAACATCGAAGTCGCCGAGTTCATCTGCGAAGACGGCCGCCACCTGCTGCGCTCGGGCGGAACGCTGCCCTGGCGCATCAACAACCCCGGCGACTTGACCGCTCGGAAGGTCGACGGCGTGCCGGTGCCCAGGAAAGCAAAGGGCTACATCGGATTCGCCACCACCAGATCGGGCAGGACCTTCCTGATCTTTCCCGATGAAGGCGCCGGCCGGGAGGAACTGAAGGCGAACCTGAAGCGCCTGCATGGCGACAGGACGATCTCCGAAGCCGTTCCCGTCTACGCCCCGAAGAAGGAAAACGACACGGAGAAATACATACGCGATCTGCTCAAGACCAGCGGCATCCCGGCTGCCAGAAAGATCGGCGAGTGCAGTGACGCCGAACTCGAAAAGATCGTGAACAGCATCGCCGAGATCGAGGGCTACCACGCGAACGCCGACACGCGGAAGGAAACCTGGGTTGCCGTGAGCAGGATCAACGCGACCGATGGCAGCCAGCCGTTGCCAGGCACGGAGATCATTCTGCAAAGAGGCGACAGGGAGGAAGTCGTCAAGTCCGATGCCGCAGGGCGATTTCCTCCCGTGATTCACCCCGCCGACAAGTCGACCGTGCACGTCAAGGTGATGGATCCGAAGAGCAGGAAGGCCGTGACGGTTGGAGCCATCCAGGGCGACGTCGGAAAGGATTTCAACCTTCTGGCGAAATTCAAGAGGTGGAAGGGCGTCGCCGGCTCGGAAAAGATCAACAGTTCGACCCATGGGCAGAGAAAGCCCATGAGCTATGTCGTGCAGCCGGGCGACAGTCTCTGGAAGATCGCGCAGCTGTATCGCACCAGCGTGGAAGCCATCAGGGATGACAACGAGCTGGAGCGCGACAGGATCTATCCGGGTGAGGTGCTGTTGATTGCGGGGAGCGGCAAGACGAAGCCAGATCACAAACCTTCGACGGCTCCTCCTGCCGCAGTTGCCGCCAAGCCACCGACCTCGGAGGCACCGATAGTGCCGGCAGTGCCATCGACGCGAAGGGCGGTTTCTCCTCCACCGCCGCCCATTCCTTCCGGAATCAGGTCATCGGATTCGGAGCGATCGAAGGAGGGGACGGGGAAGGTTCTGGCGTTGATCAATCCGGTGCCAGGGCGTGTTCCCTGGATGCCCATTGCCGTTGCGGAAGCGAAGCTCAGGCAGGGAGAACTCGAGCTCACGCTCCAAGACAAGATCAATTACCACGTCGAGGTAGATGACGGACTCAAGGCCATGTACGGCAACAGCAATGCGTGGTGCGCCGCCTTTGTGAACTGGTGCCTGATGCAGGCGAAATATCCAATCGAGAACGCTGGTTTTCCCAATCGCAAGGTGGCGAAAGCCCGCGCGCATGGGTTCTACGAAGTCGACGGGCCAAGAGAAAATTCGGAGAAGACGCTACCTAAAGTCAGAAACCCGCTGTTTGTCGAATTGGAGAGGCCAATATACGGAGCCATCGCTATGGTCACTTCGAAACAGGGCCATGGTCGGCACGTCGGGTTTGTTTATGCGAAAAGCGGCGATGAGGATTTGATTCTTCTTGGAGGCAACCAGCGCAACCAGATCAGATTTTCTGTTTTTGCCAGAGAGTTGCGAACCCCAGTGAAGGTGAGGAATAAAAACGGAAAAATGGAAATCAAGAGAGGCGGGAGCTCGAGTTATTTGAAGTATTTCGTCCCCATTTCTTACTACGAACAGGCGAAGAAGGATATAGCCGATCCAGGTTTGGACGAAGCGAGCGTTGTGTCGTTGAATCTGATCTTGGGCATTCCCCCGGATGCTGCCGGAAAGAAGAGTGGAAGCTTGAGTGAAGATATTTCTTGAAAGGGTGGTCGATGCCTTGTTTTTCTTTAGATAAACTATTTATTTCGCTTCTTGCTGCTTTTCTTCTCTATGGATTTTCCTTGAGATCCTTTGCCGGTTATAGAGACGATAGACTTGTCGTTTGGGTCAACTTGGATGAGAGCCCGCATCGAGAGGTTGTCAATAAGGTGATCAAGGAATTCGTGGAATCAAGAAGGGTCGATGCGGAGTGTGGTGTCCATTGGCGTGAATGGGGGTCGACGCTCTACATGAAAAAACGTCCTGCTGGAATAACCGATGATCTGGTCAAGAGAGCTTTTTTGGAAAGGGATCGAGTATCTCTTCGACAGCTGAATCGCTTTCTGAAGTCTTTCAGGGATGCCGAAAGAGAAGTTGACGAGGGGTTGGATGGAATCATGGTGTATTCCAGTAAAAATGGCCCGAGAATGATGAACTTCGTGACCAATAGAAAAAAGATAAAGACCTTCGACATGAGGTCGGATGGTGCGTCGCCATCCGCTCACGACATTGAAGATGCGTTCTGCGTGCTCTTGCCGCCTGTTACGCGTGCGCCGTAGGCTCATTTTTTTCGCGCCGCCTGAGACTTCGCAAATCGCTGCACCCATGCCACCATCTCCGTATGCCCTACCAACTCCATTACTGGCCCACCATCCAGGGCCGCGGTGAATTCGTTCGGCTCGCGCTCGAGGCCGCCGGTGCGGACTATGTCGATGTAGCGCGGTTGCCCGAAGCCGAAGGCGGTGGTGAATCCGCTCTTGGCGAGCGGTTGGGCGATCCCGACAGCGCTCGTCCCGCGTTTGCGCCGCCATTTCTCGTCGATGGCGACATCGTGGTCGGGCAGACGGCCGCGATCCTGCTCTATCTCGGGCCGCGGCTGGGTCTGTCGGGTGTGGGCGAATCCGACGGGTTGTGGACGCACCAGATCCAGCTCACGATCGCCGACGCGGTGGCGGAGGCGCATGACACGCATCATCCGATCTCTGTGGGCGCTTATTACGACGAGCAGCGCGATGCGGCGATGCTGCGCGCGCGGGCCTTCCGTGAAGAGCGCATTCCGAAATTCCTTCACTGGTTCGAGCGGGTGCTCCAGCGCAATCCCGCCGGTACGCAGCATCTGGTGGGCGACACGCTGACCTATGCGGATCTGTCGCTGTTCCAGCTCGTGGACGGCTTGCGATATGCCTTTCCGAAGGCCACGGCCCGTGCACTGGCCGCGACGCCCGCGGTCGAGAAACTGCATGCCAATGTCCGGCGCCGCCAGCGCGTGCAGGCCTATCTGCAGAGCCCGCGCCGCATCGCGTTCAACGAGGACGGCATCTTCAGGCGCTACGCCGAGCTGGACGGCTAGCGACACAGGCATTCGGCGCACCCGCTGGCCGATCGGTCAACCGACGAGTGCGGCGGCGTCCTTCCACGCCGGCAGCAGCACGAGCCCTTCCACCGTCACCGGCTTGCGCTGCGGACCGAACAGATACCGGTTCGGCACGATGCCCTCGAGGTGGCGCAGCACGTCGCTGCGGTCGTCGATGAAGTGGGTGATGCGCAGTTCACGGCAGTGGTCGGCCTTCTGCGGGCGCTGAAGGCAGAAGCGCAGGTTCGCGGGCGGCACGCCCGTGCGCTCGAAGAAGCGGTGATGCTGCAGCCAGGCGCGGCTCTTGGCCTGCACGCTCGGTCCGCACTTCGACACCAGCCAGACGCGGCCTTCGAACCTGTCGGCGAGCGGCGCGACCGCCTCGAACATGCCTTCGTACGGCGGTGTGTCCAGCGCGTCTTGCAGCGAGCCGCCGATGAACGAGGTGTCCGCGCCGTCGGTGCCTTCGGCCGCGATGAGCACGCGGCCGATGTCGATGCCGAGACGGGGGAGTTCCGATGCGGATGTGTTCTTCATTTCGTGTTCCTTCCTTGCTTTGTTGCTGTCGAGTCTTTCGTCGAGCAGGCGGATCGTAGGAACGAAGGTCATCATCAGGAACTACTGATACTGGATAAGCTATCCATAAAATGGATAGCGACAGGCAACCAGATGGACATCCCCCGCACCAATCTCGACGCGCTGCAGTCTTTCGCCGTGTTCGCCGACACGCTGAACTTCAGCGAGTCGGCGCGCCTTCTGCACATCAGCCAGCCGGCGCTGCACGCCAAGGTGCGCAAGCTCTCGGAGCAGCTCGATGCGAAGCTCTATGTGCGGGTGGGCGGCGCTCTCGAACTCACCGCTACCGGCGAGCAGGTCGCGCGACACGCGCGGGAGCTGCTCGCGTTGAACCAGCGCTTCGTGAAGGGCCTGGCGCAGGGAGATGACGCGGCGGTGGTCACCCTGGCGGCCGGCGAGGGCGCCTACCTCTACCTGCTCGGCAGGGCGCTCTCGCGCTTCTCCGGCGCGGGTGCCTCACCTCATCTGCAGCTGCTCACGCGCGATCGCGACGAATCCATCCAGGCGGTGCGCTCGGGGCAGGCGCACCTGGGCATCGCGCCGCTCGGCACCGTGCCCGCCGGCCTGAGCGCCATGCGGCTGACGACCGTGGGGCAGGTGCTGGTCGTGCCGCGCACGCATCCTCTGGCCGCGCGCAAGTCGGTGCGCCTGCGCGACCTCAAGGGCGCGTCGCTGATCGTGCCGCCGGCAGGAAGACCGCACCGTGAGTTGCTTGGCCGGCTGCTGCAGGCCGAGTCGGTGCAGTTGCAGCCGTCGCTCGAAGCCAATGGGTGGGAGCTGATGCTGCGCTTCGCCCAGCTGGGCTTCGGCCTGACGGTGGTGAATGCCTGCTGCCACATTCCCCATGGCCTGGTGGCGATTCCGCTGCAGGGCTATCCGTCGATCGACTATCACGTGTTCCACGCGGCCGACCGGCCGCCGGCCGCGCACGTGCAGCGGGTGATGGACGCACTGCTGGCGTACGCAGATCACTGGAAGACCCGATGACGAGGCCCGAAGACACCAGCAAGTTCATCGCCTACGTATTGCGGCACGCGCCGGAGTCCATCGGACTGAGGCTCGATGCGCAGGGCTGGGCCGGAATCGATGCGTTGGTGGCGGGGGCGGTGGCCGCAGGGCGGGTGCTGACGGCGGCAGAGGTTGCACAGGTGGTCGATTCGGGCACGAAGAAGCGCTACGAGCTGTCGGCCGACGGGCTGCGCATCCGCGCGCTGCAGGGTCATTCCACGCCGCAGGTGAACCGCAGCTTCGAGCCGGTCGAGCCGCCGCCGATTCTTTTCCATGGCACGGCCACGCGGTTCCTGGCGTCCATCCGCGTCCGAGGCCTGCTGCCTGGCTCGCGGCAGCATGTGCACCTGTCCGCCGACGAAGCCACTGCCGTGCAGGTGGGGCAGCGCCACGGCAAGGCGCATGTGCTCACCGTCGATGCGGGCCGCATGCATGCGCTGGGCCGCGTCTTCCATTGCGCGGAGAACGGCGTCTGGCTGACGGCGGCTGTGCCGCCGGAGTTTCTTCTTCCGCCGGCGGGCTAGTCCTGCTGCTCCGCCTCGTCGCGGATGCGCAGGGCGGTGTCGTACAGCGTGTTGCGCGGGGCGCCGGTGATCTCGGCGGCAAGCTTCACGGCCGTCTTCACGGGCAGCTCCGCCAGCAGCAGGCGCAGCACGCGCTCGCCTTCGGCCCCGCCGTCGCCGCTCACGGCCACGGGATGCAGCACCAGTGCGAACTCGCCGCGCGTGCGGTCGCGGTCGGCGGCGAACCAGTCGGGCAGCGCGCCCGCGGCGACGGTGGCGATTTCCTCGAACTGCTTGGTGAGCTCGCGGCCCACGGTGACGCGGCGTTCGCCCAGCGTGGACAGGGCGCGTGCGAGGTTCTCGATGCGGTGCGGGGCCTCCAGCAGCACGACCGCGCGCGGTTCCTGCGACAGCACCTGCACGGCCGCATCGCGCTCGCCGGCCTTGCTCGGCAGGAAGCCCGCGAAGACGAAAGCGCTGCTGGCGTTGCCGTCGTTTCCGCCCTCGGCCACCAGCCCCGCCGCGCCGACCAGCGTGGTCACGCTGCTGGCGCCCGGCAGCGGCAGCACGCGCTGTCCGGCGGCGCGCACCGCGGCCGCGAGCCGTGCGCCGGGGTCGCTCACGCCGGGCGTGCCGGCGTCGCTGACGTAGGCGATGCGCTCGCCCTGCGCGAGCCGCGCGACAACCGCCTGTGCCGCCTCGGCCTCGTTGTGCTGGTGCACCGCCAGCAGCTGCGAGCCGGGCCGGTCGATGCCGTAGGCGCGCAGCAGGCTCTGCGTATGGCGGGTGTCCTCGCAGGCGACGGCGTCGACCAGCTGCAGCACGTGCAGGGCGCGCAGTGTGATGTCGGCCAGGTTGCCGATGGGCGTGGCGACGACGTAGAGCGTGCCCTGCGGATAATGCTGCGCACCCGCGGCATCATGAGCGGCCGCGAGGGCTGCGCCGAAAGAGGCGGGAGCGAGTGAAGCCAAGGGGTTTCTCCGTCGGAACGAACAGGCAGCAGGAAAAAGAAGACTCTCGAGAGCCGGCCAGGGAGGGCCATGAAGACCGACACCACAACGAAGCATCGGGGCGATGCGGCGGAAGACGCCGCGCTCGACCACCTGCGGGACGCGGGCCTCGTGCTGCTCGCCCGCAATTATCGGACGCCCGGGCGCGGCGGCGGCGAGATCGACCTGATCATGCGCGATCCGCGCCCGTCTCCCACGGGCACGCTGGTGTTCGTGGAGGTGCGCCATCGCAGTTCCGGCACGCACGGCGGCGCGGGCGGCAGCATCACGGGGCTGAAGCAGCGGCGCATCGTGTTCGCCGCGCAGCACTACCTGAGCCGGCTGCGCACCGTGCCGCCGTGCCGCTTCGACGTGGTGCTGGTGGAGGACCGGATCACCTGGCTGCAGGCGGCCTTCGATGCCGGCTGATGCGCCGTCCGAGGGAACTGAAGCCGCAATGCAGGCTCCACACTCGAACGTCTTGTTTCACAGCCCCCAGTTATCATCCCGCCCCATGCTCGAGCAACGGATTCAGCAGCACTTCATCGACAGTGCCGACCTCAAGTACCAGACCGGGCCGGTACTCAGCAAACCCATCTCCCAAGCGATGCAGGCCCTGCTGGCCTGCGTGACCAGCGGCGGCAAGGTGCTCGCATGCGGCGCCGGCGTCTCCGGCCTGCTGGCGGCCCAGTTCGCCGCGCAGTTCGTGGGCCGATTCGAACGCGAGCGGCCCGAGCTCGGCGCCATCGCGCTGCCCGGCGATGCCACCGACCCCGCCGCCGACGGCCCCGACGCTCCGGATGCCGACCGCTTCGCCCGCCAGGTGCGCGCGCTCGGCCAGGCCGGCGACGTGCTGCTCGCCCTGAGCATCAGCGGCCAGTCGGCATCGGTGCTCGCGGCAGTGGCCGCTGCGCACGAGCGCGACATGACCGTCGTCGCGCTGCTGGGCAACGCGGCATCGGGTGCAGGCAGCACCATCGGCCGCGCACTGCGCGAGACGGACGTACAGATCAGCGTGCCGCACGAGCGTGCGGCGCGCATCCACGAGATCCACCAGATCGCACTGCACTGCCTTTGCGACGGCGTGGACGCCCAGCTACTCGGAGAACAGGAAGCTTCCTCATGACCTTCAAGACCATGACGACGACATCGACCCAACGTTTCGCACTCGCCCTGACACTGGGCGCCGCACTGGTCACGAGCCTTTCCGCCTGCGTGCCGCTCGTCGTGGGCGGCGCGGCCGTGGTGGGCGTGGGCATGGTGGCCACCGACCGCCGCAGCTCGGGCGCACAGCTCGACGACCAGGGCATCGAGCTGCGCGCCGCGGCCCGCGTGCGCGACATCGCCAACGACCAGATGTACGTGAGCGTCACCAGCTACAACCGTCAGGTGCTGCTGACCGGCGCCGTCGGCAGCGATGCCGACCGCCGCCGCGTCGAGGAAGAGGTGGGCCGCATCGCGAACGTGCGCTCGGTGGTCAACGAACTGACCGTCGGCTCCTCGAGCACCTTCCAGGACCGCTCGAACGACCTCTACATCACCGGCAAGGTGAAGGCCTCGCTGCTGGACGCCAAGGACATCTTCGCGAACTCCTTCAAGGTGGTGACCGAGCGCGGCGTGGTCTACCTGATGGGCATCGCCACGCGCCGCGAGACCGACCGCGCGACCGAGATCGCGCGCGGCGTCTCGGGCGTGGTCAAGGTGGTGCGCATGGTCGAGGTCGTGAGCGAGGCCGACCTGGCCGCCAGCCAGGCCGCGAACCAGGCCGCGGCGCAGCGCGGCGGCACGGGTCCGGCGCCGGTCACCTCGGCCACGCCGTCCGCGCCGTCGTCGTCCGGCTCGCGCGTGCCGCTGCCGCCGATGGACCCGCTGCCCCCGGCGGGCTCGTCGTCCACACCGTCCTCGAACGGGGTGACGACTTCTCCGGTGCGCTGAGAAAGAGGCACCGTCCACCACCCATGAAAAAGCCCGCATCCGCGGGCTTTTTTGCTTCTTCAGGCGGTCACTTCAGCCGCGTGATGAGGCTCGACGTGTCCCAGCGTCGGCCGCCGGCCTGCTGCACGTCGGCATAGAACTGGTCGACCAGCGCCGTCACCGGCACGCGTGCGCCGTTGCGCTTGGCCTCGTCGAGCACCAGGCCCAGGTCCTTGCGCATCCAGTCGACCGCGAAGCCGTAGTCGAACTTGCCTTCGATCATGGTCTTGCCGCGGTTCTCCATCTGCCAGCTCTGGGCCGCGCCCTTGCTGATGACGCCGAGCACGGCTTCCATGTCGAGCCCCGCGCGCTGTCCGAAGGCGATGGCTTCCGACAGGCCCTGCACCAGGCCCGCGATGGCGATCTGGTTCACCATCTTTGCGAGCTGGCCGGCGCCGCTTTCGCCCAGCAGCGTGACCGCGCGCGAGAACGCCATGGCCACCGGCTTGATACGCTCGAAGACTGCCGCGTCGCCGCCGCACATCACGGTGAGCGCACCGTTCTGCGCGCCGGCCTGGCCGCCCGAGACGGGGGCGTCGATGAAATGCAGGCCCAGCGCCTGCGCGGCCTTCGAGAGTTCACGCGCCACGTCGGCCGAGGCAGTGGTGTGGTCGACCAGCACAGCGCCCTTCTTCATGCCGGCGAAGGCGCCGTCGTCGCCCAGGACCACCGAGCGCAGGTCGTCGTCGTTGCCGACGCAGCAGAACACGATGTCGGCGCCATCCCCCGCTTCGCGCGGAGTGGCTGCATGGCGGCCGGGCGGGCCGAATTCGTCGGCCCAGGCCTGCGCCTTGGCGGCGGTGCGGTTGTAGACCGTGACGCGGTGGCCGGCCTTGGCCAGGTGGCCGGCCATCGGGCCGCCCATGACGCCGAGGCCGAGGAAGGCCACTGTCTGCGCGGGGATGGATTCGTAGGTGCGGGGGTTGATGCTGCTCATGGGGCCACAGCTTAAAGCCATTCCACGAGAGGTGGGATCCCCGGCCAACCTGTACGTGAACGTACAGGTTTGGCTAGGATCGACCCATCATGACCGACCAGACCCCCGCCAGCAACATCACCGTGCGCGATGCCGCGGCGCGGCTCGGCGTCACGCCGCGTACGCTCAAGTACTACGAGGAGCTGGGTCTCGTGGTGCCGATGCGCAGCGAAGGCGGCTACCGCCTCTACGAGCAGGCCGACCTCGACAAGCTCGCGCGCGTGCTGCGCATGCGATCGCTGGGCTTCTCGCTCACGGCCATCACAGCGATGCTGCAGCAGCCGATGGAAGCGCCGGCCGAAGGCGGCCGCCCGCGGTTGTCGAACGCTTCGCTCAAGACGCTGCGCGAAACGCTCACGGGCCAGCTCGCGACGCTTGATGCGCGCGTGGCGCAGGTTCGGCGCGAGCTCAAGGAAGCCGCGGTGCTGCAGGCGCAGCTCAAGCGCGACCTGGACTACGTGGAGCGCCGCCTTGCGGGCGAGCCGCTCGAAGAGGCGCTCGAGCAGCGCCGCAGGGAGCGGCCCGCGCCATGAGCACCCCGGCCCTGGCGTGGCCCTCGCGCGGCAGCACCGCCGCGGTCGCGCTGCTGCCCTGGGCCATCGGCCTCGTCACGGCCATCGACTATTTCGACAACGCGCTCTTCGCCTTCTTCGCCAGCTACATCGCCGGGGGCGTGAATGCGTCGCCCGACGAGCTCGTGTGGGCCTCCAGCGCCTACGCGCTGGGCGCCGTGCTGGGCATCCTGCACCAGCATGCGTGGATCGAGCGGCTGGGCTACAGGCGCTACCTCGCCGTGTGCATGTTCGCCTTCGCTGCCGGCGGCGCGGCCGCGGCGCTGTGCGACAGCTCGATGCAGCTCACGCTCGCGCGTGCCCTGCAGGGCTACTTCGTCGGGCCGATGCTGGGCGCCTGCCGCATCCTGATCCAGATCGGCATTCCGGCCGCGCGCCGCGCCAAGGCGCTGAAGGCGTTCATGGTGCTGATCGTCTTCGGCGGCGCGCTGGCGCCCGTCGCGGGTGCCTTCCTGGTCGCCAACTTCGACTGGCGCTGGCTGTTCGCAAGCACTGCGCCGGCGGCAGCGCTCATCGGACTGCTCGTGCTGTGGACGCTGCCCGACATCGGCGACGTCGAGCCGCACGAGCGCACCGAACCGCACTACCTCGCCTACCTGGTGTTCGCACTCGCGCAGGCTGCGCTGCAGGTGGTGCTGACGCGCTCGCACTTCGAGCTCTTCGCCGGCTCGCCCGCTCTCGTCGGACTTGCCATCGCCGGCGTGGCGGGGCTCGCGTGGTTCGGCTGGCAGCAGTGGCGGCATCCGGCGCCGCTGGTGCGCCTGCATGCATTGCGCAACGCGTCGTTCCGCGTGGGGCTGGCGCTCTACGTTGTCTATTACTACCTCTCGACCGGCTTCAGCTACCTGCTGCCGCGCATGATGGAGGGCGGGCTCGGCTTCACCGTGGGCAACACCGGCTACTTCACCGGGGCGGCTTCGTTCGCGACGGGGCTGCTGGTCTTCGTCTACCTCAAGTACTCCGCGCGGCTGGCTCGCAAGAAGTGGCTCATCGTCGTCGGTTTCGGCATCGCGGCGCTGGCGGCGTGGATGCTCTCGCGCATCACGCCGCAGGCCGGGCGCGAGGCCCTGCTGGTGCCGCTGCTGCTGCGCGGGTTGCTGATGCTCTTTGTCGTGCTGCCCGTTGCCAACCTCACCTTCAGGCCCTTCGCCGCGGAGGAGTTCGCGCACGGCTATCGGCTGAAGAACCTGGTGCGCCAGCTCGCGATCTCGTTCGCGACCTCGACCGTGATCGCGCTCCAGCAGCACCGGCTGGCGCTTCACGAGGTGCGGCTGAGCGAATCGGCCAATGCCGCGAACGCGAGCTTCATGCAGGCGCTCGATTCCCTGACCCACGGCTTCGCCGCGGCGGGGCAATCGGCGAGCGAGGCCCACGCGATGGCGCTGGGCACGCTTTGGCGCACGCTGGAACAGCAGGCCACCTTCATGGCCTCGCTGGACGGCTTCACCGCGATGGCGGTGATTGCGCTGGCGGCGGGGGTGTTCGCTGCGTGGCAGAAGACGATCGACTAGATTCCCATCGTCGCCGCTGGTGCCTTAGCGGCCACAACGACCTCGCCGACGCCGTACTCGGGGTTTGTCCCCGCGATGGATTCAGTGCTCGACGACAGCCTCGGCCGAGGCCCGCCGCCATTGCTGTTCGACGCGGGCGTTGCTTGCCCGGTATCCCAACGCGATGACCACGGGGATGACCGTCCCCCGGGGGAGACCGAGAAGATCGACGACCTTCGGGGCCGAGAACCCTTCCATGGGGCATGAATCGATGCCCTTGGCGGCGGCCGCGAGCATGAGTGTCTGTGCTGCGTACGCGGAATTCCGCGCGACCCAGCCGCGTCCCCCCAGGTGGCCCACGGGCAGCAGAGAAAGCGCCGGTCGAATCAGGGCGGCGAGCGACGTAAGAAGTGTCCAGGGAGCCCAGGAGCCCGTTCCGAGAACGCGGCGGAACATCCTCAATTGTTTTCGATGGTAGTCCTTCGCTCGCTCCGGCAACTCGCTGTCGGCCGAGACGTGGGCGAGTTGCTGTGAAGCCGTGCTGAGTGCAATCTGCGGGCTGGCGGCGACGACGATCAGCGCGGCAGCCGACGCTGCGGCGCGCTGGCCGTTGCACGCGGCGGCCAGGCGCGCCCTCATGTCCGGGTCTCGAACCCAGTGGAAGCGGTACGGCTGCAGATTGCCGCTCGAGGGCGCACGCGCAGCCTCCGTGAGGATCTCGCGGACTTCGTCATCGGCCAGGACCGCGGTTCTGTCGAAATCGCGGATGGCGCGACGGCGGTGGTTGATTTCAAGAAATGCCGTCCAGAGCGACGGACTGCTTTGCGTCTTCATGAGCAAATAGTAAGCTCATGCTTTGTTTTTCGATACTTGCATTCCGGAGCCGCCAGATGAGAGCCGCCCGCAAGGCCACCGAACCCAGGAAACTCCCGCGCCAGCAGCGCTCGCATCTGACCGTCGACGCCATTACCCAAGCGGCGGCTTACATTCTGGTGAATTTCGGATGGGAGAGACTGACCACGAACGCGGTCGCGGAACGCGCCGGCGTGAACATCAGCTCGCTCTACCAGTACTTCCCGAACAAGGAGGCGATCGTCGCGGAGCTGCAGCGGCGTCACATCCTCCAGACCCAGAGCAAGTTGGCGCAAGCCCTCGTACAGCTACCCGCCCAGCGCACCTTGCGCGAAGCTCTCGTGTTGCTCGTTCAGGCCATGGTCGACGAACACCGGATCGCTCCCGCAGTGCATCGGGCCATCGCCGACGAGTTGCCGAGGTCGGTGCGATGTGAAATCGACAACGAAGACCGGGTCGAGCAACTGCGAAAGGCTCTGGAGCCGTACGCGCGCCACGTTCCCGATTTGCGCGTGGCGATCCGGATCGGGCTGGTCGCCGCGCATGCGGTCATCCATGAGGCGACGTCGCACGATCCCGCAGTACTCGAGCGACCCCAATTCGTCGATGAAGTGGTCGCCTTGCTCTACGGCTACCTGCGCCGTCCTCGGTTGGCGGCGCCGTGAACCGCGCGCAGCCCTAGACGATCGCGAAGTGCTCCGTGCCCGCAGCCAGGTCGGTGCTGCGTGCACGCTGGCTGTTGAGCTTGATCTGCAGGCGCAGGTCGTTGGCCGAGTCGGCGTTGCGGATGGCGTCCTCGAAGCTGATCGAGTGGCTCTCGAACAGGTCGAACAGCGCCTGGTCGAAGGTCTGCATGCCGAGGTTGCGGCTCTTGCGCATGATCTCCTTGATCTCGCCCACCTCGCCCTTGAAGATCAGGTCGGAAATCAACGGCGTGTTCAGCAGCACCTCCACCGCGGCCACGCGGCCCAGGCCGTCTTCGGTCGGCACCAGGCGCTGCGAGATCAGCGAGCGCAGGTTCAGCGACAGGTCCATCAGCAGCTGGGCGCGGCGCTCTTCGGGGAAGAAGTTGATGATCCGGTCCAGCGCCTGGTTGGCGCTGTTGGCGTGCAGCGTGGCCATGCACAGGTGGCCGGTCTCGGCGAAGGCCACCGCGTGCTCCATGGTCTCGCGGTCACGGATTTCGCCCATCAGGATCACGTCGGGCGCCTGGCGCAGCGTGTTCTTCAGCGCGGCTTCCCAGCTGTCGGTGTCGATGCCCACCTCGCGCTGCGTTACCACGCAGTTCTTGTGCGGATGCACGAACTCGACCGGGTCCTCCACCGTCACGATGTGGCCGAAGGAGTTCTCGTTGCGCCAGTCGATCATGGCCGCCAGCGTGGTCGACTTGCCCGAGCCCGTGGCGCCCACCAGGATGCACAGGCCGCGCTTGGTCATCGAGACGTCCTTCAGCACCTGCGGCATGCCCAGGCCATCGATGGTCGGCAGCTTCGCGGGAATGGTCCGCAGCACCATGCCGACCTTGCCCTGCTGCACGAACGCGTTCACGCGGAAGCGGCCGATGCCGGTGGGCGAGATCGCGAAGTTGCATTCCTTGGTGCGCTCGAACTCGGCCGTCTGGCGGTCGTTCATGATCGAGCGGGTCAGCGCCAGCGTGTGCGGCGCGCCCAGCGCCTGCTGCGAGACCTTGGTGACCTTGCCGTCGACCTTGATGGCCGGCGGAAAGTCGGCCGTGATGAACAGGTCGCTGCCATTGCGGCTCACCATGAGCTTGAGCAGGTCGTTGATGAACTGGCTGGCTTGATCGCGTTCCATGAGAGCGCTCCTTGATCTGTTTAGATAGAACCTGCTGGCGGCCGACCGCCGGGCCTTCCCAAGGCGGCCGCGCCTTCCCCACGGGAGGAGGCGGTGCGCGCAGCGCAGCGAAGTGAAAAGCCGTGGCGCCCCATGGCTAGCCGGGGAAGTTCTCGGGAATCTTCGCCTTGCTGCGGGCTTCCGCTGCCGAGATGGTATTGCGGCGCACCAGTTCCGTCAGGTTCTGGTCGAGCGTCTGCATGCCCGAGCCCTGGCCGGTCTGGATGGTGGAGTACATCTGCGCCACCTTGGCCTCGCGGATCAGGTTGCGGATGGCCGGGGTGCCCAGCATGATCTCGTGCGCCGCCACGCGGCTCTGGCCGTCCTTGGTCTTGCACAGCGTCTGCGAGATCACGGCCTGCAGCGACTCCGAGAGCATGGCGCGGATCATTTCCTTCTCCTCGCCCGGGAACACGTCGATGATCCGGTCGATGGTCTTGGCGGCCGACGAGGTGTGCAGCGTGCCGAACACCAGGTGGCCCGTCTCCGCCGCGGTCATCGCCAGGCGGATGGTCTCCAGGTCGCGCAGCTCGCCCACCAGGATGGCGTCGGGGTCTTCGCGCAGGGCGGAGCGCAGGGCGTTGGAGAACGACAGCGTCATCGGCCCCACCTCGCGCTGGTTGATCAGGCACTTCTTCGACTCGTGCACGAATTCGATCGGGTCTTCCACCGTGAGGATGTGGCCGTACTCGTTCTCGTTGAGGTAGTTGATCATCGCCGCCAGCGTGGTCGACTTGCCCGAACCCGTGGGGCCCGTCACCAGCACCAGCCCGCGCGGCTTGAGCGCCAGTTCGCCGAAAATCTTGGGCGCGTTGAGCTGCTCGAGCGTGAGGATCTTCGAGGGAATGGTCCGGAACACGGCGGCCGCGCCGCGCGCCTGGTTGAAGGCGTTCACGCGGAAGCGCGCGAGGCCGTCGATCTCGAAGGAGAAGTCGACCTCCAGGAACTCTTCATAGTGCTTGCGGTGCGTGTCGCTCATGATGTCGTACACCATGGCGTGCACGCCCTTGTGGTCGAGCGCATCGACGTTGATGCGGCGCACGTCGCCGTTGACGCGGATCATCGGCGGCAGGCCCGCGGAAAGGTGCAGGTCGGAGGCTTTGTTCTTGACGCTGAACGCCAGCAGTTGGGTGATGTCCACGGGGCTCCTCGGCTCGGGTTTCGTGACGTTTTGATACGATTTTGGACGATTATGACGATGATTGGCGACGACCTCCAGCAAGTAAACGACCGGATCGCGAAGGCATGTGTAACGGCCGGCCGCGACCCGGCCGGCGTACGCCTGCTGGCGGTGTCCAAGACCTTCGGACCGGATGCGGTGCGCGAGGCGCACGCGGCGGGCCAGTCGGCCTTCGGCGAGAACTACGTGCAGGAAGGGCTGGACAAGATCGAAGCCCTCGCCGACCTGCGTTCCTCCCTCGAATGGCACTGCATCGGGCCCCTGCAGAGCAACAAGACGCGGCCGGTGGCCGAGCACTTCGACTGGGTCCACAGCATCGACAGATTGAAGATCGCCGAGCGTCTTTCGGCCCAGCGCCCGCCGCACCTGCCGCCGCTGGATGTATGCCTTCAGGTTAATGTGGACGGCGGCGCGAACAAGTCCGGCGTGCCTCCTGAAGAGGCGCTGGCGCTGGCGCGCGCTGTGGCGGCTTTGCCACAACTCCGGCTGCGCGGGCTCATGGCGATTCCCGAGCCGGCCACCGGCTTCGAAGCGCAGCGCGAGCTGTGCCTGCGCGCGCATGCGGTGTACCAGTCGATCCGCGACGCGGGCATCGCGCTCGATACCCTGTCGCTGGGCATGAGCGCGGACCTCGAGGCAGCCATCAGCGCCGGCAGCACGATGGTGCGCGTGGGCACGGCGATCTTCGGCGGCCGCAACTACGCCAAGCCGGCCTGACGGGCTTGCCTCAGACCCCCAGCGGCAGCCGAGCGCTGTTCTTCACTTCTTCCATCACCGCATAGGTCCGCGTCTCGCGCACGCCCGGCAGCTGCCACAGCACCGTGCCGGCGAACTCGCGGTAGGCAGCCATGTCGGCCATGCGGGTCTTGAGCAGGTAGTCGAAGCCGCCGGCGACCATGTGGCATTCCATGATCTCGTCGCGCACCTGCACGGCGGCCTTGAACTGGTCGAACACGTTGGGGGTGGTGCGGTCGAGCAGCACCTCGACGAAGACGGTGAAGCCGCGGCCCAGCTTGTGCGGATCGAGCCGCGCCTCGTAGCCCTGGATGAAGCCGTCGCGCGTGAGCCGCTGCACGCGCGCGAGCACGGCAGTGGGCGAGAGCGCCACCGCTTCGGCCAGCTTGAGGTTGGTGATGCGGCCGTCCTCCTGAAGGATTTTCAGCAGGCGGAGATCGATGCGGTCCAGGTCGAGCATCGGAGGATTATCCGGCTCGGGCATCGAATCGTGGCAAAAGATGCGGCCTATGACATCAGGTCGTAGGAGATAGAACCAAGGAACTGCCGTCGGCCTACCCTTGCTTGCCCCCAGGCAGCGCAAGGGGGGCCGGCGCGTTCCTTTCGGTCAGCGAAGCCGTGTCTGCGGCTGGGCGGCAGCCTGCTGGTTCCTGAGCTGGTCGACCAGCGCGCCGTAGGCGGGGCTCGCGCGCAGCCGTGCGTACTCGGCCGCGGCCTCGCGGTAGCCGGGCTTCATCGTGTCGGCGCCGGCCTCGCTGTTCTGCTGGGCCGCCAGGCCCGAGCGGATCCACAGCTGCGTGTCGGCAGCCACTGCGGCGCGGGAGTTGGCCGAGACCGCCACCGCCTGCTGTTCGTAGCTGCTGCTGTAGCCCTGCGTGGGCGCGGTCTTCAGCCATTGCATCGCATCGGCGGTCACGGCAGCGCGCGTGGTCGACGAAACCAGCGGCACGGGACGCGGATCGCCCTCGGCGTAGTTGCCGGCGAAGCTGGGCGCTGCGATGGTGCCCAGCAGCGCGGCGAGGGCGGCGGTGCCGATGAAGCGGGTGGCGGATGCTTGCTTGCTCATTGCTTGGTGACTCCTTGATATGTGACGTTGGTTGTTTGCCTGGTGATCCGACTCTAAAAAGCGGACCTGTGAGGGCGATAACCCGTCGATGACGTTTCTGTCATCTCCGGTGAAGAGGCGCGCACCTATCGCTCGCCCGAGGGGATCGCTCCCGCCCGCATCGCCTTGATGGCATCGGCCTCCACCGCGTCGCGCGTGGCGGGCTGGCCGGTGCGTGCCGCGGGCCAGGGCGCGCCGCGGCTCGCGCTGTTCCATGCGGGTTGCTTCTGCGCCGTCTCCAGCTCGGCCACGACCCTGTCGCGCGACGGGTCCTGCCTCGCGTGATCGGGGTGGCGCGTGACGCCGGCCTCTGTAGGCGCGAAGTGGTACTCGCCGGCGGCGGACGCTGCCAAAGGAATCAGCGCGGCTGCGAGAAGAGCGGAAGAAACAAGAAGCGTGCGATGCGGCATGGTCGGTATCTCCTGATCGGTTGTTCGCCGTCGCCGGAAATGGCGCCGACCCAGCCAATCTAGGAAGCGAAACAGTCAGCCCGCGCTCGCCGCGATGACATCGACGCAATGTCGGCATCGCAGGCCTGCCAACCTCTCTTGCATAACCGCCTCCGCGGCGCGCATAAGCCATGGCGCAACGTGCGGCGGAGGTCTATCGTTGCGGCCACCCTCACAAACCAACAAGGGAACCCCTATGAGCGAACAACTCTCCTTCGTCAGTCCTACAGCCAACAGCCCGTGGGGCACCTATCTCTCGCAGGTCGATCGCGTCGTGCCGTACCTCGGCCCGCTGGCCCGCTGGGTCGAAACCCTCAAGCGCCCCAAGCGCGCGCTCATCGTCGACGTGCCGATCGAAATGGACGACGGCAGCATCGCCCACTTCGAGGGCTACCGCGTGCAGCACAACATGAGCCGCGGCCCGGGCAAGGGCGGCATCCGCTTCCACCCCGACGTCACCCTCGAGGAAGTCATGGCCCTGTCGGCCTGGATGACCATCAAGACGGCCGCCGTGAACCTGCCGTACGGCGGCGCCAAGGGCGGCATCCGCGTCGACCCGAAGAAGCTCTCGCCGCAGGAACTCGAGAAAGTCACTCGCCGCTACACCAGCGAGATCGGCATCATCATCGGCCCGCACACCGACATCCCCGCGCCCGACGTCAACACCAACGCTCAGATCATGGCGTGGATGATGGACACCTACTCGATGAACGTCGGCGGCACCGCCACCGGCGTCGTCACCGGCAAGCCCCTGCACCTGGGCGGCTCGCTGGGCCGCGTGAAGGCCACCGGCCGCGGCGTGTTCGTCACCGGCCGCGAAGCCGCGCGACGCCTCGGCATCGACCTGCGCGGTGCGCGCATCGCCGTGCAGGGCTTCGGCAACGTGGGCTCCGTCGCGGCCGAACTCTTCGCCGAAGCCGGCGCCAAGATCGTCGCCGTGCAGGACCACACCGGCACCATCGTCAACACCAACGGCCTCGACCTCGCCAAGCTCGTGCCCATCTCGCGCACCGACGGCGTGGTCGGCTTCAAGGCCGGCGGCGACATCGTGCCGAACGAGGATTTCTGGAACACGCCCTGCGACATCCTCATTCCGGCCGCCCTCGAAGGCCAGCTCACCGCCGAGCGCGCGCAGAAGACCACCGCCAAGCTGGTGCTCGAAGGCGCCAACGGCCCCACCGTGCCGCAGGCCGACGACATCCTCGCCGAGCGCGGCGTGCTGGTGGTGCCCGACGTGATCTGCAACGCCGGCGGCGTGACCGTGAGCTACTTCGAATGGGTGCAGGACTTCTCGTCCTTCTTCTGGGACGAGGACGAGATCAACGTGCGCCTCGACCGCATCATGATGAACGCGCTCAACCAGATCTGGGACACGGCCGACAAGCACAAGATCACGCTGCGCACCGCGACGTACGCGGTGGCCTGCGAGCGCATCCTGATGGCCCGCCAGGAACGCGGCCTGTACCCCTGATGCTTTTTTGACCCAAGGAAAAGCTACGCTCGGGGGATGACCACCACCCCCGCGCAGACCTTTCCTCCGCTTCCTCCACTCCCGCCCGAAAGCGCGGCCCGCCTGCAGGCCTTGATGGCCAGCGGGCAGCGCAGGCTGCTGGGGCTCGTCGGTGCGCCCGGCGCGGGCAAGTCGACGCTCGCGGCTGCGCTGCTGCAGGCGGTGGGGGCGCAGCGTGCCCAGGTGGTCCCGATGGACGGCTTCCACCTTGCCAACGTCGAACTGCAACGGCTCGGCCGCGCCGCACGCAAGGGCGCGCCCGACACCTTCGACAGCGCCGGCTACGTCGCGCTGCTGCGGCGGCTGCGCGAGCAGCGGCCCGACGGCGGAATCGTCTACGCGCCCGAGTTCCGCCGCGAGATCGAGGAGCCGATCGCCGGCGCGATCGCGGTGTTGCCGTCGACGCAGCTCGTCATCACCGAGGGCAACTACCTGCTGCACGACGTCGGCCCATGGGCCGGCGCGGCGGCGATGCTCGACGAGGTCTGGTACGTGGACATCGACGATGCGGTGCGCGAGGAGCGGCTGGTTCGCCGCCACCAGCAGTTCGGCCGCAGCGCCGAAGAGGCGCGCGCCTGGGTGGAGAGCACCGACGCGCCGAACGCGCGGCTGATCGCGCAGACGCGGGTGCGCGCCCATCACGTGCTGCCCTGGTCCTGAAAATTTCGGCATCGCGGCGGGAACGCCGCTGCACGGGCGCGCTCGAAGGCTTGCCGGCAAGGCCGCCGGTTAGCATTCGCCGCTTCATGCCGTCCATGCACTCCAATTCCCTGTTCGCCGTCCCTGCCTCGGTCCGTACATCGGTTCTCGCCGCGGGCCTGTTGTCCGCCGCTCTCCTGCTCGCCGGCTGCGGCAGCGCCTCCCGACAGGTCAGCTACGAGCCCGAGGCCTTCAGTTCCACCAACACCCATACCCGCGACTACGAGGCCACCGAGGCCGAGACCTGCGAGGCCGCGCGTCGTGCCCTGTTGAGCCAGGGCTACATGATCACGGCGGCCAACGCCGACCTCGTGACCGGGCGCAAGAGCTTCCAGCCGGCCGCCGAGGTGCATGTGGAGGTCGAGTTCCGCGTGGTCTGCGCGCGCGAAAGCACCCGCAGCGGCAAGGCGGGCAGGAGCACCGTGGCCTTCGCCACCGCCCTGCAGGACCGCTACGGGCTCAAGAAGGTGAACAACTCGGCGAGCCTCGGCGTGGGCGCGATCGGCTCTCTCTCGCTGCCTTTCGCCAGCAGCGACGACGCGATGGTGAAGGTGGCCAGCGAGACGCTGACCGACGAGCGCTTCTACGACCGCTTCTTCGCGCTGCTCGACCGCTTCCTCGAAGGCCCGGAAGCGCAGGACGAGGCGGCCGCGGCGAAGCCCGAGCAGTCGCCGGTCGCATCGCCGATCGCCTCTCCGGCCGCGGCGCCCGCGCCATTGACGGCCCCGGCAACGGCACCTGCCTCCGATCCGGCACCGGCCGTCACCTATCCCGTGACTTCGTCCCCCAACCGGGGCTGAAGCTCCAGATACCAAGACGCGTCTTACAATTCCGGGCATGGCTTCCAACATCCCGGACCTGGCGCAATGCGCCTCTCGCCTTCGCAGCGCGGTGTCGCTGCTCGCCCGCCAGCTGCGAAGCGGCAGCGCCGCGGCGGACAGCCCCAGCGTGGCCAAGCTCAGCGTGCTGGGCCAGCTCCATCAGCACGGCCCTTGCACGCCCACGACGCTGGCTGGACTGGAGCGCGTCAAGCTCCAGTCGCTGACAAGGCTGCTGGCCGAACTGGAGGCCGAGGGCTGGATCGGCCGCGCGCCGCATCCGGGCGACGGGCGGCAGTGGCTGCTGTCTCTAACCGCCGATGGCACGCGCCGGCTGAAGGCGATCATGCGCACGCGCGAGGCGGCGCTGGCCGAGGCCATAGGCGCCTTGCTCGATGAACGTCAGCGCGCCCTGCTGCTCGAAGCCTGCGGGCTGATCGACGGCATCGCCGCCCGACTCGCCGGTGTCGACGGCGGCGCGAAGCTGCCCGGATCATGAGCGGCTCGCGCGCGCTGCAACGCCTGGCCGAGCCCTGGCGCCACGGCCGCTGGCGCCCCGGGGCGCAGCTCGCGGCGGCGGTGGCCATCGCCTGGGGCGTGGCCACGGCGATGCAACTGCCCGAGAGCTTCTGGGCCGTGATGAGCGTGCTGATCGTCATGCGCCCGAGCGCCGGCTCCACGCTCGATGCAGGCTGGGACCGCGTGCGCGGCACCGCCGCCGGCGCGCTGGCCGGCATGGCAGGCGTCTATCTGCAGCATCACGGGGCACCGCCGATTGCGACCACGCTGGCCTTCGTCGTGCTGCTCGCGTTTGCCAGCGCCTCGGTGCCGGGCATGCGCAGCGCGCCGGTGGCGGCGCTGATCATCCTGTCTGCCGGCGGCATTCCGGGCCATTCGCCGCTCCAGGTGGCGATGCTGCGCATGGTGCAGATCGGCATCGGCGTGGGGGTGGCGCTGGCGGTCGCGACGGTGATGTCGGAGTACCACGCAGGCATGCGCTTCGACGAGGGCTGTGCGGCGCTGCTGCGCGGCATCGGCAGGCGCATGTCCGCATCGCGGCGGCCGAGCGACGCTGCGGAGATCGAGCGCGTCCAGGCAGGCACGCGCGCGTCGCTGGGCCGCCTGAGTGCGCTGGCCGGCAGCGCCGACCTGGAGGCCCGGTGGTGGCGCCGCGGCGGCACCGGCGGCCGCTATCACGACAAGGCCAGGCTGGCGGCGCGCATCTTCCAGGACGCCACGGTGCTCGACCGCGTGTTGCGGCTCGCCCCCGCGGCGCAAGCTGAAGCGGCCCAGGCAGCAGGTGCGGCCATCGCCGGCATGGCCGACGCGCTCGCGGGCCAGTCCGCCCCGCCCGACCTGGGCGAGCTGGCCCGCTACGCCGCGCAGGCTTCATCGCGGCACGAGGCGTCGAACGCGCTGCTGGCCGCGCCGCTGAACCTGCTGCTCGACGACCTGCGGCGCCTGCAGGCGGTCATCGCCGCACGCCAGCCGACGTAGTCCGCCGGCCGGCGCCGACATCGAAGGTCCTAGAATCTTCCGAAAATTCATTCGTTTCGGAGAGGGACGGGCATGGACGATCAGTCGCAGGACGCGCGCTACGCGCCTCCGCAATCCCATGTGGAAGACGTGGTGCAGCCGGGCGGAGGCCAGTCGGGCGAACTCGCATCGCGTGGCACGCGCTTCCTCTCGGCGATGCTCGATGCGGGCATCTCCATCGCGGCGATCTGGCTCCTGGCGACATTCACGCCCATCAACCTCTGGGAAGACGACGGCCTCGGCATATGGGAGCCGCGCATCTCCAGCGCGGCTTCCGGCGTCGTCCTCTACCTCGTGCTGCACGGCTACCTGCTGGCCACCCGCGGCCAGACCATCGGCAAGGCGCTTTTCAAGATCCGCATCGCGCGGCCCGACGGCTCGCGTGCGCAGATCGGCCGCATCCTCGCGCTGCGCGACGGCCCGTTGTTCTTCACCAGCATCTGGCCGCTGCTCGGCCCGATCTACGTGCTGATCGACTGCCTCTTCATCTTCCGCGCGTCGCGCCGCTGCCTGCACGACCAGATCGCCGACACCGTCGTGCTGCAAGCCTGAGCCGGCGCGACCACAGTGCGCCTCGACACGCTCTACACCGCCGAGACCCCCGAAGGCATCGCGCTCTCGCTTCGCCCGGCCGGGCTGGTCGCGCGCGGGCTGGCCTACCTGATCGACTTCGCGATCCGGCTCGGCATCTTCGTCGCGATCTCCATCGCCGTCGGCATGCTCGGCAAGATGGGCTTCGGCATCCTGCTGATCGCCTACTTCTGCCTGGAGTGGTTCTACCCGGTGGTCTTCGAGCTCACGCGCGCGGCGGCCACGCCCGGCAAGCGCGTGATGGGCCTGCGCGTGGTGATGGATTCGGGCCTGCCCGTCACGCCCGCCGCCGCGCTCACGCGCAACCTGCTGCGCGCGGCCGACTTCGTTCCTTCCTTCTACGGCGCGGGCATCGTGTCAATGCTGTGGCGCCACGACAGCAAGCGCCTGGGCGACCTGGCCGCCGGCACGCTGGTGGTGTTCAGCGACCAGGTGAGCCTGCATGGCAGCCTGCCGCCGGCCGAACCGCAGGCGCCCGCGCGGCCGCTGTCGGCGCGCGAGCAGATGGCCATCGTCTCGTGGGCCGGGCGCGCCACGCGCCTCACGCCCGAGCGCTTCGACGAACTGGCCCGCATCGCCGAGCCGGTGCTGGGCCCCGACACCACGGGCGCCCCGGCCTCGCAGCGCCTGCTCGGCGTGGCGCAGTGGGTGCTGGGCCGGCGCGCCGGTGCCGCCGCAGGTGGCAATGTCGATGCGCAGGAAAGGGCGGTGCGATGACGCCGCTCGATTTCGAAGCCGCCTACGCGCCACTGTGGGCCGAGCTCGAGGCCGTCATCCGTACGGCCGAGACCAGGCGCAAGTTCGACGGAGCCCGGCTCGCCACGCTGTACCGCCGCGTGTGCGAGCACCTCGCGCTGGCGCAGGCGCGCGCCTATCCGATCCACCTCACGCAGCGCCTCGAGGGCCTCACGCAAAGCGCGCACCGGCTGATCTACCGCCGCCACGACTACGGTCTCGCGCGTTTCGCGCGGCTCGCGCTGGTCGACTTTCCCGAGGCGGTGCGCGCGCACCGCTTCTACCTGCTGGTGTCGGCGCTGATGTTCGTGCTGCCGCTGCTGATGGCGGGCTGGGCGGCCTGGCGCGACCCGGGCTTCATCCTGCACCTGCTCGACGCCAGCTCGGTGCAGCAGTTCGATTCCATGTACGGCGACGGTGCCGAGTCGCTCGGCCGCACGCGCAGCGCGGGCGACGACTGGCAGATGTTCGGCTACTACATCATGAACAACATCGGCATCGGGTTCCGCTGCTTCGCGGCCGGCATCTTCGCCGGCATCGGCAGCGCCGCGGTGGTGCTGTTCAACGGCGTGCAGATCGGGGCGGTGGGCGGCTACCTCATTGCGGCGGGGCATGCCGAGAACTTCCTGTCCTTCGTCGTCACGCACTCGGCCTTCGAGCTCACCGCGATCGTGCTGGCAGGCGCGGCGGGCCTGCGGCTGGGCTATTCGTGGGTGGCGCCCGGACGGCACACGCGGCTGGAGGCGCTGCGGCTGGCGGCGCGGCATGCGGTGGTGATCGTCTACGGGGTGGTCGGGCTGCTGCTGATCGCCGCGGCCATCGAGGCCTTCTGGTCGTCGGCGCGCTGGATCGCGCCGGCCGTGAAGTACGGCGTGGGCGGCGCCTGCTGGCTGCTGGTGCTGGCCTACCTGGGCTGGCAGGGCAGGCCGCGTGCCAGCGACGAGGCGGGAGAAGCGCATGCAGGTTGACGGCCTCGCGATCGCGCTGAGGCCGCGGCCCATGGCCGAGGCCGCCGACCTCGGCGCGCAGCTGGTGCGCAGCCATGCGCGATCGGTGTGGCGCACCTTCCTGCCGGTTTACGTCGTCACGGTGCTGCTGGCCCTCTGCACGGTCGAGATCGCAGGCTGGCTGCCCGGCCTGCTGATCTTCTGGCTGAAGCCCTGGCTCGACCGCAGCCTGCTGTTCGTCCATTCGCGCGCCGTGTTCGGGCAGGAGACGCGCTGGTCCGACCTCTGGGCCAATCGCCGCGCCGTGTGGGGCGGACAGCTGCTGCGCACATTGCTGTGGCGGCGCTTCTCGCCCTGGCGCTCGTTCACCCAGGCCATCGAGCAGCTCGAAGGCCAGCGCGGCAGCGCCCGGAGCAAGCGGCGCACGCAGCTGCTGTACGGACGGCGCGGCGCCGCCACCGGCATGCAGCTGGTGTTCGCCAACGTCGAGATGGCGCTCGACATCTGCCTGCTGTCGCTGCTGTTCTGGTTCGCGCCCGAAGGCAGCGCCAGCGACCTCTTCGCGTGGTTCACGCAGTCCGATTCGCTGGCGCAGAGCCTGCTTGCGGCCGGCGCCTACGCGCTGGTCGTCGGCGTGCTGGAGCCGTTCTACGTGGCGGCGGGTTTCGCGATGTATCTCAACCGCCGGGTCGAGCTCGAAGCCTGGGACATCGAGCAGGAGTTCCGTCGTGGATTTCGATGACACCCCCAGGCTTCGCGCACTTCGTGTCGCTGCGCCAACCCCCTTGCAGGGGGCGATACCGGCGGCCCGGCGAAGCCGGTTCCGCGTGGGCTTGGAGCTCACCCCCAGGCTTCGCGCACTTCGTGTCGCTTCGCCAACCCCCTTGCAGGGGGCGATACCTGTGGCCCGGCAAAGCCGGTTCCACGGTATCCCTGGAATGAGGGTGCTGGTTGCTCTGCTCCTGGCTGGGTGCGTGGTGTCGTTGCCTGTTTCCGCGGCCGAGACACCATTGACGCGCGAGCAGGTGAAGGCCGCGGCCGACAAGGTCCGCGCCGATCCGAACATGCCCGGCACCAGGACCGAGAAGAAGCTGCGCTTCAAGGAGCGTGACGACGAAGAGGAAGAGCCCGAGCACAAGGCCGACAGCCTCGGCTGGCTGCGCGACTTCGTGCGCGCGGTGGCCGAGGGTGCGCGCTGGCTGATCTGGGGGCTGGCCGCGCTGGCGCTGGCCTGGCTGGTCGTGCGCCTGCATCGCTGGGTGCGCGTGCGCGCCGGCGGCACGCGGCCCGGCAAGGCTCAGCTGCCGAGCCACGTGGGCAGCCTCGACATCCGCCCCGAAAGCCTGCCCGACGACATCGGCAATGCCGCCGCCGCCCTCTGGCAGCGCGGCCAGCACCGGCCCGCGCTGTCGCTGCTGTACCGCGGGGCGCTGTCGCGGCTCGTGCATGCGCATGCGGTGCCGGTGCGCGCCGCGAGCACCGAGGGCGAATGCGTGGCGCTCGCCGCGACCCGGCTGTCGCCGCAGGCGCAGGCCTTCTTCGTGCGGCTGGTCGAGGCCTGGCAGCTGGCGGCCTACGGCGGCCGGCTGCCGTCCACCGCGCAGGTGCTCGCGCTGTGCGGCGAGTTCGACGCGCAACTGCCCGCCAGGCCAGCCGTCGCCGGGCAGGACGACGGCCTGATGAAGGGCGCGGCCGCATGAACGCCTGGGTGGTCCGCATCCTCGTGGTGCTCGTGCTGGCGCTGGCCGGCTTCTGGCTGGTCAACGCCACCGAATGGGCCGACACCGAGGTGTCGACCCCCGCGAGCGGCGAGGCCAAGACCAACCGCTTCTACGGCGCGCAGGTGCTGCTGCGCGAGCTCGGCATGAAGGTGGTCAAGCGCGACGGCCTCGACGCCATGCCGCCCGCGCAGGCGCGGCTGGTGCTCGGCTCCAGCCACTGGGACATGTTCCCCGAGCGCGGCAAGCGCCTGCGCCAGTGGGTCGAGCAGGGCGGGCACCTCGTGATGCCGGGCTACCTCGTCGGCGGAGACCAGCTCGAGGACTGGCTGCCATTGGTGCGCGAGAAGCCGCCCGCGTCCGACGAGAAGAACGATGCGAAGAACGACGAGGCGTCCGAGCCGAAGAAGAAAAAGAGATCCGGCCTCCCGCGCATCCCCGATCCGTCCGCCAAGGACGCGGACTGCCGCATCGTGACCGAACCCGCGACCGTGCCTGCGAGCTTCGCGGGCGGGCGCGGCTACCGGCTGTGCACCTGGTGGTCGCCCTCGCGCTACCGGCCCGCCGACAGGCAGCCCCCCGCGCTGTGGACGGTGGCCGGCTCGCGCGGCACCGAGGCGATCCGCGTGGCCGTCGGCCGCGGCTCCGTCACCGTGCTGCCCTGGGGCGTGTGGCACAACGACGGCATCCTGCGCGGCGACAACGCACTGTTCGCCGCCGCTGCCGTGCAGGCGCGCGGCGGCGCCGAGATCTGGTTCGTCGCCGACGAGGCGCGCGAGCCCTTCCTGCTGTGGCTCTGGCAGAAAGGCTGGGTGGCGCTGGTGCTCGGCCTGCTGGCGCTGGCGGCTGCGCTGTGGCGCGCGGCGGTGCGCTTCGGGCCGCTCGCGCCTTCGGCGGGAACGCACCGGCGCTCCATGGCCGAGCAGGTGCGCGGCACCGCCGGCTTCCTGCACGCGCACGGCGCGGCTGCGCTGCACGTGGCGCAACTGCGCGCGCTCGACGAATCCGCCCGCCGCCAGCTGCGCGGCTACGCGCGTCGCGACGCGGTGGCGCGAGCAGCCGCCATCGCGCAGGCGACGGGGCTGGAGGCGGCGATGCTCGCCCGCGCGATGGACGAGGCCCGCTCCCGCCATGCCGGCGCCATGGCGATCGACCTGGAGGTGCTCGAGACCGCGCGCCGCCGGCTCGACGCGAACGGGCCGTTCACGCCCCGGCCTGCCTCTTCTTCTTCGTCACCTTCTTCTTCCTCCTCATCCTGAACCGAGAGACGCCCATGCAAGCCATCCAACCCGAAGAACTGACGCGTGCTGCCCAGTGGCTGCAGACGCTGCGCGCCGAGGTCGGCCAGGCCGTGGTCGGCCAGCTCGAGGCGGTCGACCAGACGCTGGTGGCGCTGGTGGCCTCGGGCCACGTGCTGATCGAGGGCGTGCCGGGGCTCGGCAAGACCCTGCTCGCACGGGCGCTGGCGCAGGCCATGACGCTGCGCTATTCGCGTGTGCAGTTCACGCCCGACCTGATGCCCTCGGACGTCACCGGCCACGCCGTGCTCGACATCGCCTCGCGCGGCGACGGCAGCCTCGGCACCCTGCGCGTGCACCAGGGCCCGGTGTTCACCAACCTGCTGCTGGCCGACGAGATCAACCGCGCGCCGGCCAAGACGCAGAGCGCGCTGCTCGAAGTCATGCAGGAGTACCAGGTCACGCTCGAAGGCAAGGCCATGGCGCTGCCGCGGCCCTTCATGGTGATGGCCACGCAGAACCCGATCGACACCGAGGGCACCTATCCGCTGCCCGAGGCGCAGCTCGACCGCTTCCTGCTGAAGATCGACATCGGCTTTCCGAGCCACAGCGAGGAGAACGCCATCGTGCAGCTCACCACGCGGCAGCGCGCGGGCAACCAGTTCCCGTTGGAGGCGGTGCGCCCCTGCCTCGACGAGGCGCAGGTGCTCGAACTGCAGCGGCTGGCCTGCCTGGTGCAGGCCGACGAGCGCGTGATCGACTACGCGGTGCGCATCGCGCGCGCCACGCGCGACTGGCCGGGGCTGTCGTCGGGCGCCGGCCCGCGCGGCACCATGGCGCTGGTGCGCGCCGCCCGCGCCGCCGCGCTGATGGCAGGGCGCGACTTCATCACGCCCGACGACGTGGCGCGCCAGGCGCTGCCCGCGCTGCGGCACCGCGTGATGATCTCGCCCGACGCGCAGCTCGAAGGCCTGAGCGTCGACACCCTGCTGCGCGCCGCGCGCGACAGCGTCGAAGCACCACGGCTATGACGTTCGCCCCCAGGCTTCGCGCCCTTCGCGTCCCTGCGCCAACCCCATGCCGGCGGCGACACCCGCGGCCCGGCGAAGCCGGTTCCGCGGTGTTTCCCGAAGGGACGGTGCTCTGTTGATGCGTCTGCTGCCAATTCCTGCGCGGGCGCCCGTGCTGGCGCTGGCTGGCCTGAGCGCTGCCGCCGCGGCGGCGCTGCTGCTGGGCGCGCCGCTGGAATACGTCGCCCTCGCGGCGGGCGTGCTGCTGGCGCTGGGCCTCGTGCTGGCGGGCTTCGATCTCTGGCAGAGCCTGCGGCTGTGGCGCGCCGCGCCGCTGCGCATCGAGCGCAACCTGCCCGGCGCGTTCTCGCTGGGCGTGCCCACGGTGCTCACCCTCACGCTGGTGAACGAAGGTGCGCAGGCCTGGCGGGTGTCGGTGTTCGACGAGCTCGACACGCACTTCGCCTTCGAGGGCCTGCCGCAGGAGCACACGGTGCCGGCGCTCTCGCGCGTCGCGATCCGCTACACGGCCACCGCCACGCAGCGCGGCGTGGCTCGGTTCGGGGCCACCCAGCTGCGCTGGCGCACCCGCCTCGGCTGCTTCGAGGTGCGGCAGACGCTCGGCGAGCCGCGCCGGCTGCGGGTGTATCCCAACTTCGCGGCGCTGGCACGCTACGCGTGGCTCTCGGGCGACCGGCGGCTCGCGCAGATCGGCATCAAGACCTATGCGCAGCGCGGGCTGGGCACCGACTTCCGCCAGCTCGCCGACTACAAGACCGGCGACTCGCTGCGCCACATCGACTGGAAGGCGACCCAGCGCCAGCGCCGGCCCATCGTGCGCGAGTTCCAGGACGACCGCGACCAGTGCGTGCTGTTCCTGCTCGACTGCGGCCGCCGCATGCGCGCCGACGAGGGCGCGCCGGCGCAGCAGGCCGGCGGCGCCGACGGCAACGTCGGCACCAGCCACTTCGACGAGGCCCTCAACGCGCTGATGCTGCTGAGCTACGTCGCGCTGAAGGAGGGCGACGAGGTCGGCGCCATGACCTTCGGCTGCCCGCCGCAAGAGCGGCGCGACTTCGCCCCTCGCAAGGGCAGCGCCACGCTCAACGCGCTGATGAACCGGCTGCACGACATCCAGCCCGGCGCCACCCATTCCGACTACCTCCTGGCCGCGCAGGAACTGCTGCGCGTGCAGAAGCGGCGCGCGCTGGTCATCGTGCTGACCAACTTCCGCGACGAAGACGCCGCCGAGCTGCGCCCTGCCATCAAGCTGCTGCGCCGCAAGCACCTCGTGCTGGTCGCGAGCCTGCGCGAGCGGGTGATCGGGCGCATCGCCAGCCAGCCGCTGGTGCATGCGCGCGACGCGGTCGACGTGGCCGCGGCGCACCTGTTCGATCAGTCGCGCCGCGACGCCTTCGCGCGCGTGGTGGGCAACGATCCGCTGTCGGTCGACGTGGAGCCGGCCGACCTCGCGGTGGCGCTGGTGAATCGCTACCACGCCGTCAAAAGGGCTGGCCTTTTGTAAAGGTCTTTGCCCACAATGGGCGCTTCACAAATCAAAGCAGAGGAGAGAGAAACACATGACGACAGATTTCACCAACCCCAATCCTTACGCCGCGCCGCGCTCCGCGGTGGCCGACGTGTACGAGGGCGAATCCGGCGCCGTGCAGCCCGTCAAGCTGTGGTCCGCCAAGGGCCGCATCGGCCGGGCGCGCTTCCTGGCGTACACGCTTTATTCGTACATCATCTTCATCATCGCGGCAGCCGTGATGGGTGGCGTGCTCGGCTTCACCGGCCTTGCGCGCTCCGAGGGCGTGATCGGCGGGCTGACCTTCGTGCTCGCCATCCCGTACCTGGTCTTCTACGTGCTGACCGGCATCCAGCGTTCGCACGACATGGACTGGTCGGGCTGGATGCTGTTCCTGGCGCTGATCCCCTTCGTCGCGCTGATCTGGGTCTTCAAGCCCGGCACCAAGGGCCGCAACCGCTTCGGCGCGCCGCCGCCGCCCAACGGCATCGGCGTGCTGATCGGCGCGTGGCTGCTGCCGGTGATCACCGTGCTCGGCATCCTCGCGGCCATCGCGCTGCCGGCCTACCAGGGCTACAGCACGCGCGCCAAGGCGGCGCAGGTCGAGCGGCCCTGATCGATTTCCCCTGGGCTCGGGAGAGCGCGTTAGCGAGACACCGCGCAACCGGTTCTGCCGGTCCGCGGGTGTCGCCCCCGGCGAGGGGAAGGACAAACGACCCGAAGTGCGCGAAGCCTGGGGGAGTTCTTCCTACCTCACCAGCGTCGACTTGCCGAACAGGCTCTCGATGAGTTCCACGGCCACCTCGGCGGTCTGGTTGCGCACGTCGAGCGCCGGGTTCAGCTCCACCACGTCGAGCGAGCCGAGCCGGCGGGTGTCGGCGATCATTTCCATGCACAGCTGCATCTCGCGGTAGGTGGGGCCGCCGCGCACGCCGGTGCCCACGCCGGGCGCGTCGGCGGGGTCGAGGCAGTCGAGGTCGAAGCTCACGTGCAGGTGGGTGTCTTCGTCGACATCCTGCAGCGCCTCGGTCATGGTGGTGCGCATGCCGTGCTCGTCGATGTGGCGCATGTCGAACACGTTCAGGCCCAGCGTGCGGATGGCTTCCTTCTCGTCGCCGTCCACGCTGCGGATGCCGATGAAGCGGATCGCGTCGTGCTGCAGCGCCGCGCGCTCGCCGCTCCAGCCGGTGAGCGCCGAGGGTCCGTGCCCCAGCAGGCACGACACCGGCATGCCGTGCAGGTTGCCGCTGGGGCTGGAGGCCTCGGTGTTGACGTCGGAGTGCGCATCGAGCCACAGCACGCGCAGCTTCTTGCCCCGCTTGCGCGCATGCCATGCCACCGCGCTGATCGAGCCGATGGCCAGGCAGTGGTCGCCGCCCATCATCAGCGGCACGCGGCCGGCACCCAGCGCCGTGTCGATGGCCTCGTAGACCGAGCGGTTCCAGGCGATCACCTCGTCGAGATGACGCAGCCCGCTCGGCGGCTGCGTCCAGGGCGTGGCCGGCCCCGCGAGGTTGCCCCGGTCGACGACCGCATAGCCCTGCCGCGCGAGCGCCTCCGGCAGCCCCGCCACGCGCAGCGCGTCGGGGCCCATGCCCGCACCGCGGACGCTGGCGCCGACGTCGGTGGGTGCGCCGATCAGTTCGAGGGTGACGTTGGCATTGCTCATCTCAACTCCTCAGGTGCCGCCACAGGTAGGCGTAGCCCAGCGCATCCATGAAGGCCGACTCCCTGTTGTCGGTGGCCGCGCTGTGGCCGCCTTCCAGGTTCTCGTAGAAGCTGCTGTCGTAGCCCAGTGCCTTCATCTTCGCGTGCATCTTGCGCGCATGCACCGGCCCCACGCGGTCGTCGCGGGTGGAGGTGGTGAAGAGCACGGGCGGACAGGCCAGCCCCGGCTTCGCGTTCTCGTAGGGCGAGAAGGTGCGGATGAACTCCCACTCCTGCGGCTGGTCGGGGTCGCCGTATTCCGCGATCCACGAGGCGCCGGCCGACAGGTGCGTGTAGCGGCGCATGTCCAGCAGCGCGACCTCGCTCACGATGGCGCCGTACAGGTGCGGGTACAGCGTGAGCATGTTGCCCATCAGCAGCCCGCCGTTGCTGCCGCCCATGGCGCCCAGGTGCGCGGGCGAGGTGAGCTTGCGCGCGATCAGGTCCTCGGAGACCGCCGCGAAGTCCTCGCAGGTGCGCAGCCGGTTCTCCTGCAGCGCGGCCTGGTGCCAGCGCGGGCCGTACTCGCCGCCGCCGCGGATGTTGGCGACGACGTACACGCCGCCCTGGTCCAGCCATGCGCGGCCGATGCTGCCGCTGTAGGCAGGCTGCAAGGGCACCTCGAAGCCGCCGTAGGCGTACTGCAGCGTGGGGTTGGTGCCGTCGGCTTTCAGGTCCTTGGGGGCGATCTCGAAGTAGGGCACGCGCGTGCCGTCCTTCGAGGTGGCGAAGTGCTGGCTCACGCGATGGCGCGAGGCGTCGAAGAACGAGGGGCTGTCCTTCAGCACCTGTGGCTCTCCCTGCCCGACGGTGCCGATGTAGAGCGTGGTCGGCTGCAGGAAGCCGCTGACCGTGAGGAAGTAGTCGTCGTTCTCGTCCTCGTCGATGCCGCCGGCCGCGATGGTCGAGAGCTCGGGCGCGCCGCCCAGGCCCTCGCGCTTCCATGGGCCCTTGCCGTCGGCGGGCGGCGTGAGCACCTCGAGGCGGTTCACCACGTCGTGCATCACGTTGACGATCAGGTGGTTGCGCGTCCACGAGTAGTCGTCGAGCGCGGTGGTGTCGTCGGGCTCGAACAGCACCGTGAGCGTGCGGCTGCCGGCCATGTAGTCGTCGAACTTCGCGGCCAGCAGCGAGCCCGCCCTGTAGGTGGTGGTGCCGCCCACGGTCCAGTCCTCGCGCGGCTCGACGAGCAGCCACTCGCGCGTGATGTCGGTGTCGCAGTCGTCGGGCACGTCGATCTTCACCAGCTTGCCGTCGGCGCCGCGCAGCCAGGTCTCGCTCTCGTAGAAGTCCATCTGCCGCGAGACGAAGTCGCGCTCGAAGCCGGGCGTGTTGTCGCGCCAGGCGCTCACGGACATGTCCTCGTGCAGGCCCTCGTACACCGTCACCGCACTCTCCAGCGGCGTGCCGCGCCGCCACTGCTTGACGATGCGCGGGTAGCTGGAGCTGGTCATGGAGCCAGGGCCGAAGTCGGTGGCCACGTAGAGGTGGTCGATGTCCTTCCAGCCCACGTGGTTCTTGGCCTCCGGGAGCGAGAAGCCGCCCTTGACGAACTGCTTCGTCTCCAGGTCGAACTCGCGCACCACGTCGGCGTCGGCGCCGCCGCGCGACAGCGAGATCAGGCAGCGCCTGTACTCGGGCTGCAGGCAGTCGGCGCCGTGCCAGACCCAGTTCTCGCCGTCGGCCGCGGCCAGCGCGTCGAGGTCGAGCACGGTCTCCCATTCGGGCTGCGGCTTGCGGTACTCGTCGAGCGTGGTGCGCCGCCAGACGCCCTTCGGATGCGCCTTGTCGCGCCAGAAGTTGTAGAAGAAGCGCGGGCCGATCTTGTAGACCATCGGAATGCGCTCGTCGGAGTCGAGCACCTCGAGGATGCCCTGCTGGAGCGCCTCGAACGCGGGCGACTGCGCGTACGCCTGCACGGTGACGGCGTTCTCGGCGCGCGCCCAGGCCAGTTGTTTCTCTCCGTCGATGTCCTCTAGCCAGAGGTTGTCGTCGTCCTGTTGCATGGGGAGGCTGGATGTCATGGCCCCAGTGTACGGAGGCCCCATGAAAGACATGGAAGGACATGGCGCCATGTGAGCAGTTGTTGCGGGGGCTTTGGGATGCCGCACTTTCGGATTACTGGGGCAAACCCCTGTCGCGCCGGCGCCCTGCCTCGGTGGAAACACTGAATAAGCGAGGGCCCGGGAACGCGATGCCCACGGTATCCTGCCAGACGGCTCATGCCCCACCGAGGAGACACTACACATGAAACACCTGAGCGGTCTTGATGCCACCTTCCTGCACCTGGAAACGCCGGAAATGCCGATGCACGTGGGTTCGCTCAACGTGCTCGACCTTCCGAAGGGCTACGCGGGCGACTTCTACGAGGACGCCAAGAAGTTCATGGCCAGCCGCATCCACCTGGCCGACGTGTTCACGCGCAAGCTCGCGCTGATGCCCTTCGACATGACCAACCCGGTCTGGGTGGAAGACAACGACATCGACCTCGACTACCACGTGCGACACATCACGCTGCCCAAGCCCGGAACCAACCGGCAGTTGCAGCAGTACGTGGCGCGGCTGCATTCGTCGCTGATCGACCGCAGCCGCCCGATGTGGGAGTTCTACATCATCGACGGCCTCAAGAGCGGCCAGGTGGCGCTCTACACCAAGGTGCACCACGCGGGCATCGACGGGCAGGCCGGGGTGGAAGTGGGCAAGGCCATCTTCGACCTGGAGCCCACCGGCCGCGTGGTGAAGCCGCCGCGCTCGCGCCCGCGCGGCAACAACTACCAGCTGGGCATGGCCGAGCTTGCGACGGCGGCGCTGCGCAACACCGCGCAGCAGTACGTGAAGCTCTTCAAGATGGCGCCGGCCATCGCGCGGGCCATCAGCGGCATCGCCAGGCCCGACGAGAAGGCGGCCGAGAAGGACGCGGCCGCCGCGCCGAAGAAGTTCAACCTCTTCGCGCCGCGCACCTCGCTCAACGTGTCGATCACCAACCAGCGCACCTTTGCCGGGCGCACCATCTCGCTGGCCGAGACCAAGTACATCGCCAAGCACTTCGGCGTGTCGCTCAACGACGTGGTGCTGGCCACTGTGTCGGGCGCGCTGCGCCACTACCTGGCCGACAACAACGAGCTGCCGGCCAAGCCCCTGGTGGCCGGCGTGCCGGTGAGCCTGCGCGAGGCGGGCGACGACACGGCGAACAACCAGGCCAGCATGATCCTCGTGAGCCTGGCCAGCGACATCACCGACCCGGTCCAGCGGCTGAAGGCCATCAACGCCTCGTCGACCAGCTCCAAGTCGACGATGAACCGCTTCAAGGCGGTGATCCTCGATGACTTCCCGACCTTCGCGGCGCCCTGGCTGGTGTCGGGCATCGCCTCGATGGTGGGGCGCTCGGGCATCGTCAACCTGCTGCCGCCGGCGGCCAACGTCGCCATCTCCAACGTGGCGGGCGCGCCCTTCCCGATGTACTTCGCGGGTGCACTGGTCACCTGCTACTACCCGGTGTCCATCGCCAGCCACGGCACCGCCCTCAACGTGACGGTGCAGAGCTACAACGGCCGCATGGACTACGGCCTGATCGCCTGCCGCCGCGCCGTGCCCGACATCACCGAGATCGGCGACTACATGCTGGCCGAGCACAAGCTGCTGATGGAGCTGACGCAGAAGCATCCGGCCGTCGCCGGCGCCGCACCCGCTCCGGTGCCGCCGAAGACGGTGGCGGAGCCTTCGGACGAGGCCGAAGCCGAAACCGAAACCGAAACCGAAACCGAAACCGAAGCGAAGCCTGCGGCAGTCGCGAGGAAGAAGCCGGCAGCGCGCAAGAAGGCTCCGGTCAAGGTCGCTGCGAAGAAGGCTGCAGCGAAAGCGCCGGTGAAGGCCGCCGCGAAGGTGGCGGCCAAGGCACCCGCGAAAACCGCCGCAAGGAAAGCCGCGCCAAAGGCCCCGGCCCGCAAGGCCGCCCCGGCCAAGCGGTCCTCGAGCGCCTCGCCCAGGGCCGCGGCGGCCTGACCCGCACAAGGGGGCGGGCCCGGAAAGAAAATTGGGGCAGTTGGACTAGTTTTCCGACCGTTCTAGTTTTCCAGGCCTAGGCCCCCTGGAAGAAGATAGGCCCATCGCGACTGATCCAGCTCCTGTTTCCTTCGCGAAGCCCATCAACTTCAAGGAAATCTCCATCATGTCCACGCAAACCTCCATCGCTTCCGCAGCCGTCCACGTCGTCGGCCAGTACAACGACGCGGGCAAGACCCTGGTCGGCGCCTACCGCGCCGGCGTTCACCGCCTGCTGGGCGGCGCCGCTTCGCGCTACAGCGACTTCCTCGGTAGCCGCAAGCTCCCGCTGGTGAGCGAGCAGGTCAAGGCCAACCTGATCGGCGCGCAGGAGAAGATCAACGGCTTCCTGGCCAACCGCGTGGATATCGACACCGGCCGCATCGTCTCGGTGATGGACCGCGTCGCCGCCGGCACCACCAGCGGCATCGAAGCCGTCGCCGACCGCGTGGCCCGCGTCGAATCGCCGGTCGCCACCTCGGTGATCAACGCCCTGGGCGCCCTGAACCAGCCGCTGGCCACCGTGTCGGTGCAGATCGCCGACCGCATCGCCGCCGGCACGAAGCAGATCGAAGCCCGCGTGAGCGGCAGCGAAGAAGAAGCCGCCAAGCCGGTGCGCACGGTGAAGGCCAAGGCCGCCGCCACCGCCAAGAAGCCGGTTCGCCGCCCTGCCGCCCGCAAGGCGGTCTGATCCCCGGGGCGCATGGCGCCCCTTTTCATTTCTCTTCCGGCATCTGGAGCACCACCGAATGGCCACCCGTCCTGACGAAACCGCAAAGTCGAAGAAGAGGGCGGCGCCTGCAGCAAGGAAGGCCAAGGCTCCCGCAGCCGCGAAGAAGACTGCGGCCCGCAAGGCCGCGCCCAGGGGGCAGCACGAACCCGAGGAGCGGACCGGCAAGGCCGAAGGCCTGCTGCGCGCCGGCCTCAAGGCGCTGGACAACGTGCGCAACGACGTCGCCAAGCGCCAGGCCAACGTGATCGAAGGCCTGCTCGGCATCGGCCAGGGCAAGGTGCCGGGCCTGGGCCTCGACAGCTTCGGCATCCGCAAGTTCGAGGACGTGTTCGACCAGCGCGTTGCCACCGCGCTGCAGCGCCTGGGCATGCCCGACGCCGCCGAGGTGCAGGCCCTGCGCGACGAAGTGGCGCAGCTGCGCGAGCGCGTGGCGCAGCTCGAAGCCGGCGCAGGCGCAGGCACATCCCGCGGGCGCGGCAAGCGCTGAACGGCAGGCAACGCAGCAAGCCGCTTGTGGCCAGCTCCAACACCACGCGCGACCGCATCCTGCAGGCCAGCCTCGCGCTGTTCAACGCGCAAGGCCTCGCGGCCGTGTCGACCCACAAGATCGCCGCGGAACTGGGGATCAGCCCGGGCAACCTGCACTACCACTTCAAGGCCAAGCAGCTGATCGTCGAATGGCTGTTCAGGCGCTTCGAGCAGCGGCTGGAGGCCCTGAACGGCTCATCGGCCTCCATCGCGGCCATCGACGACCTCTGGCTGGCGCTGCACCTGCGCTTCGAGGCCATCGACGAATATCGATTCATCTACCGCGACATGGCCTTCCTGGCCAGCGAGTACCCCTCGCTGGGACAGCGTGCGCAGGCCCTCACCGCGCAGAATCTGCTGGCCGCGCAGACCCTGTGCGAGAGCCTCGTGGCCTCGGGCGTGATCGAGACCAGCGCCGAGCAGGCCCGCATCCTGGCGCTGCAGATGGTCTTCACCACCACCTGCTGGCTCTCCTTCGAGCGGCTGGTGCCGGGGCGCGAGGCGCTGGCGCAGGCCGACCCCGGCCTTGCGGCTTTCTACACGCTCACGCTGGTTTCCCCCTATGTTTCCGGCGAATCGAGGGCTTACCTCGATTACCTGCGGGCCAAATACCTCGGATAAATGCCGGTGACGTCCGACGGGCCATTCGCCCTGCAGGCCTCACCCTCGTTCTGAAGCAGATACAAGAAGCACAAAGGAGCCATCCGACATGACCAGCGCAACCGCCACCTACGCCAAGGAAGACCTCACCCCGCCGTCGCGCCTGCTGCTGCTGGCCGAGGGCCGCGCGCTGTGGGAGACGGGTGCAGGCATCGCCATGTGGCCGCTGCTGCAGCTCACGCCGCGCGGCGACGGGCACCCGGTGCTGGTGCTGCCGGGCCTGGTGGCCGGCGACGGCTCCACGCTGCTGCTGCGCCGCTACCTGTGCAGCCGCGGCTACGACGCCCACGGATGGGGCCAGGGACGCAACTTCGGCCCGCGCGACGGCGTGGAGCAGGGCATGGTCGAGTTGCTGAAGAAGCTGCACGACGAGAGCGGCCAGAAGGTCAGCATCATCGGCTGGAGCCTCGGCGGCGTGTATGCACGCATGCTGGCCTCGTCCTACTCGCACATGATCCGCGACGTCATCACCCTGGGCAGCCCCTTCTCGGGCAGCCCGCGCGCCACCAACGCATGGCGCGTGTACGAAGGCGTGAGCGGCCAGAGTTCGCACGACCCGCGCCGCATGAAGTTCGTGCAGCCCACGCCGCCCGTGCCCACCACCTCGATCTTCAGCCGCACAGATGGCGTCGTCGCATGGCGCTGCAGCATCGAGAAGACCGGCCCGCAGTCGGAGAACATCGAAGTCATCGCCAGCCACCTGGGGCTGGGCGCGCATCCGGCGGTGCTCTATGCGGTGGCCGACCGGCTGGCGCAGCCGGAGGGGCAGTGGAAACCGTTCAATCGCGGGGTGCTGGGGCCGTTGGTCTATCCGGATCCGGACAGGAGTGCCTGAGGCCGTCCGGATTGTTCAGCCCACTCTCCAGGGGGCCAGTCGTCGAAGCTTGTGAGCGGCTGCGCATCTAGCAGGAGCGTGTACATCGGCTCTTCCGGAAAATCGCTCAGCCGGACGGTCAATTGCCTACCAGACTCTCGAATCTCGACTCGCGCTCAAAAGCGAAGCTGTCGGCCGAGCCAGCCTCAAGTGCGAGCATCTACTGTCCATTCTGGGGGTGGCGAGGAAAGAGCGGTGCCGTCGGGCCCGAACTCGAAGTTGCCGCTGCCGGAAACCACAAGATCATCGGTCAGCCGCACGTTGGTGAAGGTGCACTGTGTGAAGCGGGTCCGAATCATGGCCGCCTGCGAAAAATCGACGTCGATGAGATGGCAAGCCGAGAACACCGTGCCCGAGAGATCGACCCTGAACAGGCGAGGCGATTTAAGGAAGCAGTTTTCGAACTCGCAGTCCAGCAATTCGGCCTTCGTCATGTCGACGGACTCGAAACGGCAGTTCTCCAAGCGATCACCGATCCAAGTGCAGCCATTCAGCGCCTGGGGCGCTGCAAAGCGGGCGCCCCGAAACAGAGACATCGCTATGGTCGCGCCCGAAGCATCGAGGCCCTCCCACGTGATGGCGGACAGATCTGAATGACTTAGATCAACGCTCTCGCCTTCTGCCTGGGCGGCCAGGTTCGCGATGACTTCCGCTTGGGAGACTTTCTCTTGCATGATTAGTGGAAGATAACTCGATTGTTGAGGCCTGCATTACCCACCGCAGTCTGCAGTTCGCCGATGTGTTGTGGTGACATCTTCAGCGTGTCGACGATGACGTTCTCGCCGACGCCCATTTCTTTCTGGATCAGCGCCATCGCATCGGGTGTGTTGTAGCCACGCGGGGCGTATTGGGAGTTCCAGCCCTTCACATCCCACTTTTGGCCCGAGGCGTCGATGAACTCCGATGCCCCGGTGGGGTCGCGCGTGATGGGGCCTGGCAGCTTGCCTTGCTCTTCCATTGAAAGTCCAACCTCCGCTTCCCGGCGTGTCTTGGCTGTGGCCTTGCCTCCTTGTGCGGGGTCCTTGGCCAGCTCTTCCAGTCTTTGTGCGCGCTCCTGCGGAGACATGGGACGACGCGTGACCACTGTGCCTTCGCGCGCGCCCGAGGTCTTGCTCGGCACGGGCTCTTGCACGGGCCCGCGCGGCTTGCCCTCCACAGTTCGGCTGACCGGCTCCAGCGGCGCCCCGCGCATCGATTCGCCAGGCCGCGGGAGTGGCTCGGGCGCGCGCTTGCCACCGCCGAGGCCCACATGCGCGGTTGCCATGTCGAACGCGCTGGCCCCGAACTGATTGGCCGCTGCAACCTGCTGTTCCGACCCGCCGAGCACACGCGTGGCGGCGCCAGGGGCACCGAAGAGAGGGCCCAGCAAGGCGATGCCCAGCGAGTTGCCGAAGCGCAGGTTCTGTTCGCTCAGCCAGGCGCTCTCTGCGCCGGAAGTGCTGTTCTCCCAGCGCGGCCCGGGCATATACACATCCTGCAGGAAGGATGTCCGTCTTTTCAGCTCCAGAGACTGTTCGGGCGGCAGGGGGTTCTTGCCGCTGTAGTGGTCGTTCAACTGCTGGAGCTTGTCGTCCAACGCCGATTTCGGGATTTCGTCGGGCATCTGTTCGCATGCCCGCTGGAACGTCTTGGCCGACTGCAGTGCATCGGTCGGTTCCAGGCGCGCGTCGCGGCCGGTGCCGATGAACATTCGTTCGTACCACGGGAGCTTCTCGAACTCTGCCCTCTCGCGCTCGTACCGTTCGCTGCAGATGCCGGGCCGGCGCCGCAGCATCGACCCCTTGGGCACCTCGAAGGTCAGCACTCGGCCAAGGGTGCCGTTGCTGTTGAAGGCTGGAGTCGAGAAAGGCGACGAAGACGAGGAAGAGGTGGACAGCACCTGTCCCAGCGTCTTCTGGTCGTCGGGCGTCGAACTCATCAGGCCGATCCGTTCATCTCGCAAAGATCGCCATGGCGTGCCACGGCACGGCTTTCGACGAAGACGGTCTGCGAGCCCGAGATGATCTTCACGTTGCCCGCTCCCAGCGAGACGCCCGAGCGCACGCCGCTTCCCGCATTGCCTGTCACGCCCTTGACGATGCTGTCGACCATCAGCACCTTCTCGCTGCGCGCGAACACGGTGTGCGAGTAGGCGGCCTTCTCGGGTGGAAGGATCGACACGATGTCGAAGGGAACGACCTGCGTGCCGACGATGCAGAAGTCGGGTACGACGTTGACCACCATGAAGCCCGACTCCGCATCGGCGATGTGCTTCTCGGTGTTCATGCGGGCACTCCATGAACTTCCGCCATGCCCGCGGCAGCCTCGGCGATCGGCCGGTGGAACAGATCGACCGCCACCGTGTCGAGCTCCTGGTCCAGCGTGAGCCGCCAGGTCAGGTGCACGAGCATCTCGTCGAGGTCGACGTGGACCGTGTCGAGATGCATGGCCTCGCTGCGCTCGGTGCCGCCGCCGTCCCTGCACAGCGCCTCGATCCACAGCTGCGGCAGCTGGAACTCGATATGCGGCGCGGAGGCGAAGAAGCCGCTCATGCGCACCGACTCGTCGCCTCGCAGGCCGGCGGCCACGACCTGGTCGGCGGGCGCGTACTGGAAGAAGCGCTCGTCGAAATCGTCGGCGTAGTCCATGTACGGCTGTCCGGCATGACGCTGGCGCCAGGCGTCGTCGTAGGTGCCGGCCAGCGCGACGCGCGGCTGCCAGAAGCGTGCGACAGGGCTGAAGCCGGCGGGCTGCGCGTCCTCCTGGTTGGCGTGCTGCAGCGGTGCACCGGCGTATTCGATCTGCGGACCGAAGAACGGCTGCCCGGTGGCGTGGCGGCCTCCGGGGTGGTCTTCGCGGGCTGCGCTGCCGAACCATCCGGTGCCGCAGGGGTTGGCTGCGTGCGTGCGGGGCTGGGCTGCTTCATCGTCTCCCTGGTCGAAGCCCCATCCGCCATAGGCAAGTTCATAGCGCAGCGGCACGGCGAGCGTGGGTTGCGGATCGGACAGGCCGCGCTGTGCGGTGTCCTCGTGCCAGTTCCAGTGCCGCGGGCCCGTCAGGCGCAGCGCCTTGTGCAGCAGCGTTTCCTCCTGCCGGCGCACCAGCAGCTGCGCATGCCACTCGCTCGACGGCGTCCAGCCGGGGGCGCGCGCGGTGCCCGTCGCGTAGACGTCGGCACCGGGCTTGCGCAGCAGGAGGTCGGTCGCGGCGCGCAGGCTCGACAGCATGGCATGGCCGACGTCCCATGGCTCGTCGGCGAAGACCGGCCCGCGGTGGAACGCTGCCGGCTCCAGGCGCCCGGGCGCGAGAACGAAGCTCGCGCACACCACCACCACGTCGTGGAAGCGCCGGCCCTTGCCCATCTTGTCGAACTGGAAGTGAGGAAAGGGCGTCGCGTTGCGCAGTTGCGCGAGGCGCGGCTCGGGAATCGGCGGCGCGGGCTCAGCCATGACTGTCGTCCTTGTCCGCCGCCATCTTCCCGACGCCGGCAGAAACGGCCGCGGAGACGGTGCCCAGCACCTGTGTCACCTGGCCAGCTGCTTCGCCGCCACCACCAGCGCTTCCGGCCACCTGCTGCGCGATAGACGCGAGCTGCCCCGCCTTGCCCAGCAGGTCGGCCGGGTTGCCTCCCATCAGCGCGCCCAGGCTCGCGAGCGGGCTGCCCGGAGGCTCGGCCGGCGGCGGGGTGGGCACCGCATCCGGCTGCAGCGCCGCGACACCGCCCTTCGGGTTGAGCCAGATGTGCTCGCCGTTGACGGTCACGTCGTCGCCCTGCGCGGTGATGTTGATCTTCCTGCCCGTGACCGCGATGGAGCCGTCGGCCTTGAGCTGCACTACCGATGCGCCCACGCGCAGCGAGATGGTCTTGCCGTCCATCTCGATGTGGCTGCCCTTGTCGCCGCCCACGGACAGCAGGTACTTCTCGCCGACCTTGGTGGTCTGCGTCTTGCCGACCATGGTGTTGTCCATCATGCCGACCACGGTGTTGCGCAGCATGCCGACGTTGAAGGAGTAGGCCAGGCCGATGTTCACCATCTTGGCCAGCCCCACGTTGTGCATGTAGGCCATGCCGATGGTCGCCATCTGGTTGCGGCCCACCTTCTTGCTGCGGTCGCGACCCACTGAATGGGTCTCGTCGTGCTCGACCTCGATGTCCTGGTTGCGCTCCGCGTGCAGCCACACCTGCTCGGCACCCTTCTTGTCCTCGAAGCGCAAGGCATTGGCGTTGGCCTCGCTGCCGCCCTCGGAGCTGCGCGTGAGCAGGCCGCTCTGCGTGGCGTTGTCGGGCAGCGTCCACGGCGGCATGTTGTCGGCGTTGTAGACGCGGCCGGTGACGATGGGCCGGTCGGGGTCGCCGTTCTCGAAGTCGACGATCACCTCCTGCCCGATGCGCGGGATCTGGATGCCGCCGAAGTTCGTGCCAGCCCAGGGCGATGACACGCGCACCCAGCAGGAACTGTTCTCGTCCTTCGTGCAGTAGCGGTTCCAGTGGAAGCTGAGCTTCACGCGGCCGTACTCGTCGGTCCAGATCTCGCGGCCGGCAGGGCCGGTGACGATGGCGGTCTGCGGGCCCGTGGTGCGCGGCCTGGGCACCGGCGGTGTCGGCGGGCGGAAGACCTTGCTCGCGGGTATCACGTCGAAGTCGACGCGGCATTCGAACTCCTGCTGCGAACTCGCATCGCCCACGTCCTGCAGCCGCAGATGGGCATGCGTGACCAGGTACTGCCGGTTCGATTCGTTCTGCGGATGGCGCTCCAGCGTCAGCAGGCAGCCGGGCACCACCGCACGCAGATTGCCCGAGCCGCTGGCGAGTTCGCCCTGGCTGCCGGTCTCTTCCATGCGCGTGCGCACCAGCTGCTCGCCTTCGGACTCGACGACGTAGTCGCCCGGCCAGCCGTAGCGCTCCCAGGTGTTCTGCGCGGTCTTGCGCGGCATGGCGCTGATCTGCTGGAGCTCGGCCTTGGGGCGCATGAAGTCGAAGTCGTCCGTCACCCAGCGGCCGCTCTGCAGTTCCTCGCAGGCATTGAAGCGGTCGCAGTGCTCCTCGCGCACCGTCGCGTCTGCCGGATGGAAGGGGATGGTCTGGTAGCCCTCGTGGGCGAAGGGCTGGTGCGAGGCCATCTCGTCCACGATGACCAGCCTGTGGCTGTTCTCCTCGTGCTCGAAGCAGTAGTAGAGCCCCCATTCGTGCAGCAGCCGGGCGATGAAGTCGTGATCGCTCTCGCCGTACTGCACCTGGAATTCGCGCGGCGGATAGCTGCGCGTGGCACGGACGTCGAAGGGCAGGCCGTACTTGCCGAGCACCGTCTTGACGATGTCCAGCACGTTCTGGTTCTGGAAGATGCGGTAGTCGCTCGTGCGCGTGGCCAGCGTGAGCCAGGGCTCGATCACGACCTCGTAGAGCGCGCGCCGGTTCTCCAGCCGAAGGAATCGCACGCGCGTGACCAGCCCGGAGATGTGCCGCTGCTGCGGCCCCGAACCCGGGCGGCCGTCGAGCACGATGTGCGCCGTGAGCGTCTCGCCCACGAGCTGCTTGATGGCGACGTTGGCGGCCTGGCGCTCGTTGTAGCCCGGCCGCTCGGGCGTGGCCAGCGTCAGGGTGTAGCGAAACAGGCTGCTGAGGCCCTCGTCGCCCACAATGGCGATGGGCTCCAGCGCCGGCGCATCGCCGAGCGTGGGCATCGCGGACGAGGAAGCAGTGAGGACACGCGCGAGCTGGGCTGCGCCGACAGGCATGAAATCTCCCTGGTGTTCTTGGGTTCCTGGCTGACGAAGCAAATCGTAGCAATTCGAGGCTGAAACACCAGTAAGACGATAGATTGCGATAGATCGGACATTTCCGACATCACCGCGGCCCGCAGCGAAACCATCGCGATGGCATGACTTCCGTCACTTGCGGCTCCTCCCACGCGCCCCGAACAATGGCGGCACCATGCACAGCCTTCCGCCCGTCTACCCTCGCATCAGGCGTGCCGGCCTGCTCGAGGAAGCGATGCGGCCGGTGCTCGACCTGATCGAGTCGCTCGGCGGCAGCCGCGAGGCGCACGAGGCCGTGGCCTTTCCCCTTGCCGAGGGTTCCGACCTGCTCGTGAGCTTCGTGGTCGACACGTCGGCCCGGTTCGCCACGCTGACGCGCGAAGGCCTGCTGGAGACGGGTCTCGATACACAGTCGATGTACGAGCTGGCCATCGACAACATGCTGCGGCTCGTGGTGCCCAATGTCCGCACGCGCGACTTCGGCGGCTACAAGGCGCTGATCGCGGGAGATGGCTTCGAGGCCTGCATGCTCCTGTTGCCCGACCTGTGGGAGCAGCTCGCGCAGGACTTCGAGGGCGAATTGATCGCGGTGGTGCCAAGCCGCGACGTCGTCTACTTCACCGACAGCCGGGGCGCCGCCGAGGCGCTGGGCCGCATGTGCGCCGCCGCCGAAAAGCTCAGGGCGGCTGCCGGGTCCGAAGGGCTCTCCGAAAGGGTGATGGCGCTGACCGCCGACGGCTGGTGCGTGCGCGGCACGCTGCACGCCTTCGCGCCTGCGCTGCAGGCCTGAGCTTCCGCTGCCGCTTCAGCTTCCCGCCCACACGTCCAGCACGTAGCGCTGGTCCGCGATCATCCTGTCCATCCACGCAGCGCTGTCGTGCCCGTGCTCGCGCGCGAGGTCGCTGAGCGTGCGACGCACGTCCGGCTCCATGCGCGAGCCGTCGCCGCAGACATAGACCACTGCGCCGGCCTCCAGCAGCTTCCACACGTGGGCAGCCTGCTCGCGGATCAGGTCCTGCACGTAGACCTTGCGCTCGCCGGCGCGCGAGAAGGCGGTGTGCAGCTTCATCAGGCCGCGATGCGCCCAGGCCTTGAGTTCGTCGGCGTAGATGAAGTCCTGCTCGGGATGGCGGCAGCCGAAGAAGAGCAGCGCTTCGCCGAGGGCGGTGCCCGCCTCGGCCTGCGCGGCGCGTTCCTGCAGGAAGCCGCGGAACGGCGCGAGGCCGGTGCCGGGGCCCACCATGATGATGGGCCGGCTTGCATCCTCCGGCAGCCTGAAGCCCTCGGCCGTGGTCTCGCGCACCACGCCGTGCACCGTGTCGCCGGCCTCGGCGCGCGCCAGGAAGTTCGAGCACACGCCCTCGAAGGTGCCGATGCCCGACTTCGCAGGCCCGCTCACCACGCCCACTGTCACGCTGCAGCGGCCCGGCGTCATGGCGGGGGAGGACGAGATCGAGTAGTAGCGCGGCGACAGCGGCGACAGCATCTCGAGAAACACCGCGAACGGCACCTGGCAGGCGCGGTGCTCCTCCAGCAGGTCGAGCAGCGACTTGCGCTTGTGCAGCACCTCGGCCTTGTACTTCGCCTGCGAGGCGTCGTCGCTGCCCGAGAGGGCCTCCAGCTTGGGTTTCGTGAACGGGCACTCGGTGTACGCCGCCAGCGTGGCGATCTGCTTGCGCGTGGCCACATCCTGCAGCTCGACGTAGTCGCCCAGCAGCCGGTCGACCGCGATCACCTGTTCCACCGGCAGCGATGCCTTGCGGCCCGCGGCCGCGTGCAGGCGCACGTGGGCCGTGCGGTCGAAGCCGAAGCGCGCCATCGCGCGTTCGACCTGTGCCGGGCCGTTGCGCGGCACCACGCTCAGGTGGTCTCCGGCGCGGTAGACCAGGCCCTCGGGCAGCATCAGTTCGACGTGACGCGTGGAGCGTCCGGCTTCAGCGTTGCCGCCGCGTTGCAGCTCGCGGTTCTCGATCACCCGCAGCGCCACCGCACCCAGCGCATCGACGATCGCGTTCTTCTGCGGCGGCGGCAGCTCCTCCAGCGCGTAGAGCGGCTCGCCCTGCGCTGGCGTGTCGGCGCCCGTCTGGATGCCGAAGGCCTTCGAGAGTGCGGGCCACAGCGCATCGCTCCAGTCCTGGAAGGCGCCGTCCATGTCCTCGCGCGCATCGCCCTCGCCGCGCGAATGCACGCGATCGGCGCCCAGTGCTTCCAGCCGCTCGTCGATGCGGCGCGGCACGGCCTGGTAGGTGGAGGCCCAGTCGGTGTTGCCGCAGCCGAAGACGCTGAAGCGCACGCCGTTGAGCGAGTCGTCGGCCTTGTCGAGCCAGCGGTGGAACTCGGCCGCGTTGTCGGGCGCCGCGCCGTTGTACGAGGCACAGACGATAGCGATCGCGCCGCTGGCTGGCAGCCGCTCGGCATAGTCGTCGAGCGAGGCCAGCTGCGTGGAGAAGCCGCGCATCTCGCCGGCCTCCGCGAGCTGCCGCGCGAGGTCTTCGGCGGTGCCTAGGTTGGAGCCCTGAAGCACCAGCAGCGAGGTGCCGTGGCGCGCCGCCTGCGGCTTGCGCTCGGCGGCCTTCGCGGGCTGCACCGGCGCCGCGGCTGCATCGCTCATGTTCCCGCGGGGGCGCGTGGCCGGGTCGCGCAGCAGCGCCTTGATCCTGAAGCCCTCGGGCTTGATCGTGAGCGCTTCCTTGATCTTCAGCTTGTAGCCCGTGTGGTCCACCAGGTTGAAGCGCTGCAGGATCATGCCCAGCGTGAGCACCGCCTCCTGCAGCGCGAACTGCCGCCCGATGCAGGCGCGCTGCCCGTTGCCGAAAGGCTTGAAGGCGTTCACCGGACGCTCGCGCTCGGCCTCGCGGCTGAAGTGCTCGGGGTTGAATTCGTCCGCGTCCTCGCCCCAGATGCCCTTGTCACGATGCAGCGCCAGCGCATGCATGATGACCATGTTGTTCTTCTTGATCGTGTACTGGCCGCCGATCTTCGTCTCTTCCTTGGCGCGCATCGAGATCGCAGGCGCGGTGGGGTAGAGGCGCAGCGACTCCTTCAGAACCTGCATCACGTACTGCAGGCGGTTGACCTGCGCATAGGTGGGCTTCTGCGTGGTGTCGGGGCCGAACACGTTGTCGACCTCGGCCTGCGCCTTGGCCATGGCCTCGGGGTTCTTCAGCAGAAAGTAGATGGCGAAGGACAGCAGCCCGCTGGTGGTCTCGTGCCCCGCGATGAGGAATTCGATGCACTCGTCGCGGATCATCTTGTCGGTGAGCTTCTCGCCGCTCTTCTTGTCCACGCCCGCGATCATGTAGCTCAGCAGGTCGGGCTTGGTGGCGATGTCGGCCCCGCTCGCGCGCCGCTCCTCGATGATGTCCTCCACCATCTTGTGCATGTAGCGGATGTCCTTGCGCTGCTGTGCGAGCTCCTTCTTCAGCATCAGCTCTTCCAGCGGCAGGCCGCGGCGGTTCTGCACCGTCTCCAGTGTGCGCACCATCGCGTCGACGAAGGGATGGAAGCCCTCGCGGTAGAAGGAATTGAAGCGGTAGCCGAAGCCGCACAGGCCGATGGTGTCGAGCGTGAGCGCGGTCATGTCGCGCACCACGTCCACTTCCTCGTCGAAGTTCAGGCGCTCCCACTTGGTGACCAGCTGCCCGGCGATGTCCAGCATCATCGGGTGGTAGGCCTGCATCGCGCGCTGGCTGAAGTTGGCCAGCAGGATGTTGTGCGGCTTCGACCAGGTCTCCTCGTGCGTGTCGGAAGTGAAGAGGCCATGGGAAGCGGCGCGCAGCCGGCGCAGGGCGCCGCGCGTGCTCTTGTCGAAGCGCTCCTCCTCGCAGAGCTCGTCCACCAGCGCGGGCGACGACACCACGATCACCGGCATGCCCGGCATGTCCAGCCAGTAGATGCCGCCCAGGTCCTGCGCGATCTTCCACATGTCGAGCACGGGGGAGTCGGAGCCGATGGACAGCAGGTTGCCGACGAAGGGCTTCTTCGCCGGATGCGGGATCGGGTGGAGCGAGTTTTTGCCTGCCATGGTCTTGTTGTGCCTTTGGAATGGACCCGCCTCTGATATCCGGGCTTCGAAGCCGGAGTATCCCGACGGCACAGGCGGCAGGCAGGACGGGGTTTCCCTTACAAACCTCCGCCCTCTTCAGCAGTCGTGAAGAAATCGCTCAGGGCCGGACCATCTTGCATTCCGTGCCCTGCGCGAGCTCGTTGCCGGTATAGACCGCATCGGTGCGGAAGCCGTAGTTGGTGCCTTCCCAGCCGGTCTTCACCGTCTTGCCGTCCACCGGCACGATGGTGTTGACCACCTGCGGCAGCAGCAGCTGGTGGTCTTCGGCACGCATGCGCACCGGGCCGACCACCGAGTCGAAGTTCAGGTCTTCGAGGGCATGCGCGACCTTCACCGTGTCGGTGGAGCCGGCCTTGTTGATGGCCGCGGCCAGCAGGCGCGGCGTCATGTCGATGCGCGGCGCGAGGAAGTCCTTGCCCGTCTTGGCCTTGTAGGCCTTGGCCAGTGCGTCCACCTTGGGCGTATCGGCCTCGCCCGGGTGCCATTCCGCCACCCAGGTCAGCTGTCCGAGCCTGGCCTGCGACACGGCCGTGACCGTGCCCGGCACCGAGCCCGCGCTGTGGTTGAAGTAGCGCAGGTCGTAGCCCGCGTCGCCCGCCGCCTTCAGCAGCAGCGTCATGTCCTGGCCCCAGTTGCCGGTGATGACCGAGTCGGCGCCGCTTTGCTTCACGTTGGCGATGTAGGGCGCGAAGTCCTTCACCCGGCCGATCGGGTGCAGCGTTTCGCCCACGAACTGGATGTCGGGCCGAGCCAGGCCCACCAGCTGGCGGCCGTAGCTGGCCCATTGCTTGCCGTGTGCGTAGTCCTGGTTGAGCAGGTACACCTTCTTCACGTCGGGCGTCTTCTTGATGTAGTTGGCCAGCGCCTTCATCTTCATCGCGGTGTTGGCCTCGGTCTGGAAGTGCCAGAAGCTGCAGGCCTTGCCCGTCATCTCGGGATCGATGGAGGAGTGGTTCAGCACGATCAGCTCCTTGCCCGGGTTGCGCTGGTTCCAGCGCGTCACCGACTGCACCAGCGCCGTGACCACCGAGGACCCCGAGCCGCCGGTCACGATGGCCTTCGCGCCCTGGTCGATGGCCGCCTGCAGCGCGCTCTGGCTCTCCTGGGCCGAGAGCTTGCTGTCGAACTGCAGCAGCTGCAGCTTCGTGCCGCCGAGCACGCCGCCCTTCGCGTTGATGTCCTCGATGGCGTACTGCGTGTGCATCAGCATCAGCTCGCCGACGTTGGCGAACGGGCCCGAGAGCGGGTCGATGTAGGCGATCTTGTAGGTCGCCTGCTGGGCATGCGATGCGCCAGCAGCGGCCAGCAGGCAGGCGAGGGCGATCCGCGCCAGTGGCGCTTTCCTGAACTTCATGGTGCTTTGTCTCCGGAGGTGTTGTCTTCAGTTCTTCGTTCGCAGCCCGATCACGCGGCTTGCCAGCCTGGTGAGCTCGGCCACGACCTCGTCGGGCGAGAGGCGCCCGCCCGGGCGATACCAGCTGTAGAGGAAGCCCGGCAGGCTGCAGGCCGCGAGCGCGGTGATCTTGGTCTCGGTGAAGTCGAGGTCGCCGTCGGCACGCGCCTCCTCGAGCAGCGGGCACAGCCGCTCGTAGAAGTGATGCGCGAGCTTCTTCTGCGCGGCGATGTACTCGGGCCGGTACACCTGCGGCTCGCGGTACGGGAAGAAGGCCACCGGGTGGTGCGAGATGGTCGCGCGGATCAGCCGCTCCAGGCCTTCGAGCACCTTCTCGCTCGCGCGGCGCGGGTCGGTGGCCGCGAAGTCGAGCGCGGTGAAGCAGTCGACCGCGGGGCGCCACGACAGCGTCTCGAAGATCTCCTGCTTGTCGCGGAAGTAGTAGTACACGAAGGGCTTGGTCATGCCCAGCTCGCGCACGATCTGCGCCATGGTGGTGTTGGCGTAGCCCTGTGCCGCGAAGAGCTGCGCGGCCGCCTGCAGGATGCGCTCGCGCTGCAGGTCGGTGCCCTGCGTGGCCGCGCGCTGCCGGCCCGTGCCCTGCGGAAGGTGCGGCTGCGCCGTGACGCTGCTCTGGTCTGCAGAGCCAGAGGGTTTTTGCCGTGTCGCGGAAGTTATACCCATGGGTAGGATTGTTCGTGCACCATGCACCATTGGCAAGCGCCAGCCCCTCGCGGGCTGCTATCGATAACCCTGAGAAAGTGACGCCATGGAGACATTGCCCGACCGCCCGCAGCAGCCCCTGCACGAGTACCTGCGCACCCACGCGCGAGAGCGCGGCGACAGCCCCGCCTGCATCTGGTACGGCCACACCACGAGCTGGAGCGCGCTCGACCGCGCCAGCGACGCCTTCGCCGCGCGGCTGCAGGCGCTGGGGGTGAAAAAGGGCGAGCCGGTGGTGCTCTTCCTCAACAACTGCCCGCAGTACCTGGTGGCGCACTTCGGCATCCAGAAGATCGGCGCCATCGTCTGCCCGAGCGGGCCGCTCAACAAGGAGCACGAGCTGGCCTACCAGGTCAACGACCTGAAGGCGCGTGTGATCGTCGCGGCCGCGCCGCTGCTGCCGGTGGTGCGCAAGGTGCAGCCCGGAAGTTCGCTGGAGCACGTGTTCGTGGTGCACTACGCCGACCTGCTGCCGGCCGAACCCACGCTCGACCTGCCGGCGGAGCTGGCCGCCGAACGCAAGACGGAACGCAGCGTGCCCGAAGGCTGCGAAGACTTCCTCGCCGTGATGCGCGCCGACGCGAAACCGCAGCCGGTGGCCATCGACATGGACGACGTGGCGCTCATGACCTACACATCGGGCACCACCGGCCTGCCCAAGGGGGCGATGCTGAGCTACGGCAACGCGCTCTTCAAGACGCGCGCGGCAGCCGACTGCAACGGCGTGGGGCCCGCCGACGTGCTGCTGTCCATCGCGCCGCTCTATCACATCGCCGGCATGCTGATGGGCGTCAACGTGCCGGTGCTCAGCGGTGCCGCCTCGGTGCTGCTGCACCGCTTCGACCCGCGTGCCGCGCTGCAGGCCATCGCGGCGTACAAGGTGAGCTGGTGGTACAGCATCGCGCCGATGAACGTGGCCTGCATGCAGGTGCCGGACATCGCCGGCTTCGACCTGCGCAGCCTGAAGATGAACCCGGTGACCAGCTTCGGCATCGCCTTCACCGAGCCACTGGCGCTGCAGTGGCGCTCGCATGCGCCCAACTGTACTTCCTTCGAGGCCGCCTACGGCCTGAGCGAGACCCACACCTGCGACACCTACACGCCGCACCATGCGCCGCGCTGGGGCACGCAGGGCGTCGCGGTGCCGGGCGTGAAGATCCGCATCGTCGATGCGGACACGCAGGCCGACCTGCCTGCGGGCGAGGTCGGCGAGATCGTGCTCACCAGCCCCGGCACCTTCAAGGGCTACTGGAACAAGCCCGAGGCCACCGCCGCCACGCTGCGCAACGGCTGGGTGCACACGGGCGACATGGGCAGGATCGACGCCGACGGCTACCTCACCTTCATCGGCCGCTTCAAGGAGATGATCAAGGTCTCGGGCTACAGCGTGTTCCCCGAGGAGGTCGAAACCATCCTCATCAAGCATCCGGCGGTGGCGCAGGCGGCGGTGATCGGCCAGCCCGACGCGGAGAAGGGCGAGGTGGTGAAGGCCTTCATCGTGCGCAAGCCCGGCGCCGCGCTCGAAGCCGATGCGCTCGTCGCCTGGGCGCGCGACAACATGGCGAGCTACAAGGCGCCGCGCGCGGTGAGCTTCATCGACGCGCTGCCCACCACCGGTGCGGGCAAGGTGCTGCGCCGCCTGCTCAAAGACAAAAGCTGAGAGGTTCCGTTTGCTGTTCTCCAAAGTTCTGATTGCCAACCGCGGCGAGATCGCGGTGCGCCTGGTGCGTGCGCTGCGCGACCTGGGCATTGCAAGCGTGGCGGTGCATGCGCGCGACGATGCCCCCGCACTGCATGTGCAGCTGGCCGATACCGCGGTGGCGCTCGATGCCACCGGCCCTTCCGCATACCTCGATGCCGCCGCACTGATCGAGGTGGCGAAGGCGCAGGGCTGCGATGCGGTGCATCCCGGCTACGGCTTCCTCAGCGAGCGCGCCGATTTCGCGCGGGCCTGCGCGGATGCGGGCCTGGTCTTCATCGGCCCCACGCCCGAGCAGCTCGGCCTGTTCGGCGACAAGGCACGCGCGCGCGAACTCGCCACGCAATGCGACGTGCCGGTGATGCCCGGCAGCGCCAGCGCCGTGACGCTCGCGCAGGCGCAGGCCTTCTTCGCCGGGCAGCAGGCGCAGGGCGCGGGCGTGATGGTCAAGGCCATCGGCGGCGGCGGCGGGCGCGGCATGCGCGCGGTGCTGAACGCGCAGGAGCTGCCCGAGGCGCATGCGCGCTGCATGTCCGAGGCGAAGGCGGCGTTCGGCATCGAGGGGGTGTACGTCGAGCGGCTGATGCTGAACGCGAGGCACATCGAGGTGCAGGTGATCGGCGACGGCAAGTCCGTGGCCAGCCTCGGCGAGCGCGAATGCACGCTGCAGCGGCGCTTCCAGAAGCTGGTGGAGATCGCGCCCAGTCCCTCGCTGCCCGAGGCCTTGCGCGCGCAGGTCACGCAGGCCGCACTGCGCATGGCCAAGGCGGTGGGCTACCGCGGCCTCGGCACCTTCGAGTTCCTGGTCGACGCGGCGTCGGCGACGCTGCCCTTCGTGTTCATCGAAGCCAATCCGCGCCTGCAGGTCGAGCACACCGTGACGGAGGCGGTGACGGGGCTGGACCTGGTGCAGCTGCAGATCGCCGTGGCCGCTGGCCAGCTGCTCGGCGAACTCGGCGTGGAGGCAGATCGCACGGCGCCGCAGCGCGGCTTCGCGGTGCAGTGGCGCATCAACGCCGAGACGCTCGACGCGCAGGGCAATGCGCGGCCCTCGGGCGGCACGCTCGCGCGCTTCGACCTGCCGGCGGGCCCCGGCGTGCGCGTGGACACGCACGGCTACGCGGGCCTCGCGCCTTCGCCGCACTACGACACGCTGCTGGCCAAGCTCATCGTGCATTCGCCCTCGCCGCGCTTCGAGGACGCGCTGCGCCGCTCGCTGCGCGCGCTCGACGAATGCCACATCGAGGGCATCGCCACCAACCTGCTGCTGCTGCGCGCCATCGCTGCGCGGCCCGAGTTCGCCGCGCAGGCGGTGCACACGCGCTTCGTGGAGGCGCACCTGGGCGATCTGCTCGCCGCTGCCTCGGCCTTCGAGAAGCAGGTGCGAAAGACCGCGGCTGCGTCCGCGGAGCCGCTGCCCGTTGCCGCCGACGACGGATCGGACGAATTGACCGTCAAGGCCCCGATGCCCGCGCGCCTCGTGCAGTTCGAGGTCGAGGTGGGCGACGTGCTGCCGGTGGGCGCGCAGCTCGGCGTGCTCGAGGCGATGAAGATGGAGCACCTGCTGCACGCGCCCGTGGCCGGCCGCGTGGTGGCATTGCTGGCGGCGCCCGGCGACTATCTCGTCGAAGGGCAGTCGCTGGTGAAGCTCGAGGCCGTCGATGCGCAGGCCGTGCAGGCGGAAGCCCGCGCGGAGCAGGACCTGGACACTATCCGCCCCGACCTTCGGAAGGTGATCGACCGCCATGCCTACACGCTCGACGCCAACCGCAAGGCGGCCGTCGACAAGCGCCATGCGCAGGGCGGGCGCACCGCGCGCGAGAACATCGCGGACCTGTGCGACACCGCGTCCGACCCAGCCAACTTCATCGAGTACGGCGCGCTCGCCATCGCCGCGCAGACGCGCCGCCGCACGCTGGAAGACCTCATCGCCAACACGCCCGCAGACGGCATGGTCACCGGGCTGGGCAGCGTCAACGCGAAGCAGTTCGGGCCCGAGGCTTCGCGCTGCGCGGTGCTGGCCTACGACTACACCGTGCTGGCCGGCACGCAGGGCATGCGCAACCACCACAAGACCGACCGGCTGCTGGCGGTGGCGCATCAGCTGAAGCTGCCGGTGGTGCTGTTCGCCGAAGGCGGCGGCGGACGGCCTGGCGACACCGACATGCCCATCGTGGCCGGCCTCAACAACCACACCTTCAGCCAGTTCGCGGCGCTGTCGGGCAAGGTGCCCGTGGTGGGCATCGTGCATGGGCGCTGCTTTGCGGGCAATGCGGCGCTGCTGGGCTGCGCCGACGTGATCATCGCCACCAGGGGCAGCAACATCGGCATGAGCGGCCCCGCGATGATCGAGGGCGGCGGGCTCGGCACCTTCGCGCCGGAGCAGATCGGGCCGAGCGGCGTGCAGTCGCGCAACGGCGTGATCGACATCCTCGTGGAGGACGAGGCCGCCGCGGTGGCCGCGGCGAAGCAGTACCTCTCGTACTTCCAGGGCGCGACCTCCGACTGGCAGTGCGCCGACCCGCGCACGCTGCGTCATGTGGTGCCCGAGAACCGGCTGCGCGTGTACGACGTGCGCGCCGCGATGCGCGGCGTGGCCGACACCGGCTCGCTGCTCGAACTGCGCGCGGGCTTCGGCGCGGGCATCGTCACCGCGCTCGCGCGCATCGAGGGCAGGCCGGTCGGGCTGATGGCCAACAACCCGCATCACCTGGGCGGCGCGATCGACGTGGAGGCGGCCGACAAGTCCGCGCGCTTCATGCAGCTGTGCAACGCGCACGGCCTGCCAATTGTTTCGTTGTGCGACACGCCGGGCTTCATGGTCGGGCCCGAGATCGAGGCGCAGGCGCAGGTGCGCCACGTGTGCCGCATGTTCATGGTGGCCTCGCACCTGCGCGTGCCATTCTTCGCGGTGGTGCTGCGCAAGGGCTATGGCCTCGGTGCGCAGGCGATGACGGCGGGCGGCTTCGATGCGCCGGTCTTCACCGTGGCATGGCCCACGGGCGAGTTCGGGGCGATGGGCCTCGAAGGCGCCGTGCGGCTGGGTTTCCGCAAGGAGCTGGCCGCCGCATCCGAGGGCGCCGAGCGCGATGCGCTCTTCAAGAAGCTGGTGGCGCAGCAGTACGAGAACGGCGAGGCCATCCACATGGCGCAGACGCTGGAGATCGACGCGGTGATCGACCCGGCCGATACGCGCACCTGGCTGGTGCGTGGGCTGTCGTCGGCCACGAAGGCGCAAGGGCCGGCGGTTGCGTACGTAGACACCTGGTAACCGGGCTTTAGACCTCGTCACGCGCGGGGGAACAGTGGCTCCGTACACTGGGCCGCTTTGCGCGCATGAATCTGGTCTCCCGATGGGCAGCCCGCCTCCGCGACGTGGCCGTCGCGCACTGGGTGGCTGCCTTCCTCCTTGCCCTGCTTGCCGTCGGCGTCCAGGCCGTCACGCCCGACGGGCGTCCGCGCCAGCCTGCGGAGGCGCATTGGGTCGCGAGCTGGGCCGTGGCGCCTCTCGACTTCGCCGAGCTTGCCATGAGCCCGGGCGGCGCCAAGTACTCGTCTCCAGCGGGCAATGATCTGCGCGGGCGCACGCTCCGCCAGAAGGTGGAACTGTCGCTCGACGGCGAGCGTGTTCGCATCCGTTTCTCCAACCGCTTCGGCAAGGCGCCGCTGCGCATCGCCGCCGCGAGCGCGGCGCGTGGCACCGGCGCCGAAGCCTTCTCGCCGGCCACCCTGCGCGAGCTGCGCTTCGGCGGGCGGACCAGCGTCACCATCGCGCCAGGCGCCGAGGTGTGGAGCGACGGCGTCGATCTCGCGGTGCAGGCGGGCCAGACCGTGATCGTGAGCGCCTTCTTCGATCGCGGCGCGCCCTTCGCCACCGTCGCCCTGCAGGAGCCGGGCACGACATGGATGGCGCCCGGCAACGTAGTGAAGGCGGCGAAGCTGCAGGACCCCGTGCCGCTATCGTTCAACCAGATCGTGACGGGGCTGGACGTGCTCACGACCAAGTCGATCCGCACCGTCGTGGCCTTCGGCGACTCGATCACCGCGGGCGGCGCGGAGGCCACGCTGGGTTCGTATCCCGACATGCTCGCCACCCGCCTGCGCGACACCCAGCCCGGCGGGCAGGACGTCGCGGTGCTCAACCTGGGCATCGGCGGCAACCGCCTGCTGGCCGACGGCATCGGGCCCAGCGGGCTCTCGCGCTTCGAGCTCGACGTGCTCAAGCAGAGCGGCGTGACGCACGCGATCATCCTGCTGGGCACCAACGACATCGGCCGCGCGATGTTCGCCAAGGTGCCGGGCGCCGAGCTGAAGCCGCGCGACATGCCGACGGCCGAGCGCATCACCGAGGGGCTGCAGCAGCTCGTGAAGCAGGCGCGGGCCAAGGGCGTGAAGGTGCTGATCGGCACAGTGCCGCCCTTCAGGAACACCCCCTACTGGAGCGAATCGAGCGAGGCCATGCGCGAGGCCGTCAACCGCTGGATCCGCGGCAAGCAGGACATCGACGGCGTGATCGACTTCGATGCCGCGCTGCGCGACCCAGCCGATCCGCAGGCGCTGAACCCGCTGTTCGATTCGGGCGACCACCTGCATCCCAACAAGGCCGGCCATGCGGCCATGGCCTCGGTCATCGACCTGCACGAGCTGCAGGAATGAGCTTTCAACGGTTCTTGCGCACGAGTGAGTGAGCGCTAGCAAGAGCCGAAAAGGCCCCAAACGCGCGTCACAGCTTTACACAAGACTTCGCGCGCGGCTTACAGGAGGTTCACAACGGCTCGGCAGCATGAAGGCTCCTCCAACAACTCATGAGGAGTCCTTCATGAAAAAACTCGCATTGGCTCTTTCCGTCGGCGCTGCATCGCTTCTCTCGGTGGGCGCACTGACCGTTCCGACGGCTGCGCAGGCACAACCGGTGGTCACCATCCAGGTGCCTCCGCCCCCGCCGCGCTATGAACGCGTTCCGCCGCCGCGCCGCGGCTACGTGTGGGCGCCGGGGCACTACGAGTGGCGCGGCGGCCGCCATGTGTGGATCCGCGGCGGCTGGGTCCGTGCCCGCCCGGGTTACGCCTACCGTCCGCCGGAGTGGCGCCAGGACGGCGGCCGCTGGGTCTACAACGCAGGCCGCTGGGACCGTGACGGCGATGGCGTGCCGAACCGCTACGACCGCCGGCCGAACAATCCGTATCGCAACTGACGCCACCGACGCGCGGGGCTGCCTTGCGAGGCGGCCGCGCCGCATCAAGCTTTCTAGCGGATGCTGACCAGCTCTAGGGTTTCGCGTACCTGGAATGCGGCCGGCCCCGCGCCGCCGCGTGTTTCCGCCTCGAAACGCACCACGCGCTTGAGTTCCGGCGAGAACCAGACGTTCGCAAGATAGCGGCCATACTGGTTGCCGACCACGGCGCCCGCGTTCGGGAAGCGTTGCGTATATCCCTTGTATTCGATGCGCACGACCTTGAATTCCCTGCCGCCGATGGTCAGCGCCGTGTCTTCCATCACGGTCGCGTTCAGGTCCATGTTGGAGCGCGAGCCGCCCAGCGTGGAGTTGTAGCGGGCTCTCCAGGCGGCTTCTTCCTTGAGGTTCTCCCTGGTCCAGCCGCCTGGGGGCATGACCGAATCGAATTCGCCTGCGATGGCCGACGTGACGCTGACGACTTCGCCGCTCGGCTTTTCCACCCAGCCACCGCTGTTGAAGCTGATCTGCTCGTCGGTCGATGGGTCGATCCTGTAGACCACCTTGCGGTAGGTGTTGGTGAGGCGGTCGTACAGCTGGTATTCGATGACGCTTGGCCGGCCCGCCACTGCACCTGCCTGGCTGGCGACAGTGGCCGCAGTGCCGGAGTTGCCTGAGGCTGTGGCTGGCAGGGACGCCAGCCGCTCGATCGCCCGCTTGCCGCGCTCTGGCAGCTGCGCAATCCAGGACGCCGGCATGGCGAGGTTCGCGGCTGCCGTGCCGGCTGCCGAGGCCGGCAGCAAGCCCACGAGGCGGCCTTGTGCGTCGAAGACCCCCGCGCCGCCAAGCCCTGACTCGGCTGCCGCGGTCAACTGCAGGGCTTCGAGTTCGCCCGCTGCGTTCCGGCGGATGCCGCCCAGCATGCCGATGCCCAGCGTCAGTTCCCTGCCTCGGGGGGCGCCGATCACGTACAGCGGCATGCCAACCTGCAGTGCATTCGCCGGCGCTACTTCGGCGACGGCAGCGGGCAGGTTCGGAATGCGCAGCTGGCACAGATCGCGCTCCACATCGGGCAGCGCCAGCGCTGCACCGTAGCTCACGTTGTCGCGCTTCAGCGTCACCGAGCCGGCCTTCGCGAGCAACTGGCAGCTGGTGACCGCGGTGCCCGCGCCGGTGGCGACCGCGCTGCCGGTGGCGAGCACCTTGCCTTGTGCGTCGCTGGCCTGCACCACCCAGACGCTGGGCGAGACGCGGGCGAAGAGTGTATCGGGCGGGAGTGCTGCGCCGCTGCGCGAATCCTGTGCGTGTGCCGTCAGGATGGGCAGCGCGATGGCGATCGCTGCAAGCGCGGGGGAGGACAGGTATTTCATCGCGCGCATCTCAGCGGTTGGCCTGCAGGAGCAACCGCAGATCGTTCAAGGAGGTCTTGGCAAAGGGCGTGGCTTCGGGCGGTGCCGGAGCAGGGGGGCGAGCGGCGGGCGATGGCGCTGGCGCGGCTGCCGCCGGCGGTGGCGGTGGGGCGGATGCGAGAGGCGCGGCGGCCACAGTTGCTGCGGGGGACACGGGCTTGCTCACTGCCGCGGGGGATGGGGGCGTTGAGGCCGCCGCATTGCCTGCGGACGGCACGGAGGTCGAAGCCTTGGCCGTCCGTGCGGAAGCAAAGGCATCGTCATAGGCCAGGGACTGAAGTTCCTTTCGGCCCTCGGCCTCGGAAACACGTTGGAACTCCGGTCGTCCGACGAGCAGGCCCATGCTGATGCTCATCAAGACATAGGCTGTCTGCTTCGGCCGCAGCACGACGTCGATCGTGCCTTCGGCTTCGGTCCGGGCACTGGCCCGATAGGTACCGGCCGGCCGGTCGATGTAGAAGAAGCTGTTGGGTCGCGACGTGCCCACCACCTGGCCGTTGACCGCGACATCGGGCTGGATTGCCGCACCCAGGATGGAGTTGCGATAGAAGTAGATCCGCCCTTCGTTCTCGCCCAGCGACGGCATGCTGCCCGCCATCTCCGAGAACCGGGGCCCGCTGGCCGAGCACCCGAACAGGCCGGCCGCAAGCACGGCCAGCAACACCCTACCGATCCAACGTCCCATCGCGCCTTCTCCTCTTTTTCTGGCGCGAGGATGCTACACCCGCCTGACGGCGGGTCTTCCCGGATGGAAGTTCAGCGGAACACCACCGTCCGGTGCCCGTTCAGCAGCACGCGGTGTTCGCTGTGCCACTTCACCGCGCGGGCCAGCACCTGGCTTTCGGTGTCGCGGCCGCGGGCCGTGAGGTCCTCCACCGTGTCGGTGTGGTCCGCGCGGGCCACGTCCTGCTCGATGATCGGGCCTTCGTCGAGGTCGGCCGTCACGTAGTGGGCGGTCGCGCCGATCAGCTTCACGCCGCGGTCGTGGGCCTGGTAGTAGGGCTTGGCGCCCTTGAAGCTGGGAAGGAACGAGTGATGGATGTTGATCGCGCGGCCCGAGAGGTTGCGGCACAGGTTGTCGCTCAGGATCTGCATGTAGCGCGCGAGCACCACGAGCTCGGCACCCTCGGCCTCGATGATCTCCAGCTGCTTCGCCTCGGCCTGCGCCTTGGTCGCAGCCGTCACCGGGATGTGGTGGAAGGGCACGTTGTAGCTGGCGGCCAGCTGGTAGAAGTCGCGGTGGTTCGAGATGATGGCGCGCACGTCGATGGCCAGCAGCCCGCTCTTCCAGCGGAACAGCAGGTCGTTGAGGCAGTGGCCTTCCTTGCTCACCATGATCACCGTCTTCATCGGCTCGGCGGCCGCGTGCAGCTGCAGCGTCATGCCGAAGCCCGTGGCGAAGGCCTTGAGCTCCTCGCGCAGCACGCTCTCGCTGTGCGCGCCGCAGGCGAAGCGCACGCGCATGAAGAACAGGCCCGTGTCGTGGTCGTTGTACTGGGCCGCCTCCTCGATGTTGGCCCCCCGCTCGAGCAGGAAGCCCGAAACGGCGTGCACGATGCCCGTGCGGTCGGGGCAGTAGAGGTTCAGGATGTAGGCGGGCGTATTCGTTGTCATATCAGTTCGGTTGCTCGATCACTCCGCAGGCGGCCACGCTGCCTGCATCGGTCTTCTTTCCAGGGATACCGCATGTCCGGCCTGGCCGGGCCGCGCTCCCGTTGAGGGGACTGTCGGCCGCATGGGGTCGGCAAGCCTGGGGTTATCCGGATCCAGGGGTGGGATTGTCGCAGGGGTGCCAGAATCGCGATTTTCCCCTCCCAGATCCCCCAACCGCAGGAGCGAGACATGGCCTACCAGGACTTCAACATGGACAACCAGTGGTTGCCCTTCACCCCCAACCGTCATTTCCGCAAGGACCCGCGCGTGTTCGTCGCGGCCGACGGCATGGAGTTCACCACCCACGACGGCCGCAAGGTGATCGACGGCATCTCGTCGCTGTGGTGCGTGGGCGCGGGCCACAACCGCAAGCCGATCAACGAGGCGATCAAGAAGCAGCTCGACACGCTCGACTACGCCACCGCCTTCCAGGTGAGCAACGACAAGGCCTTCAAGGCGGCCGAGATGATCGCCTCGCTCGCCCCCGGCGACCTCAACAAGGTGCTGTTCTGCAACTCGGGCTCCGAGGCCGCCGACACCTCGATGAAGGTGGCGCTGGCCTACCACCGCGCGCGCGGCGAGGGCCACCGCAACGTGTTCATCGGCCGCGAGAAGGGATACCACGGCGTGGGCTTCGGCGGCATGTCGGTGGGCGGCATCCCGGGCAACCGCAAGGTGTTCGGCTCGGCCTTCCTGCCGCGAGTGGACCACATGCGCTTCATCCACGACCCGGTGAACCACGCCTACATCCACAACGAGGAGCCGGTGTGGGCCGAGGACCCGCTGGTCGAGCTCGAGACGCGCATCCTGCCGCTGCACGACCCGAGCAACGTGGCCGCGATCATCGTGGAGCCGGTGGCGGGCTCGGCCGGCTGGTACCTCCCGCCCAAGGGCTACCTCAAGCGCCTGCGCGAGATCTGCGACAAGCACGGCATCCTGCTGATCTTCGACGAGGTCATCACCGGCTTCGGCCGCATGGGCACCAACTTCGCGTCCGACTACTTCGGCGTGGTGCCCGACATGCTGAACTTCGCCAAGTGCGTGACCAACGGCGTCATCCCGCTGGGCGGCGTGATCTGCCGCGACAAGCTCTACGACGCGATGATGAAGACCGACGCACCCGAGCACGTGGTCGAGTTCTTCCACGGCTACACCTACTCGGGCCACCCCGTGGCATGCGCCGCGGCCATCGCCACGCTCGATCTGTTCAAGCAGGAGAACCTCTTCGCGCGCGCCGGCGAAATGGGCAAGGTGCTGGGTGACGCATTCCACGGCACGCTCAAGGGCCTGCCCAACGTCATCAGCATCCGCAGCCTCGGCCTCGCCGCGGCGGTGGAGCTCGCGCCCATCGCGGGCACGCCGGGCAAGCGCGCCTACGAGATCTTCCTCGACTGCTTCCACAAGGGCGCGCTGGTGCGGCCCGCGGGCGACGTGCTGGTGATCGCGCCGCCGTACATCGTCGAGAAGTCGCACATCGACACGCTGGTGAACACGCTGGCCGACTCGATCAAGGCGCACGCCTGAACGAACGCTGAAAGGCCTTGCGGCGGAAGCCGCAGATCGATGTCCGGATACGGCCGGTGAAGGCGGCGGGGAACGCGCAGCATGTGAATGTTCGCGGCCCCACCGCCTTTGTCTTTGCCTTTGCTTTTGAAGGACACGATCATGCTCGAGCTGCAACTCAGCCGCCTTGCCTCGCCGCTGGGCGAGCTTCTTCTCGTCACCGACGACACCGGCGCGATCCATGCGCTGGACTTCGCGGACCATCGCGCCCGCCTGCACCGTCTCCTGCGCCAGCTGCACGAAGACCCGATCGAACTGGCCGAAGGCATCGTCGCGCCGCATGCGGTGGCCGATGCCCTGCGCCGCTACTTCGAAGGCGACCTCGCCGCCATCGACGCGCTGCCCGTTGCCACGCTCGGCGATGCACTGCAGCGCAAGGTGTGGGCCGCGCTGCGCCGCATTCCGGCGGGCCGCACCACCAGCTATGGCGAGCTCGCGAGACATCTGGGCTTCGACGATCCGCGCGCGGCCATCGACATCGGCGCGGCCAACGGATCGAACCCCGTCAGCATCGTCGTGCCGTGCCATCGCGTGATCGGCAGGAACGGCCAGCTCAAGGGCTACGCGGGCGGGGGCCTGCGCAAGCAGCGCCTGCTGGAGCATGAAGGCGCGCTGCCGGCGGCCGATGCGCGCGTCGACGAAAAGGCCGGGTGGCCGGAAACGATGCAGCTGTCTTTCTGAATCCTTCGACTGCCTGATCGAGTGCGCAAGATGGCAAGAAGTATTTCTGCTGCTTTGACAAAAGCGCGCGATTGCATCACGCTGCGCCCCCATTCCAAGACCGGGGGACGAGGATGTCGAAAAACATCGAACGCTGGATGGACAGGCCGTTGCCCACGACCGGTGAGGTCGTGCTGATGACGGTGGTTCTTGGTTCGGTCAGCGTCTGGCTGCTGCTCTGGTTCGGCGACTAGCCAGCCCGTGCCGCGCGAATGAGCGCGCCGTCGTGCGCGCTGCCTGCCTGCGTGTTTCGCGGCGATCGCACGGCCTTTCCCTTCTTCGTTATTTCTACCGGTTCGCGGGATGCCGCCTACCGGTTCCAGGGATACCGGCCACGGCAGCCGGTCCCTAGCATCCCTTCGCGAAACGCAGCACCCGTGAATCCAGCGGGGGCGTTTTCGAGAAAAGGGATCGTCATGCAACGCGTATTTCTTTGGGCACTGCTGTGCGTGCCTCTGGCTGCGCACGCCAACAACGTCGGCGAGAACGCCGCATGGCAATTCCAGACCAGCACCGACAAGGTCAACCAGGCCGCGATCCAGGACATGATCCGCAAGCAGAAGAGCGGCTACTACTCGGCACCGGTCTACAACACGAACAACTACATCGGCCGCCAGTACAACTGCAACGTCTCGGCCAGCTCCACCGGCAACGACGGCAACAACAGCACGGTCGCGAATTCGCCGAGCACGGCAGGCGCCACATCGAACGCATCGGGCAACGACAGCCGCACCGCGGTGGGCACGCTGGGCGGTGCGACGGTGGGCACCTCGCAGGCCAATTCGGGCGCGGTCGCATCGGGCATCGTCGGCGGCACCAGCTCGCAGGTGCAGGGCGCGGCCAACCAGGCGCTGAACTCGGCGCAGGGCAACACCGGTGCGCAGACCGCGAGCGTGGGCGGCAGCTCGGCCTGCGCCTTCGGCGTGCTCAACTGAGCGGGAGCGAGTCATGCAGCATCGCATCCGCCGCGCATTTGTTCTTGCAGCCGCCGTCGCCACGCTGGCGCTCGCGGGCTGCGTCTCCGCGCCGCAGCAGCGCTTCGCACCGAACGAGGCGCCGGTGGTGCTCGGGCCCTCGGTGCGCGACAACGTCACGCCGATGGAGGCGGTGCTCGCCTGCTACGCCGACCACATCGCCGCCACGCGGCGCCCGCCGGTGATCATCGGCGTGGGCGACGTGAAGGACTACACCGGCAAGTACAGCATCAACGAAGGCAACGCCATCACGCAGGGCGGCGCGCTGATGGTGTATTCGGCACTCGGCAAGCTCGGCGGCGCGGTGAGCATCGCCGAGCGCTTCGACCCGGTGATCGCAGAGCGCGAGCTCGCGTACGCCGATCGCCGCCAGCTCGGTGACGGCCGCACGCACCAGCTCGGCGGACCCAACGGCGGGCAGAACGTGCCGTGGCTGCCGTACTTCGGCGGGACCATCAACAAGTCCGACTACTTCATCGTGGGCGGCATCACCGAGCTCAACTACAACATCAACTCCGGCGGCGCGGAGTTCGGCGTGAACCAGGTGGGCGTGAAGGCGCGCACCTTCAGCCAGTCGGTGAGCATCGACCTGCGCATCGTCGACACCAAGTCGCTGATGGTGGTGCGCACGGTGAGCCTCACCAAGCAGTTCAACGGCTACGAAGTGGGCCTGAACGTGTTCCGCTTCTTCGGCAGCAAGCTGTACGACGTGGACATCGGCGCCAAGGGCCAGGAGCCCGTGCAGATGGGCGTGCGCGCCGCATTGGAAGAGGGCGTGGTGCGCCTCATGGCCGCCGTCACGCAGGTCGACCACCGGCCCTGCATGACGATGCGTCCCGGCGGCGGCGAGCCCATTCCGCTCACGCCCGCGGCCGAGCTGCGCAAGGTCGACAACCCGGGCGATGCCGCGACGGGCGGCGCGGCCGTCACCTCGCCGGTGGCGCAGGGCAGCGTAGCGGTCAATGCCGGCGGTGCGGGCGGTGCGCGCCTCACGGGCACGGCGACGCAGGTGCCCTTCGACTTCGGCGCGACCACGCTGGGCGGCGCCTCGCTCGCGCTCATCGACCAGATCGCCGGCGCTGCCAAGAAGGGCACGACCGACATCGTGCTGGTGGCGCGCGACACCGAGAACTGGGACGCCCGCAAGCGCGACGAGCTCACCGACCAGCGCATCGCGGCCGTCACCTCGGCGCTGGCGAACCGCGGCGTGGCACCGGGCGCCATCAGCATCACCTGGCGGCCCGACGCGGCCGACACCTCGATCCACCGCGACGGCCCGGGCCTGCAGGAGATCGCCAAGCTGCGCATCGGCAGTCCGGTCGTCGGCGGGGCAGCGCCTTCGTCCCCTTCAGCTTCTTCCGCTTCTTCTTCTGCCGACGGCGCCGTCAAGGGCGACTGACCGGCTCCCGGCGCGATTCACGCATCGCGCATCCACCCGTTTTCCAAGCCAGACGCATCCAACATCCGAGGAGTCACGACATGAAAGCACGCAAGATCCAGAGCCGGGCCGCACGCGCGCCCATGTTCAGCCGCAGCAGCATCGGCACCGCAGTCGCGATGGCGCTGATCGCCGCGGCCTCCGGCGCGCAGGCCGCGGAGACTTCGGTGGACGCCGCCTACAACGGCACCGCCACCGGCACGCCCTCGGTGAATGCGGGCACCACCAACTCGGCCAACGTCAATGCCACCATCACCGGCGCCACCGTGGGCACGACCTCCACCGGCACGCCGTCGAATCCGAACCCGGTGGCGGTGAGCACCAGCGGCAACCTGATCGGCGCGACCGCCACCGGCAACAGCTTCGGCAACGGCATCCAGGCTGCACCCGGCCTGCCGGTGAACAACGCGGCCACGCTCGGCGTGGCGACCAACACCGGCGTCATCGGCAGCAGCGTGACCGGCAGCAAGCTGGCCTCGGAGTCGAGCACGCTGCAGTCGGGCAGCGTGGTCAACGCAGACAACACCATCTCGGCCACGACCACGCTCAACAGCGGCAGTTCGGTGATCTCGGGCGCGGCGGCCGTCGCCGCGCCGGCGCAGGCCGGCACCTCGGTGCTGACCTACCCGGCGGGTGCGCCGCTCTTCGACGCCAAGGGCAACATCGTCGTCACCTCGCTGCAGTCGGCCACCGGCACGGGCTCCAGCGCGACGGTGCTGGGCAACACGGTCGACCTGATGCTGACCGCGAACGCGGGCAACACGCTGACCACCGCCGCGTCGCTGGAGCGCAATTCGATCTCCGCCGTGCTCAAGGCCAACAGCGCCAGCAGCACGGCCGAGATCCAGTCGGGCGGCGCGCCGACCTTCGCCGGCTCGGCGGTGGTCGCGAACCTGCAGGCGAACGGCAACGGCATCCTGGCTACACGCTCGGCCACCAACATCGGCTCGGTGGTCGTGGGCATCGTCAGCGGCGCGCCCGCGGGCGGCTCGAACGTGCTGCAGGGGTCGCTGTCGGTGCAGGGCAACGCGATCTCCAGCGCGGCCACGGGCAACGAGGCGCTGGGCGCCACGGCCGGCGTGGCGGGCAACCGCATCGTGGTCGACGACGTGAGCGTCGCGGGCAGCGGCACTGCGGCCGCGGCGGCCAACAACAGCATCCACAACGGCGCGGGCGTGACCAGCAACGTCAACAGCGACCTGGCCATCGTCAACAGCCAGGGCAACCTCGGCGTGACGACCGTAGCGCAGACCATGGGTGCGCAGATCCTGGCCGGCGTGCAGTCGAGCAAGAACAGCGCGGTCACGCTGGCGGACAACAGCATCACGGCCACCGTCGCCGGCAACACGGCCTCCAGCAGCATCGCCACCGGAAAGAACGCGGCCTCATTCACCGGCACCACCGCGGTGTCGAACCAGCAGGCCAACTTGAACGCACCGGTCAGCGCGCTGCTGCTGCCTTCGGTCATCGCGGCGCAGACGGGCGAGTCGCCCGGCACGGGCCAGACCACGGGCAGCTCGGTCAGTGTTTCCGACAACACCTCGGCGGCCAGCGCGCAGGGCAACCAGATCACCCAGAGCCTGGCGCTGCAGGCCGGCACGGTGGCGCTGGGCACCGGCAACGCCACGCTCACGGGCGGCACCAACTCCGACGGACGCGTGTCCGCCAGCGGCTCGGCCACGCTCACCAACCTGCAGGGCAACTATGCAGGCGGCATCGGTGGCGTCGCGGCCGCGAACATCGGCTCGCAGATCTGGCTGACCGCCAACGGCGGCGGTGCGGCGGTGGGCAACAGCACGCTGTCGCTGGACGGCAACCGGCAGGAAGCCGTGGCGCTGGGCAGCGGCGCCACCAACACGCTCACGCTCTCGGGCAACTCGGTGGGCACGGGCGCGGGCATCGCGAGCGTGCAGATGAACGACGCGAACTCCGCCGTCGGCGCGGGGCTCTCGAACCCCGAGGCGCGGCTGACGGTGAACGGCAACCTCGCGGGCGGCTCGGCCTCGCTCACCGACAACCTGCAGCGTGCCATCTCCTACGGCAACTCGGCCGCCAACACCCTCGGCGTGAACGCGGGCAACGTGGCGGCGGCGCCCGGCCTTGGCATCACGCCGGCATCCAGCGTCACCGTCGATGCGCTCGGCGGTCTGCCCTTCAGCAACGCGGCCGGCGCGCTGCCGACGGTGAGCGCCGCCTACGGCGTGCTGAACGACCAGTCGGTGCAGGCGAACGTCAATTCCGCAGCCGCCGGGCCCAACACCTTCGCGGCCGCGGTGGCCGGCAATGTCTCCGCCGCGAGCGTGGCGAACAGCGGCAACGCCTTCGTCGCCGCCGCCTACGGCAACGACGCGGCCAGCGGCGTGACGCTGAACCTCAACAACGTCAGCGGCGCGAATGCCTCGGTGGCCAACGTCACCAACACGCAGGCGGTGGCGGGCGCGGGCACCGGCGTCTCGGCCATCGCGGCCGGCGGCGTCGTGGCGCGCACCACGGTCACGGGCACGCTGGCCGATGGCTCGGTCACCAGCTCGGGCAACACGGCCGAGGCGCTGGCCTACGGCAGCCGCGCCACCGGCAACACGGTGAAGGTGACGGGCAACAACATCGACACCTCCGGCTTGTCGCTGTCGGGCGCGACGCTCACCGGCAACACGCTCGCCACCAACGCGGCCTTCAGCGTGCAGAACGCGCAGTCGGGCCAGGGCTCCGTGTCGGCGCAGCGCAGCGGCGGGCCCGAGGTCAACATCTCGGTCGGCGGCGCGGTCAGCGACTCGAAGATCGCCGCCACCGGCAACGCGACGCTGGCCGGTGCGACCAGCAACAGCGCGAACAACGGCGTGGCCGTCGATGCTGTCGGCGTCGCCACCACCACTGCGGTGCAGAACCTGCAGCTGACCAGCGCGGCAGTGAGCTCGCTCACCGGCCAGGAAGGCGCGCTGCTGACCAACAAGGACGGCGTGCAGGTCGTGCTGGGCGGCGCGAGCATCGTGGGCTCGCAGGTCACGGTGGACGGCAACTCCGCCGGCGGCTCGGCCACCGGCAACGCCGCGGCCAACCGCATCGACGTGAAGGGCAACACCATCGCGCTGGCCAACGGACTGCCGCTGGCCGGCGCGACCAGCGTCGGCGGTATCGCGGGCGCGGTGGCCGACCATGCGCTCTCGAACATCCAGCTGGTGACCAGCCCGACCATCTCTTCCAAGGTGGCGGCCGCCTTCGGCGTGGACACGGCGCCGGGTGCGGTCATCGCGGGTTCGACGCTGAGCGCTTCGAACAACACGCAGAGCGCGAAGGCCGTCGCCAACACCGGCAGCAACGCCATCGCGCTCGCGGCCACCGACGTGTCGGCCCGCTCCGCGCTGATGTCCTCGCAGGGCAGCGCGGCGGCGGTGGAGGCGCGCTCCTTCATGCAGGCCTTCGCGCCGGCCTCGGTGTCGAGCTCTTCGGTGAAGCTGTCGAACAACGCCAACACGGCGCTGGGCGTGATCAACGACGTGGACAACAAGCTCGGCGTCGCGGGTGGTACGTCGAGCGCGCTGCCGGCGCCGGCGCTCATCGGCCAGGGCCCGCTGCCGGGCAACACCATCGCGGCGGGCGACCAGGTCCTGGTGAACCGCCAATCGGCCGGCGCTTCGGTCACCAGCACCGCCGACACCGCGATCTACAACGAGGACCGCCTGGTGCTCGGCAACGCAGGCCTGGCCAGCAGCAGCTTCACCGCTTCGGGCAACACCACGTATTCGGAAGCGGCGGCCAACCGCGCGACCAACGCAGCCTCGCTGGCCGGCGGCGCATCGCAGTCGGCCAAGACTGCGGTGCTGAACGCGCAGGACAGCAGCGCGGCCGTGACCGCCAATGCCAACAACGCGACCAGGCTCACGCTGACCGGGCCGACCGCGCTGGCCGGCAGCAGCGCCACGCTGGACGGCAACGTCACCACCGCCGCAGCCACCGGCAGCGCCGCGACCAACAGCATCGACGTGAAGGGCGGCGCCATCGTCGGAGGGCTGCCGGCATCGGCAACCGCCACCGGCGGGACGGCTTCGTCCGTGGCGGCCTCGGCCGACCATGCGCTGGCCAACGTGCAGGTCGGCGCCGCTGCGGTGTCGGCCACCGCAACCGGCAGCATCGGCATCGACTCCGCGCCGCTGTCCAGCGTCAATGCCTCGACGCTGGGCGTGACGAACAACAGCCAGAGCGCCAAGGCCGTGGGCAACACCGCGCTCAACAGCGTGACGCTGGCGGGCTCGAACGTGGGTGCGCGCAGTGCGCTGCAGTCGAGCCAGTCGGGCACCGCGGCGGTAACCGCCTCGTCCACGCTCGAGGTCTTCGCGCCGGCCGGCTCCACCGGCTCGACCGTGCGGCTCTCGGGCAACGGCAACGCCGCGCTGGGCGTGATGAACGACGCGGCCAACACGCTGAGCGTGAGCGCGGTCAACACCCAGCCGGCGGGCGCTACGGGCTCGGCGACGCTCGGCGAGATCGGCGGCTCCGGCAACATCACGGCCAGCGGCGACCATGTGCTGTCGAACCGCCAGACAGCCGCATCGACCGTGAGCAGCACGGCCGCCACCTCGATCCACAACGACGACAACGCCGCGCCCACGACCACGCTGGCCAACGGCGCGCTCACGATCTCGGGCAACAGCACCTTCGCCGAAGCGACCGCCAATCGCGCGACCAACACGGCCACCGTTGCGAGCAGCGCCACGCAGGGCGCGAGCGCCGGCATCCTCAACGTGCAGGGCAGCACCGCGGGCGTGACGGCGACGTCGAACACGGTGGCCAACGCCACGCTGTCGGGCGTGATGCCGCTCAACGGCAGCAGCGTCTCGCTCGACGGCAACACCACGGCGGCGCTGGCGCGCGGCAACGCGGCGACCAACGTGCTGGAAGCGGGCGCGGGCAGCAGCTACGGCGGCGCGGCCGCGGCGGGCACGTCGAGCCTGGTCGGTGCTCCGCTGGCGCTGAATGTCGGCGCCAGCGCTGCGATCCTCAACAGCCAGAACAACGCGGGCACGGTGACGGCCGCCAGCACGGGCACCAGCTACCAGGTGGCGCTCAACGGCACCGTCGGGGGCGTGCCGAACAGCACGGCCGGCGTCACCGGCAACACGCTGGCCGCGCAGGCCTTCGGCAACAGCGCGACCAACCGCGTGACGCAGACGGCGCTGAACACCGGTGCGCCGAGCGCCGCCATCGGCAACTACCAGGTCAACACCGGCGCGGTGACGGCCACGGTGACCAGCGTGAACTTCGGCGTCGGCATCTCCGGCCCGGTGGGCAACAGCACGGTGCGCACCACCGGCAACCAGATCACCGCCTCGGCGACGGGCAACTCGGCGGTCTCGACGATCAGCTCACGCTGAGCTGCGCCGTTCCCAGGGCGACAGAAAACGCCGCGGGCCTTCGGGCCGGCGGCGTTTTTCTTTTCAGCTCGGCTCAGGTCCTGGGCTGCGGTCTGGCCTGGCGCTTGAACTCGGCGCAGTAGTCCTTCTCGGGCAGCGACGGCGTGCGCCAGATGCGGTCGTAGTCGCCGGTCTGGGGGCCGGCGGCAGAGGCCGGCGCAGCCAGCAGCCGCACGGTGGCGATCTTCACGTCGTCGGGCAGGTGCTGCGGCACGCCGAGCGTGCGCACCACGTGGCCGGCGCCGGCGATCAGCACCACGGTCTGGCCCGGCTTCCGCGCCTTGACGATGGCCTGCGCCATCGCGCGGTCGCGGCCCACCTGGATGCGCGTCATGGGAACGATCTGGGATTCGGGAAGCATCCGGCAATGGCCCTCGCGCACCGCCTCCTGCTGTGCGCTGAAGGCCTCGCCGTTGAGCTGCACGTCGAGCGAGACGTCGGCCATCGCGTTCTTCATGCGCGAGCGCGGCAGGTTGGCGCCGACCACAGGCACGCCGGCGCGCACGGCGGCCATCACGGCGGGGCCGTAGCTGGCCCAGGGCCAGGCCTTGTCGCTCCAGTCGAGCGCGGCCTGCACCTGCGCCTCGGTGGCGGCGGGCCCGAGCTGCGCGGTGCTGCGCCCTTCCTCGGCCATCTCCAGCGCCAGCGCGGCGAGGTGGCCGCGCGCGGCCAGCGCCTCGACCGCCTCGCGCTCGATGACATGGTGCTCCGGCGCATCGTGCTGCTCGCCGATCAGCAGGGCATCGAGCGGCTGCAGGGCGGCCACGCGGCGCGCGACGGGGGCGTCGGGCGCATCGGCACCCGTTGCCGTGAGTGACGAGAACGCCGAGCAGCCCGCGAGCGCGACGGCGGCCAGGAGAGGGAGCAGCAGCGGGAGCCGGTAAGCCCGGGCGGGCCGGTACGGAAGAGGCATCGCGCCATACTATGCCCTCGGCACACGCATGCGGTGCCGTCCTTCGCCGCTTTTCCCTGTCGTCCCTTCTTCCGGTCCGTGCTTTCCCGATATCCCGTTCGCGTGCTGGCCACGCTGCTGCTCGCGCTCGCTGCCGCGGGCGTCTGCCTCGCGCTGCGCACCCCGCTGCCCTGGATGATCGGCCCGCTGCTGGCGGTGTCGCTGGCCTCGATCGCGGGCGCGCCCACCGCGAGCTTCACGCCGCTGCGCAACCTGGGGCAGTGGACCATCGGCACGGCGCTGGGGCTCTACTTCACGCCGCACGTCGTCGGGCTGGTGGCCAGCGTGTGGTGGGCGATCGTGCTGGCGATCGCCTGGGCGCTGCTGCTGGGCGTGGGCTTCGGCCGCTGGCTGCACGCGATGCATGCGAAGCGCATGCCGCATGTGCCGGCGAAGTCCATGAGAGCCACGACTTACTTCTCGGGCGCCATCGGCGGCGCGTCGGAGATGACGCTGATGGCCGAATCGGCCGGCGCGCGCACCGACCTCGTGGCCGCGGCGCACAGCCTGCGGCTGGTGGTGGTGACGGTGACCATCCCTTTCGCGATGCAGTGGAGCGGGCTGCACGGGCTGGAGATCAACCCGCCCGGCGTGCGCGAGGTGAACCCCGGCGGCCTCGCGCTGCTGGCGGCGGCAACCGGCATCGGCGCCCTGGCGATGCGCGCGCTGAAGCGCACGAACCCGTGGTTCATCGGGCCGCTGCTGGTGGCGATGGGCTTCACCATCGCCGGCCAGTCGCTGTCGGCCGTGCCCGCCTGGATGTCGAACACGGCGCAGCTGGTCATCGCGGTGAGCCTGGGCGTGCGCTTCAGCCGCGAATTCCTGCACACGGCGCCGCGCTGGCTGGGATCGGTGGTGCTGGGCACCTTCGGCATGCTGGTGCTCTGCGCCGCGGTGGCTTGGCTCCTGGCGTGGGCGACCGGGCTGCATCCGGCCACGATGATCCTGGGCACCTCGCCGGGCGGCATCGCGGAGATGTCGATCACCGCCAAGGTGCTGCAGCTGGGCGTGCCGGTGGTCACGGCCTTCCAGGTCTGCCGGCTGGTGGCGGTGCTGCTGATCGTGGGGCCGATGTTCCGGTGGATCTACCGCCAGGACGCAGCAAGGCCGGCGCGGCCATGAAAAAAGCGCCCGCGGGGGCGCTTTCTGTCGCTCCGAAGGGAGCTTGGCGGGCTGGAAGCGGCTTCAGTGCACCAGAACGGGCGTGTGCGCCAGTTCGGCGTAGCCTTCGAGGGTGTCCTCGACTTCTTCCTGCGTGGGGGTGTTGAGCTGCCAGGCGGCGATCTGCTGCTGGAACAGTTCTGCCCAGGAGCCGTCGAGGTAGACCTCCTTGCCCGAGCGCTTGTCCACGATCTCGAAGCCGTGGCGCTCCAGGACCGGCATGTTCGGCTGTGCGGGCGTTTCGCCTTCGTTCGGCTGCACGTGGACGACGACGAAAGACTCCGAGTCATAAAGCATGTTCATGGCGGGCCCTGTGAGAATGTCGATGGCGTTCATGGGGGTTAGATAGCAATCAACGCGCCAGTTTCAAGATAGGTTGTCTATCTGTAAAACCAACTGGCTAATTGGCCTATCCCTGGCTCCTTTCGCTTCGTTAGCGTGACTTTCTCCTCAATTTGGCGGGCCCGAAGGCAGGGGTTTGCGCAACTGCGCGTCAGCGAAGTCCCCGTTGGGCTCGGTTTGCCTGATCCGCACGGGTAGATACCCGTACTCCGGAGCCAGCCACAGTTCCAGTTTCCGGTCGAAGGACTTGCGCGGGTCGCGCGTGAGCTTGCGGGCGGTGAATTCGCCGGCCGGCAGGCTGAGCTTTTCCTCGTCGCCGACCACGAAGACCCAGACTTCGGCGTCCCGGGTACCCACTGTCTGCACCGAGATCCTGGTGCCGGCGGGATAGCGCTGCGGGCTGGCCGCCAGCAGGCCGCCGAGCTGCATCATCACGCTCATGCGGTCCTGCGCGCCGGGCAGCAGCGGCACGGGGGACGCGTTGTTGCTGAACACGATCTGGTTCTGGTCGCGCACGAAATGCGAGGCCACCTCCGACTTGCGGCTTTCGGAATACCGCTCGGGCTCCAGGCCGGAGGGGCCGATGCGCCCGGTGCTGTGCCAGTTGAGCAGCGTGAAGAACACCGCCTTGAGCGTCAGCCGGCCGTCGTAGCGGCTGCCGTCCTGCAGCCAGACCAGCTCGCCGAAGACGCCGCGCTGCGGCGAGGCGCCCGATTGGCCGGTGGCCTCGAAGTCCAGCGTGACCGAGCCCGGGATCTTCATCGCCTGGGTGCCGGCGATGGTGCCCGAGGCCTCGCCGCCGGCTGCCGCCTGGGTGCCGGTTCCGCTGCCGCCGGAAGGCGATGTCGCCCCTGCCGGCGCGCTGGCCGCAGCTTCGGGCGGTGCTGCCGCTCCTGAATCGGTAGCGGCCTGGGCCGTCAGGTCGGGCGTTTCCGGCGCAGGCGTCGCTACTGCCTCAGGTTCTGGCGAGGGTTCGGCGGGGGCGGGCTTCGGTGCCGGCTTCGGCCTGGGCACCGAGGCTTCGCGCGGCCGCTTGGGCTTCGGTGGCGGCGCGGGCTTCGCTTCTGCGGGCGCGGCTGCCGGTGCGGGCGCCTCGGCGGCCGGCGGCGCGATCACGATGGTGCGCGTGCTGAACTTGTTCGCCAGCGGCGAGGGCTCCGGCCCGATGGCCATCGGCGCCAGTCCGAGCAGCAGCAGGTGGACCAGCCCCACCAGCAGCGTCAGCCCGATCAGCGCCCGCCACGACGGACGCCCCGGCAACCCGGGAGGCAGCGACGGCGAGGAAGAGGGGGCGACGAGCGTCGGCATCGGTATGTGGAGTGGGGCGCCGGCCCGGAGGTTCACCAAAGACCACCTCGGTAAACTGCCGCCCGTTCAACCAGTTTAAGTGGGAGCGGCGACCGGTCCGTGCCGGCGGTCCGCTCCAGCCCACACGCACGCACCGCATCATGAAACTCGCCACCCTGAAGGACGGCTCGCGCGACGGCCAGCTCGTCGTCGTCTCGCGCGACCTCACGCTCGCCCACTACGCCACCGGCATCGCCAACCGGCTGCAGCAGGTGCTGGACGACTGGGGCTTCATGAGCCCGCAGCTGCAGGACCTGTACGCCAACCTCAACGCCGGCCGCGCGCGCCACGCCTTTCCCTTCGACCCCTCGATGTGCATGGCCCCGCTGCCGCGCGCCTACCAGTGGGCCGACGGCTCGGCCTACATCAACCACGTCGAGCTGGTGCGCAAGGCGCGCAACGCCGAGGTGCCCGAGAGCTTCTACACCGACCCGCTGATGTACCAGGGCGGCAGCGACGACTTCCTCGGCCCGACCGACGACGTGATCGTGCCCAGCGAGGCCATGGGCATCGACTTCGAGGCCGAGATCGCCGTCATCACCGGCGACGTGCGCATGGGCGCTACGCCCGACCAGGCGCTCGACGGCATCCGCCTCGTGATGCTGGCCAACGACGTGAGCCTGCGCAACCTCATTCCGGCCGAGCTGGCCAAGGGCTTCGGCTTCTTCCAGAGCAAGCCCGCCACCACCTTCAGCCCCGTGGCCGTGACGCTCGACGAACTCGGCGAGGCCTGGCAGCACGGCCGCGTGCACCTCGCGCTGCAAAGCAGCTGGAACGGCCGCAAGGTCGGCATGTGCGATGCCGGCCCGGAGATGACCTTCCACTTCGGCCAGCTCATCGCCCACATCGCCAAGACGCGCAACGTGCGCGCCGGCAGCATCGTCGGCAGCGGCACCGTGAGCAACAAGGGCGTCGAGAAGAAGGACGGCCAGACGGAGTGGCCCAAGGGCTACTCGTGCATCGCCGAGAAGCGCTGCATCGAGACCATCCAGACCGGCCAGCCCTACACCGACTTCATGAAGTTCGGCGACACCATCCGCATCGAGATGAAGGGGCTGGACGGGCGCTCGATCTTCGGCGCGATCGACCAGGAGATCGTGTCCACCGCGGGTCGTCCGAAGGATGCGCCGGTGTCGCTCGTCAAGCCGCAGGCCGGCGACGAGGCGCCGCAGGTCGAAGAGGAAACCCCGGAAGACTGAGGCTGCACGCTCAGTGCGGCCCCGCGCCGCGCAGCAGCTCCTTCTGCGACCGTATCCCCAGCCGCCGGAACGCCCGGTACTGGTGGGTGCGCACGGTCGTCAGCTCCACGCCGATCTCGCGCGCCGCCTCCTTGGCGGTGCGGCCGGCCATCAGGTGGCCGATGACCTCGCGCTCGCGCAGGCTCAGGCGCAGCAGCCGTTCGGCGAGGGCGGGTTCCACCGCCTTGCGGGCGCCGACCGCGCTGCGGCCATGCGCCGCGGTGGCATCGGCCAGCAGCGTGGCATGGGCCTCGATGAGCGCGAAGTCGGCCGTGCCGAACTCCGGCTGCGCCAAGCTGCGATAGAAGCTCACCGCCACCCGCTGCCCCGTGGGCTGCAGCAACAGCACCGACGCGCGCTCGCGGATGCCCACGTCGCCATAGCAGGCGGCGCGGTACACCGGGTCGGCCACCTCGTTGGCACGCTGGTGGCCCATCCACAGCTGTGCGCGCCCGGGCAGCTTGCGCGCTGCGAGCCAGGCCATGTTCGGGTCGAGCAGGTCGAATCGCTGCGCCACGTAGCGTTCCGATGTGCGCTCCGCCGTGCTGCCGTAGCTGCTGGCGGCCGACACCAGCTCGATGCGCCCGGCCGCATCGACCACGAACACGGTGCAGAAGGTCACCGGCATCACGCGCTGCATGGCCTTGAGGTAGCTGGTCGCGAGCAGCGGCGTGCCCACGCCCGAGAGCACGTCGCCGACCACGGCCGCGGCCAGCGCGGCGTCCTCGGAAGGTTGGATGCGCCAGCGTCTCATGGCCGGGGACGGAGGAAGAAAGGGAAGACGAAGAGGGCGCGCATGCGGGTAAACACCTCGTACGAAGTTATGACATTGCCGCTCGTCGCGCATCGGGACAATCCCGCCGCATGACGAACTCCCCCGCTGCCACCCTGGGCGATGCCGCCAGCGGCCCCGTGCCGCCGAGGCCCGGCGCCGATGCCGGATTGCCGCCTTCGGTCGGCGCCTTCCACTACACGCGCTACGACCCGCGCACGCCCGAACTCGGCCCCGACGGCGTCGAAGCCGCCAGCCATCCGGTGGTGATCGCGGGCGGCGGCCCGGTCGGCATGGCGCTCGCGCTGGGGCTCGCGAACCACGGCGTGCGCAGCGTGATCCTCGAAGCCGACGACACCGTGTGCGTCGGCAGCCGCGCGGCCTGCATCTCGCGCCGCAGCCTGGAGATCATGGAGCGGCTCGGCGTGTTGAGCGCCTTCATGGACAAGGGCCTGCCCTGGACCGGCGGGCGCAGCTTCTACAAGACCGCCGAGGTGTTCCGCTTCGAGATGCCGCACGACGAGCGGCAGAAGCTGCCGCCGATGATCAACCTTGAGCAGTACTACGCCGAGCACTACCTGCTGGAGGAGATCCTGCGCCGCAACGAGCGCACGCCGGGGCTCGTGGACATCCGCTGGGGCACCGAGCTCAGCGGCCTTTCGCAGGACGACGAAGGCGTGACGCTCGACGTGCGCAACGCCGAAGGCGCCTACCGCCTGCGCGGCCGGTGGCTCGCGGCCTGCGACGGCGGCCAGAGCTTCGTGCGCAAGCAGATGGGCCTCGCGCTCGAAGGCACGGGCTACGAAGGCCGCTACGTGATCATCGACATCGAGCTCAAGAGCGGCCACCCCACCGAGCGCCGCGCCTGGTTCGACCCGCCCTGGAACCCCGGCTCGACCGTGCTCATGCACCGGCAGCCCGACGACATCTGGCGCATCGACTACCAGCTGCGTCCCGGCCAGAGCACCGAGGAGGCATTGCAGCCGGCAGCCGTCGCCGAGTTCGTGCAGCGCCACCTCGACGCCATCGGCGAAGGCCACCTGCCGTGGAAGACGGTGTGGACCTCGGTCTATCGCGCCGGCGCGATGACGCTTGAGAGCTACCGCCACGGCCGTGTCGTGTTCGCGGGCAACGCGGCGCATGCCATGCCGATCTTCGGCGTGCGCGGGCTCAACTCCGGCTTCGACGACGCGGACAACCTCGCATGGAAGCTGGCCTTCGTCGCGAAGGGGCTGTCCGGCGCGGCGCTGCTCGATTCGTACTCGCAGGAGCGCATCGAGGCCTTCCACGTCAACGCCGAGAACGCGATGCGCAGCACCGAGTTCATGTCGCCGCCCTCGCGCGGATTCGATCTGCTGCGCGAGGCGGCGCTGTCGCTGTCGGAGGCGCATCGCGGCATCGCGCAACTCATCAACCCGCGCCAGACGCAGGCGGTGCGCTATGCCGCATCGCCGCTATCGAGCGAGGGAGATGCGCTGCCCGCCGGCCCGTTGCCGGGCGAGGCGATGCCCGAGCAGCAGCTCGAGCGCGGCCATCTCACCGACTGGATCGCGCCCACCTTCACGCTGCTGGTGCTGCGGCCCGACCTCGTCGCGCTGCCTGCCGCCGACATCGAACGGGCGCGCAAGGGCGCGCTGCCCTTCGTCGTGCGCAGCGTCGCGAGCCCGGGTGTCGACGGCGCCGACGCGCAGGCATCGCCCGCCGTGTTCGACGCGCTCGGTGCAAGGGACGGCGCGGTCTACCTGCTGCGCCCCGACGGCCACGTGGCCGCGCGCTGGCATCGCCTGCCGGCTGGCGCCCTGCAACCCGCACTGGCCCGCGCGGCCCGGGAGATTTCCGCATGACGACGACGACCACATCGCAGCTCCAACCCGACGCGCGCGACCGCCTCTATGCCGAATGCGCGCGCGCCATCACCGAAGCCGGTGCCGAGCGCGAATCGCTGTTCCTCGCGCGGCTCGCGCTGCTGCTGTTCGAGCAGGTCGGCGACGAGGCGCGCTGCCGCACCGCACTGGCCGACGCGCTGCGGGCTCTGCCCGTACCATCGCTGTCCGCTTCCTGATTTCCGGAACGACATACATACAACCAGCAGATTGGAGACTGATTCCATGGATCGCCGCACCCTTCTCGCCACGCTCGCCTCCGGCGCCGCAATGGCCGCATCGCCCTTCGCTCGCGCGCAGGAGTACCCCGCACAGCTCATCAAGTGGGTCGTGCCCTATCCGGCGGGCGGCGGCACCGACGTGATCGCGCGCGTGCTGGCCGAGGCGATGCGCCAGACGCTGGGCCAGCAGATCGTGGTGGACAACCGCCCCGGCGCCTCGACCAACATCGGCGCCGACATCGTCGCCAAGAGCAAGCCCGACGGCTACACGATCCTGTCGGCCGACAACGCGGTGCTGGCCTTCAACGAGCACCTGTTCAGCAAGCTGCCCTTCAGCCCCGAGAAAGACTTCACCTACATCGGCGCCATCGGCAAGTTCCCGCTGGCCCTGGTGGTGCATCCCGACTTCCCGGCGAAGGACTTCAAGGAGTTCCTCGCCTACGTGAAGGCCAACCCCGGCAAGGTCAACTACGCCTCGCCGGGCAACGGCTCGCCGCACCACCTGGCCATGGAGATGTTCAAGGTGCGCACCGGCACCTTCATCACCCACATCCCGTACCGCGGCGCCGCGCCGGCCATGGCCGACGTGATGGGCGGCCAGGTGCCCTGCATGTTCCTCGACCTGGCCTCGGGCCTGCCGATCATGCAGACCAACAAGGTGCGCGTGCTGGCCATCGGCTCGGGCGCGCGCAGCAAGCCGCTGCCCAACGTGCCGACGCTGGCCGAGGTGGGCGTGCCCAACACGGAGGTGTTCGCGTTCCAGGGCATCCTGGGCCCGGCCAACCTGCCGGCGGCGGTGGTCAGCAAGCTCAACGGCGACCTGAACAAGGCCTTCGGCACGCCGGCCGTGCAGAAGCGCTTCGACGACTTCGGCATGGAAGCGATGCCGGGCACGCCGGCCCAGTTCGCGGCGCTGTCGCGCGCCGAGTCGAAGCGCTGGGGCCCGATCATCAAGCAGGCAGGAATCAAGCTGGACTGAGCTCGCCAAGGAGCAGCTCTTCTCTTTTCGCGAAACACCGCGGAACCGGCTTGGCCGGGCCGCAGGTGTTGCCCCCGGTAGGGGGTGGAGGAGCGACATGAAGTGCGCGGAGCCTGGGGGCGTTACCTTGTATATGCCTTGCGCGAGCCGTCTTCGAAGACTTCGTCGTCGCGCTGCAGGTCGCCGTTCTCGTCCCAGACGCGCTCGCGCGTGACGCGGCCCTTGGCGTCGAAGCTCGATTCGGCCAGCAGCGTGCCCTTCTCGCTGAAGCGCTGGTGGGTGCCGACCGGGATCTGCCGGTTGCGGCCCTGGATCTCGTAGCGGCCCTGCGCGGCGCGCTGGCCGCTGTCGTAGAACTCGGTGATCTCGACGCTGCGCGCGTCGCCGCTGCCGCTGTAGGCCGACTTGCTGCGCGGCTGGCCGTTGAGGTAGTAGGCGTCGTCGACGATGGGTTCGCCCGCGCTGTTCCAGCGCTGGTCGCGCACCAGCGTCCCCTTCTCGGAGAAGGCCTGCTCGCGCACGCGGATGCTCGTGCGTTCCACCAGCAGGAAGGCGGTCTCGCGGCGCTTGATGCCTTCCGATGAAAAGCTCTGCTCGGTGCGCTGGTTGCCCACGGTCTCGTCGAGCGACGAGGGCTTGCCGTTGTCGTAGAAGCTCTGCGCCCGCACCCGCTTGCCCGACACGAACGACAGGCGCGAGCGCAGGATGCCGCGCGCGTCGAACAGGTCGACCTGCGACGGGCCGGTGCCCGAGAAGCCGCAGAGCCTGGCGTCGTCGACCACCGGCGCCAGCGTGGGCGCGTCGGCGCAGCGCAGGGCCGAGAGCTGGCCGTGCTCGGTGAACTCGACCGAGGCGCGCTCGCTGCCGCCGCCGGTGTCGGAGGTGGGATAGAAGATCGCTCGCCGCAGCTTGCCGTCTGGGTAGAAGCTGCGCACCAGGCCGCGCTCCTGGCCGTCGTCGTAGGTGGCGTCGCGCAGCACGCGGCCGGTGGGGGAGAACTCGCGCGCGCGGCCCTGCAGGTTGCCCTTGGCGTTGACGCTCTGCTCCTTGGCGAGCCGGCCCTTCTCGTAGATGCGCACGAGGCCCATCGCCACGCCGTTCTGTATCTGCGATTCGCGCTGCAGCTCGCCGCTCGAGCGGTCCTTGCAGCGCAGCAGGCCGGTCTTGCCCGCGATGCTGCTGCCGTTGTCGGGGTTCACGCCGTGGCCGTTGAGCTCGCAGTCGAGCTGGGCGTGCGCGAGCGTGGCGCACAGCAGCGCGAGGGGAGCGACGACGGCTGCCGGGCGCGGGATCATCTGCTTACTTGTCGTAGAGGGAGTCCAGGGAACGGAAACCCTTGACCTCGATCGGATTGCCGAACGGGTCGTGGAAGAACATCGTCCACTGCTCGCCCGGCTGACCTTCGAAGCGCACCTGCGGCTTCAGCACGAACTCGGTGCCGGCGGCCTCCAGCCGCTGCGCCATCGCCTGCCAGTCGGGCAGCGCGAGCGCGAGGCCGAAGTGCGGCATGGGCACCATCACGTCGCCGACGCGGCCCGTGCGTGCGGTGGCGAAGGGTTCTCCCAGGTGAAGGGAAATCTGGTGGCCGAAGAAGTCGAAGTCGACCCACGTGTCGGTGCTACGGCCCTCGGGGCAGCCGAGCACGCCGCCGTAGAAGCTGCGGGCGACGTCGAGGTCGCGAACGTGAAAGGCAAGGTGGAAGATGCTCTGCATGGTTTCGGATTATGGGCAGCGGTGCTGTGAGAATGCCGGACTTTCTTTCATCGTGGAGCAAGCCTTGCGGATACTCCGGATCCTCGCCGCGCCCCTGTGCGGCATCGCTTTCCTCTTCACCTTCGGGGCGGCCCAGGCCGCCTGCCCGCCTTCCGCCATCGCGAGCCTCGAGAAGCCCGGTGTCGGCCTGCGCAACGGCGTCGACCGCGGCGTGCTCTGGCGCATCGAGCGCGACGGGCGCACCTCGTGGCTCTACGGCACCATCCACATCGGCCGCGGCGACTGGGTGCGGCCCGGCCCCACCATCCAGAAGGCGCTGGCGCAGAGCGACACCGTCGCGCTCGAACTCGACATGCGCGACGAAGCCACCGCCCGCGCCATGGCCCGGCCCGCCGACCCCGAGCTGCTGGCCCGCATGCTCAGCGGCGAGCGTGCCCGCCGGCTCGAGCGCCAGAACAGCGAGGCCTGCGTGCCGCCGGGCTCGCTGTCGAAGCTGCAGCCGATCCTGCAGGTCACGGCGCTGGCCGGGCTGGTGGGGCGCGTCGACGGCCTCTATCCCGAATTCGGCGTGGACGAGACGCTCGCCGTCGCGGCGCGCAACGGCAACAAGCCCATCGTGGCGCTCGAGAATGCGGAAGACCAGCTCAAGGTGCTGACGGGCAGCTCAGAAGCCGAGGAGGCCGAGCAGGTCGACGCGGCGCTCGACGAGCTCGAATCGGGCAAGCTGCGCGGCCAGATCAAGGAGCTGGCCGAGGTCTGGGCCCGCAGCGACGCGGCCCGGCTGTCCCGCTATTCCGAGTGGTGCGACTGCCTCAACACGCCCGCCGAGCAGCGGCTGCTCAAGCGTCTGCTCGACGACCGCAACCCGAACCTCGCCGACGGCATCGAGCGCCTGCATGCCGGCGGCAAGGGCGTGTTCGCCGCGGTCGGTGCGCTGCACATGATCGGCCCGCAGGGGCTGCCCACGCTGATGGCGGCGCGGGGCTTCACCGTGACGCCGGTGCTCACCAGCGCACAGGAGCAGACCGCGCAGCCGATGCCCGCGCTCGCTGCGCCGTCGCCGGCGCCCAGGGCCGTGCGCGGCGGCAAGGCGGTCAAGGGCCAGCGCGGAAAGGCGGCTCCCGCGGCTGCCGCAAGGGGCGGAAAGTCCGCCAAGGCGGCACCCGCCGCATCCAGGGGCGGGGCCCGCGCGCCGGCCAAGGCCACCGGCAAGGCTGCGCCCTCCAAGGCCGCTGCCCCTGCCGCCAAGGGCAAAGTGCGCCGATAATCGCGGCCGCCATGCACGCGCTGCACCGATCCACCCGCTCCATCGTCCTCGCCGGTCGATGGGTGCTGCTGTGGTTCGTGATGTCGCTGGGCGTGGCGGTGGCGTCGCCGCTGGTGAACCCGCAGGCCATGGAGCTCGTGTGCTCCGCCGCGGGCTCCATCAAGGTGGTGGTCCACACCGAGGACGGCGTCAAGGAAATGGGCGCCTCGCACATGGACTGCCCGCTGTGCGTGCTGACCGGCGCTCCGCCGCCGGCCATGGCAGCCCCGGCCTTCGATCTTCCCCTGCCGCTGGGCCGCGTGGTCCAGCCCATCCCCGCCGCGCGCCTTGCCGCGGCCACCGCGGCGCCGCTGCCGGCGCGCGGGCCTCCGACCTTCTCCTGACGCTCTCGAAACCGTAGCCGTGCACGCGCGCCCGAAGCGCGTGCGCGGCTTGTCCGGCCCGTCCGGCCCGTCCGGCCCGTCCGGCCCGTCCGGCTTGAAGCTCCGTGGAGAAGGTTCCTCTTGAAAAAGCATTCCCGCGCCCTGGCGATCGCCATGGCATTTCCCCTTGGCGCGCCCGCGCTGGCGCAACAGGCGCAGCCGGCCGACACCGCCGAAGGCGGCCCCGGCGGCCGCACGCTGAACACCATCACCGTGACCGGCGGGCGGCCGACCTCGCTGCCCGCGCAGATCCCCACCACCATCGAAGGCGTGACGCACGAGCAGATCGTCGAGACCGTCAACGCCACCGACAGCGAGGACGCGCTGAAGTACCTGCCGAGCCTGGTCGTGCGCAAGCGCTACATCGGCGACTTCAACCACGCCGTGCTGGCCACGCGCGCCTCGGGCACCGGCAACAGCGCGCGTTCGATGGTCTATGCCGACGGCATCATGCTGTCGAACCCGCTGGGCAACGGCGCCACCTACGCGCCGCGCTGGGGCATGGTGTCGCCGGAAGAGATCGAGCGCGTCGACGTGCTCTACGGGCCGTTCTCGGCCGCGTACCCGGGCAACTCGGTGGGCGCGGTGGTCGACTACGTCACGCGCATGCCCACCAAGTTCGAGGCGCACGTCAAGCTCAGCGGCTTCGTCTCGAACTTCGACCTGTACAACAGCCACTCCTCGCCGGCCGGCCAGCAGCTCGACCTGTCGCTGGGCAGCCGCAGCGGCGACTGGTCGTGGTGGCTCAGCGCATCGCGCACGCACAGCAAGGGGCAGGCGCTGGTGTTCGGCAACCGGCTCGTCAGCGCCGGCACGATCGGCAACGCGGGCACGCCGGTGACCGGCGCGGTGGGCGGGCTGAACCCGTCGAACCAGCCCTGGTGGCTGGTCGGCGGCTCCACCATCTACGACACCACGCAGGAGCAGGCCAAGCTCAAGCTGGCCTACGACTTCTCGCCCACGGTGCGCGCCACCTACACGCTCGGCGCGTGGAACAACACCACGCACGGCGGAGTCGACACCTGGCTGCGCGACGCCCTCGGTCGGCCGGTGTACGGCGGGCGGGTGAACATCGGCGGGCGCGCCTACAACCTCGATTCGCCCAGCGCTGCGCTCGCGCCCACCGAAACCGCGCTCACGCACTACATGCACGGCCTTTCGGTGAAGAGCCACACCGGCGGCGTGTTCGACTGGGAGGTTGCCGCGAGCCTGTACGACTATTCGCGAGACACCTCGCGCACGCCCACCACGCCGCTGCCCGGCGCCTTCAGCGGCGGCCCGGGCCGCACCACCGACATGGGCGGCACCGGCTGGAGCACCTTCAAGGCCGCCGGCACCTGGCGGCCCACCGGCTCGGCCGAGGGCGTGGGCGCGCACGTGGTCGACTTCGGCTTCCAGCAGGACACGGCGCGGCTTCGCACCAGCGTCGGCAACACGCTCGACTGGATCGGCGGCTCGCCCGTCTCGCCGTTCTCGGCCTTCAACGGCAACACCCGGCTGCAGTCGCTCTACGTGCAGGACACCTGGCGCTTCGCGAAAGATTGGAAGACCACGCTCGGACTGCGCCATGAGCGCTGGGAGGCTTACGGCGGCCAGCTCGGCAACGCCAGCACGCTGCTGAACTTTTCGCCGCGCAAGAACAGCTACGACTCGCCAAAGGCGGCAGTCGCCTGGCAGGCCACCTCCGACTGGCTGCTCAAGGCCTCGACCGGCCGCGCGGTGCGCATGCCCACCGTGAGCGAGCTCTACCAGGGCTCCATCGACGGCAACCGCATCGTCAACACCAACCCCAACCTGCGGCCCGAGCGCTCGTGGACCACCGAGCTCACCGCCGAGCGCGACCTCAAGGGCTGGGGGCTCGACGGCGTGCTGCGCACCACGCTCTTCTTCGAGAACACGAAGGACGCGCTCTACACCCAGGCGCTCAACAACCTGGTGAGCACGGTGCAGAACGTCGACGTCATCCGCACGCGCGGGCTGGAGGTGGCGTTGAACGCGTCCGACGTGGGCGTGCGCGGGCTGGACCTGAGCGGCAGCCTCACGCTCACCCGCTCGAAGATCACCGCCAACGGCGGCTTCCCCGCCAGCGTCGGCCACGACCAGCCGCGCGTGCCCAGGGTGCGCGCCACGCTGCTGGCCACCTACCGGCCGGACGACCGCTGGAGCTACACCGTGGGCGCGCGCTACAGCGGCAGGCAGTACGGCACCCTCGACAACAGCGACCCCAACGGCTTCGCGTACATGGGCTTCTCGAAGTTCTTCGTGGTCGATGCGCGCATACGCTACCGGATCGACCGCCAGTGGAGCGCCTCCTTCGGCATCGACAACCTGAACAACAACAAGTACTGGGCCTTCCACCCGTACCCGCAGCGCACCTACGTGGCCGAGCTCAAGTTCGACCTTTGACTTTTCCATTCCAACTGCAAGGACCAAACGACATGACGAACAAGATTCCGCTGGCCATCCTCAGGACCACCGCTGCTGCCTGCGCCATGCTGGCCGGCATGGGCGCCGCGGTGGCGCACGTCACGCTGCGTCCGGGCGGCGTGACCGTCGGCAGCGACTACGACGCCGCCTTCCGCGTCGGCCACGCCTGCGAAGGCGCCAAGGCCACCACCGGCCTGGCCGTGCGCCTGCCCAAGGGCTTCATCCTGAGCGACGCGCAGGCGCGCAAGGGCTGGAAGCTCGACGTGCAGAAGGGCGCGAAGGATGGCGAAGGCGAAGTCCGCTGGACCGCCGAGACGCCCGGGAACGCGCTGCCCGGCAGCGAGCGCGCCGAGTTCGTGCTGCGCGGCAAGGTGCCGTCCACGCCGGGCACGCTGTGGTTCAAGGTGTTGCAGACCTGCGACGTGGGCGCAGCCGACTGGGCCGAGGTGCCGGCCTCGGGCAGTTCCACCGCCGGCCTGAAGAGCCCGGCCGCGAAGCTCGACGTGGTGGCGCAGGGCGTGGCCACGGTCGACGTGCGCGACGGCTGGGTGCGCCAGTCGGTGCCGGGCCAGAGCGGCACCGGCGCCTTCATGAAGCTGACCTCGCCCACCGGCGCGAAGCTGGTGAGCATCTCCACGCCGGCCGCCGGCGTCGCCGAAGTGCACGAGATGAAGATGGAGGGCGACACCATGAAGATGCGCGAGCTCTCGAGCGGCCTCGACCTGCCCGCGGGCCAGACCGTCGAGCTCAAGCCCGGCGGCTACCACGTGATGATGATGGACCTGAAGGGCGCGCTGGCGAAGGGCGCGACCGTGCCGATGACGCTGAGCTTCCAGGACGCCAAGGGTGCCAAGACCACGCTGGACGTGACGCTGCCGGTGGGCGCGCCCGAAGGCGCGGATGCCGGCGGCGCTGCGCACCAGCACAAGCACTGACCGGCGCCGCTTCCGCTCTCAGAGCAGCTGGTCGGGCGCCAGCGGCCCGAAGAGCTTGAGCATCAGCCGCAGCATGGCGCCGGCGTCGGGCTCGGTGGTGGCGTCCTTCAGGCCGCTGCCCTGGGGGGCGCGCCACACCAGCGAGCCGTCGACCAGCTCGACGTGCCACGAGCGCTCGCGCATGCCGCGCTCGATCTGCTCCGACGCGGCGCGCGAGAGCTCGTTGCTTCGGATCAGCAGTGCGATCTCGGTGTTCTGCAGCTGCGATCGCAGGTCGAGGTTCATCGAGCCCACCACCAGCAGCCGGCCGTCCATCACCAGCACCTTGGAGTGCAGCATCGCACGCGATTCGCCCGAGATGCCCGTGCTCCCGCCGCTGCTTCCCGTGGAGCCGCCGAACACGGTGCCGAAGCTCGCCTGCTCGCTGCGCAGCTCGTAGAGCTCGATGCCCATCTTCAGCAGTTCCTCGCGGTGGCGCGCATAGCCCACGTGTGCCACCGGGGCGTCGTTGGAAGCCAGCGAGTTGGTCAGCACGCGGATGCGCACGCCGCGGCCGCGGGCGGCCGAGAAGGCCTGGAGCATGTCCTTCCCGGGTACGAAGTAGGGCGAGATGATGGTCAGGTCGGTTCGCGCCTGGCCGATCAGGTGCAGCAGGCCCTCGACCACGGTGTCGCCGTTGGCGGCGATGTCGGAGGCGGCTTCCAGCGAGGCCGCGCCGCGGGAGGTGCCGGGCTTGTCGTCGAGCCGGCTCACGACGAGGCCGGGCGCCTTGGTGCTGCCGGGGCCGGAGTCGGCGGGGATCTTTCCGGGCTTGTCGGCCAGCATCACCGCCGGCGCCCAGACGAAGGTGGCGGTGCGCAGGTCCAGCGGCTTCTCGTCCCAGGCGCGGGCGCGCTGCTCGGCGGTGGGCGGGCCTTCGCCTTCCTGCCGACGGGTCGATTCGTCGGCCAGTTCCTGGTCGGCCGCTCGCGCGCGGTCGCGCATGGCCTGGAGTTCCTCCCGCGTGACCAGCGACTGCACCGGGTAGGCGCGCTCGTTGTTCCAGTAGCTGTCGAAACTGCGCGAGAGGTCCTGCACGATGGGGCCGGCGGCCAGCACGTCGACATCGACGAAGTTGCCGTTGGTCGCGTTGCCGAAGTAGGCGTCGCCCAGGTTGCGCCCGCCCGTCACGCCCAGCACGTTGTCGGCCAGGAACAGCTTGTTGTGCATGCGCTGCTGGATGCGCGAGGCGTCGTCGATCGAGTTGAGCAGCCGGCTGAAGGAGGAGTCGCGCGAGCCCGCCAGCGGGTTGAACAGCCGCATCTGGATGTTGGGGACGAAGGCCAGGCCCAGCACCAGCGCATCGCGGCCGGTGGAGTGGAAGTCGTCGAGCAGCACGCGCACGCGCACGCCGCGCTCGGCGGCCGCCCTCAGGCCGCGCACCAGGCGGCCGGTGCTGGCGTCGGCGTGGATGGCGTAGTACTGCAGGTCCAGCGTCTTCTGCGCGCCCTCGATCAGCGCGAGGCGGCTGCCGTAGGCGGCCTGCGGACCGCCCAGCAGCAGGAAGCCCGATTCGTAGCCGGCCTTGTCGGCCTGCCGGCGCTGCTGCACCAGGTCGGCCAGCGCGGTGCCGGTGGCGGGCGCGGCGATGGCTGTCGAAACCGGGCGGTCGACGTTCTGCGGCAGTTGCGCGCAGGCGCCGAGGATCATCAGCGCGAGCAGGGCCGAGGATCGGCGGAGGAACGTCTGGAAGGAGGAGGACATGCGGCTGCTTTCCCGGGGCTCGGAGAGAGGGTGCCGCATATATAGCCTAGTCCGGGCCCGCCGGGCGTCGGACGGCCGGCTCGGGCGGATGTCAGCGGCCGGCTGCGAGTTCTTCCTGGCGCTCCATCGCGGCGAGAAGCTCGTCGTCGATCTGGGCGTGGCGCTGCGCCAGCTCCGCCGCGCGCGAGGAGTCGGTGGCATAGATGGCGCCGCCGTCGAGCTCCAGCATCTCGGTGATGCGCTTCTGCTCGGCTTCGAGGGCCTCGATCTGGGCGGGCAGGGCGTCGAGCTCGCGCTGCTCCTTGTACGAGAGCTTCCTGCGCACGCCGGTCGCCGCCGCCTTCGGGGCGGCCGGTTCGGCGGCAGGAGCGGGCGCAGGAGCCGGCGGCGGCGCGGCGGCAGCCAGGCGCTGCGCCGCGATCTCGCGGGCGCGCTTCGACTGGGTCAGCCAGTCCTGCACGCTGCCTTCGTACTCGCGCCAGCTGCCGTCGCCTTCGTACGCGATGGTGCTGGTGACCACGTTGTCGAGGAAGGTGCGGTCGTGGCTCACGAGGAACACGGTGCCGTCGTAGTCCTGAAGCAGGTTCTCGAGCAGCTCGAGCGTGTCGATGTCCAGGTCGTTGGTCGGCTCGTCGAGCACCAGCACGTTGGCCGGACGGGCGAACAGGCGCGCCAGCAGCAGCCGGTTGCGCTCGCCGCCGCTGAGCGAACGCACGGGGGAGTTGGCGCGCGCGGGGGAGAAGAGGAAGTCTGAGAGGTAGCTCTTGACGTGCTTTCTCTGCGAGCCGATCTCGATCCACTCGCTGCCGGGGCTGATGAAGTCCTCCAGCGTGGCGTCGAGGTCGAGCTTGTCGCGCATCTGGTCGAAGTACGCCACCTGCAGGTTGGTGCCGCGGCGGATCTTGCCGCCGTCGGGCTCGATCTCGCCGAGGATCAGCTTCAGCAGGGTGGTCTTGCCCGCGCCGTTGGGGCCGAGCAGGCCGACCTTGTCGCCGCGCAGGATGGTGCCGCTGAACTTGCGGATCACGGTCTTCTCGCCGAAAGACTTGGTGGCGTCGGTCAGCTCGGCCACGATCTTGCCGCTGGCCTGGCCCGAGGCCACGTCCATGTTGACGCTGCCTTGCACGTTCCGGCGGGCGGCGTGGCTGGCACGCAATTCCTGCAGGCGCGTGATGCGGCTCTGGCTGCGGGTGCGGCGCGCCTCGACGCCCTTGCGGATCCAGATTTCCTCTTGGGCCAGGAGCTTGTCGGCCTTGGCGTTGATCACCGCCTCCTGGGCGAGCTGCTCTTCCTTCTGGGCGAGGTACTGCTCGAAGTTGCCGGGATACGAGCCGAGCTTGCCCCGGTCCAGCTCGACGATACGGGTCGCCACGCGGTTCAGGAAGCTGCGGTCATGGGTGACGGTGACGACGCTGCCCTTGAAGTCGATCAGCAGCTGCTCGAGCCACTCGATGGAGTCGAGGTCCAGGTGGTTGGTGGGTTCGTCCAGCAGGAGGACGTCCGGAGCCGCCACCAGTGCCTGGGCGAGGGCCACGCGCTTGCGGGTGCCGCCGGAGAGCGAGCCGACGCGCGCGTCGCGATCGAGGTGCAGGCGATGCAGCGTTTCCTCCACGCGCTGCTCCCAGTTCCAGGCGTCGAAGGCTTCGATCTGCGACTGGAGCGCGTCGAGGTCCAGGCCTTCGGCACCGGACAGATAGAGATCGCGCAGGGCGATGACGGGGGCCAGGCCCTGGCTGGCGGCGGTGAAGACGTCCGAGTCCATGTCGAGCGCGGGCTCCTGGGCGACGTAGGCCACGCGCAGGTTCTGCTGCAGCTGGAGCGTGCCGTCGTCCGTCTTCTCCAGGCCGCCCAGTATCTTGAGCAGTGAAGACTTGCCTGCGCCATTGCGGCCGATCAGGCCGACGCGCTCCGATTCGAGAAGTGAGAAGTCCGCATGATCCAGCAGCGGGACGTGACCGAACGCGAGTTGCGCGTCGAGGAGTGTGATGAGTGCCATGTGGCGCGGATTATCGGAGGAGGGGATGTCGGGGGCTCTTGGGGGCACTGGCCCTCCCCTATATATGTAGATATGTAGAGGAGGCACGTGGTGACGGTGATCCAAGATTCTTTCACGAGCATCTTGCGCACGCCCGGAAATGTCATATACTCGAGGGCTTCGCTACTGACGGCCTTGTGTTGTTGAAGCGGCTGG